>JANXMS010000626.1 GCA_025354525.1 Acidobacteriota bacterium
AAGCCTCAATTTAGTTAACGCAAGTACCATTTTGGGGGCTAAACTAATGCTGGATTACGGCAGCGGATTAGTGGCCGCGAAACGAACTCGGTTCGAAAACCACCAACCCGTCCAATATGCAATGACTCGATCATCATCACCTCTGATTTCTGAGTTGTGCCGGGAATTCACCGTCGTTTCTTCCGAGCGAAAGGTCGAACTTCCATTGCAGTTTGGGAAGTAGTCCGCAGGAGAACGGAAAGACATTGTCGTGGTCATAGGACGCCCGTTAGCAAAATCCGCTAGGCCCTTCGATATTGTTATACCAAGCTCCTTTTCGATGACAGGAGTTTCCAAAAGCTTCCCGAGTAAGGCTACTGCTGCGACTGTGTGAAATTGCTGTAGTGCGGTAACGGTTGCTAACCGCAATTCTGCGTCAGATACGGTCAATAGTTTCGCCAACTGAGGGACAGTGGAGGGATCCTGAAGGCTGTAGCGGATTGCGTCAAGAATGGACGACCATTCGCGTTTGTCGCCTCGGTATGCTTGAATATTCTTAGCCAGTAAATCAAAAGCTGCGGGGTCGCCACAATGTATGAGACCGATCATTGCCTCAATCTGAAGATCTCGGCGTGGCGACTTCATTAACTCTTTAAACAAGCGCTGATCAAACCCATGATCTGTCCCAACGGGCCTCTTAGCGGGAGACGCGGCTTCCAGAATTGATCGCCATAAATGAGGCGCGCCACATAAGGCCGATTCCGCCACGCGCAGGAGAATTCGATCCCTGGAAGATTTCGGCGAGAGAGACTCCAGAGTGCCTTCCCTACATGGAGAAACTTGTGGATAGCTCAAGAACCCCAGCGCCGAATGGCCCATCATTGAAACTGGTAGGCACGTGAAGTCGCCGGATGCAGATGATCGGAGAAAAAAGATTCCAGGGAATGGCGACGAGAGAGGCCCGTATCTCATATTCCTTAACCCGTTACAAGAGACGCGAATAGTTGCAAATGGAGAGCTACCCAGCAAGACGGACGTCACGCGAATATGGAGGGTCTGTTCCTCTCCAATGAGTGATGTGCTTGTCACAGCGCCTTCGACGACGAGCTGTGCGTCTGCCAAAAGTTCTTCTATGCTCCGGGCTGAAGTCGTCCCAAGCGTGGCTAGCGAAAGTATTAGAATTTTCCAACAAATCATGATAGTTGCCTTTGCCATATGAAGTCTATGGTAATCATCAATTTACAAACACTCCCATCGCACACTGAGCGCGCGTGGCCGGGGAAACCACCAAACTGCTATCTCCTCGGTCGCGGTATGCGTTTATCTTATTGCGTTGGACGCATTTCCCCGAGAAATTATTCACGGTTGGTAAAGATTCCGTTCCTACCCAGAACTTTTGGGTAAAGCTGCCGACCGAAGCGGGAGACGCGTTATTCGGATCTGGATTCAGAGGAGGCGGGATCAATGACGGCGCTCCGAGCGCTTGGCAGGCCTGGTAGATGTCTTGCAATGTCCACCGACCGTCCGCTTGTCGATCCCAAATACTTGGATTCGCACCACCCCCGGGCCCAGTAACCATGTCCCGAGGCTGATCGGTTGGAACCAATTCGTAGAGGGCACAAGGACCCGCCGGTTCTCCAGAGATTCGTGGGTCGTCACTGGAGGCAACGGACTGTTACTGGTATCGTATTTCGTGTAGAAAAAATTAGCAGTCCATCCGATCTGACTGGAATCCGGATACGCATCTGCACAAGACACAATGAACGGTTGCGCATTGGGATTTGTAAGAACCAATCGGTGCGGGGTGTTGATCCTGACTTGGAAGGCCAACGAAGATCGAATAGGTTATTTCTAGACACTTCCTTCGCGCTGCGTGACTCAGTCACGAGCGTCTCTACTGGGAATCTACTGCGGAAATCGGAGAAAAGCAAGTGCAGTTTCTGATTTATTGCAAATACTTTCTACGCGCCTCAAGAGACCTTTATCTACCTGACGAAGCAGAACCTGAGACGATACGTGGCATATCAACCGTTTAATCGCTCCAGCGGCTCACTGAGCTTTACGATACACTCGCAGTCGTGAAACCGTTTTCCCTCCTCCTCCTCCTCGCCGCCACCGCCTTCCCCCAAGCCCACAATCCAGCCGACAAAAAAGACTGGCTCCCCCTTTTCAACGGCAAGGACCTCTCCGGCTGGACTCCCAAGATCACCGGCTACCCCGTCGGCGAAAACTTCGCCAACACCTTCCGCGTCGAAAACGGCCTCCTCACCGTCCGCTACGATGGCTATGACAAATTCGCCAACCGCTTCGGCCATCTCTTCTACAACACCCCCTTCTCCTACTACATCATCGCCGTCGAATACCGCTTCGTCGCCGACCAAGCCGTCGAAGGCCCCGGCTGGGCCACCCGCAACAGCGGCATCATGGTCCACGGCCAACCCGCCGCCACCATGCAAAAAGACCAGGATTTCCCCATCTCCATCGAAGTCCAACTCCTCGGCGGCCTCGGCAAAGGCCCCCGCTCGACCGGCAATCTCTGCACCCCCGGAACCAACGTCGAACGCGATGGCAAGCTCTTCACCGCCCACTGCCTCAACTCCACCTCTCCCACCTTCGATGGCGATCAATGGGTCCGTGCCGAAGTCGTCGTCCACGGCTCCGAGTCCATCGAACACCTCATCAACGGCCAGTCCGTCCTCAAATACGAACACCCGCAAATCGGCGGCGGCAACGTCTCCAACCACGATCCCGCCGTCAAGACCGACGGCAAACCCCTCGAATCCGGCTCCATCTCCCTCCAAAGCGAAAGCCACCCCGTCCAATTCCGTAAAGTCGAACTCCTCAACTTAGTCGGCTGCATGGACAAAAAAGCCAAAAACTTTCGCGATTACTTCCTCAAGCCCGATCCGGCGTCCTGCCGCTTCTAATTAGGAAAACCAGCGCCGCCCCCGGCGACATTGCCCCAAAGTGCCTGCTTCTATCCGCCCACTACGGCAGAGGATTTGCAGCGGCAACCCGATCCCGATTCGAAAACCACCAGCCCCTCCAATACGAAATCATGCGGTCATCATCGCCGCTAAGGTCCGGATTGTGCCGGGCATTCAGCGCCGTGTCGTCAGTGCGAAATGCGGAATTTGCATCACAACGAGGGAAATAGTCAGCGGGAGTCTGGAACGAGCTGGCCGTAGTCATCGGACAACCGTTAGCAAAATCGGCCAGTCCTTTGGCCGCTACCACTCCCAGAGTCCTTTCAACTGTCGGCGTTTCAACAATCCGGCCAAGGAGTGCAACCGTAGCCGGAGTATGAAAGCGCTGCAGCGCGTTCGCCGCCGCCAGTCGCAATCCCGGATCACTGCTGATTACGATCTTGGATAGTTGGGTGATTACTCTCGGATCCTCGAGGCCATTCTCAATCGCGAAGAGGATACGGCGACGCTCTCCTTCATTGCTTAGATCCTGCTCGGGCTTGCTGGCAAGAAGGTCGTACGGCAATGGGTCGTCGCCGAACAAAAGTCCTAGGAAAGCTTCGAGATGGATATCGCGGCGCGAAGATTTCACCAACTCCCTAAATAGCCGTCGATCAAAATCTCGAATGACGCCTTGCGACTTCCCACCTGGAGATGCCGCGTCCAAAATCGACGACCAAAAATGAGGCGCGCCACACAGCGCCGACTCCGCTACTCGCACGAGAAGTCTCTCTCTCGTCGATTTTGCTCCCAATGATTGCAAATCTCCCTCTCTGCACGCTGGGGCAAGGTAAAATACTGTATACCCGAGCATGGAATGTCCCAAGGAAAACACTGGCAGGCATGAAGTCACGCCTGCACTCGTAGTTTTCAAAAAGTACATCTGCGCAGGCGAATCGGATCGCAGGCCCAATCCCGTGTTCCTTATACCGTTGCAGGAGACGTCTAACATTGAGGAGGGGACCTTGCCGACCAGTACGGAATTTACCTTTATGCTCAGGACGGTGTCCTCACCCGAGGTCCGAACCGCAACCAAAGAGCCTTCTACGACGACATTAGCGTCAATTAGCAGCTTCTCGATGCTACTTGCAAAGGTTGCCTCGATCATCGTCACAAATAAAATCAATAGCTTGCGACCGTTCATTGTTTCCAGCTTATCGAAGTTCACTACAGGCCAAAAACTTCCGCGCTTACATCCTTAAGCCCGATCCGGCGTCCTGTCGATTCTGACCGGGAGAACCAGCGCCGCCACCGCCACCAGCAGACATGCTCCCGCCACCAAAATCGAGATCAGTCCGTGTGAAGGTGATTCATCGATGATTCATCGAATCCGCGGAGGCGGCTTGGCGGGCTGGGAAATAGCTGCCGGCGCTGGCTTGGACGAGGTCTGTAAGAGTTTCAGCAGAACACGGTCTCGCCGGAGATGCGTCAAACGGCTTTTCGGCTTATTCGGTGTCAGCGATAGCCGACAACCGCGGCAAGCCTCAATTTAGTTAACGCAAGTACCATTTTGGGGGCTAAACTAATGCTGGATTACGGCAGCGGATTAGTGGCCGCGAAACGAACTCGGTTCGAAAACCACCAACCCGTCCAATATGCAATGACTCGATCATCATCACC
>JANXMS010000547.1 GCA_025354525.1 Acidobacteriota bacterium
CTGTGTTTTACGGAACGAAGCCAGAGCGACGAGCTAGACCTACGGCTAACTGGGTTGAACTGCGGAACGAAGCCGGGTCGGCGACGGTTGCGTTGCCCGGGTCGCGGGGTGGGCCAGAATATTGCCGTGTGTTTTACGGAACGAAGCCAAAGCGGCGACGAGTTAGACCTACGGCTAACCGGGTTGATTGTTCCGTTGCAAGAGGGCCGAGTGGCGACGGCAAGACATAGTTCAAGTACACCGGTTGGCGGTCGAGTTGTCAAAGAGCGAAATACGGTTCGAAGGCGGCCGGGTTCTACGAAACGAAGCCGGGTCAGCAGCGGTCGGTGTAGGCCGGGGTGCTGAACGGGGCAGTCGGAACGAATTGCGGTTCGAAGCCAACTTCTGGCAGCGGGTGGTTGGCGGTGGCTACTTTGACTTCTTCCGGCTCCGTTTGAACCGGCGGCGGGGGCGGCAGAGTGCGGCGCTTCTCCTGAGTATGGTGCAGGTTTTTGAGACAGCGTTGGTGGCTTCTTTCGATGGTCGTGACGTAGCGCTGCATGTTGCGATAGATCACATCGTTCGGGACGCTGGCAAACGATACGGCGATCAGTTGATCGGGGTCGGAAGTGGGAGGGGCATTCTCCTCGTTCTGCTCACCCTCCTCGTTCAGGTAGTTAAACGTGTCCTCAATGAGCATATTGATCGTTTTCGCTTCGACGCGGCGGGCGCGATTGAGCCGCCATTGGGCTTCGGCGAGCTGGTCGGCAAGCATTTGCTCTTCCGCTGTGGCGGGACGGTAGGCATCGACGATGTCCGTATGGAGCGCGTCGAACTCGGCTTGCGATTCACCGCGGATGAGCAGTGAGGAGGAACAGAGGCCGTGCGCGAGACGGTTTTGGCTGGACGCCGCTTTGCCTTCGGGCGTACGGGGTCCGGTTGATTTCATCGCGTTGCGCCGGTTGGCCATCGCTTGCGCTACGGCATCGCGTTTGGCGGCCTCGGCAGCCATTTCGGATTCTTTGTCGGCGACGAATTTGTTGAGGATAGCATCGCGGTTAGCAGCGTAAAATTCGTTAAACATGGGTGAATTCTCCAAGGTGTAGAAATGGAAAAGCCCGCTCCGCCGGAGGATCGGCGAAAACGGGCTTTCCTGAAAAGAATCTTACGCTACCGGAGAAGGCTGTTTTGCCCGGTGTGTCGGTAAGTGATACAAAACAAGCGAAAGATATATTTTTTTGGTCTGTGACACGCCTAGACGATCTAGGTGTATTTTGGGCATTTTACGAGTCGGCGCTAGAGAGTGAAGGGGATAGAGGACTCCACAAAACGGCAAGAAGTACTCGGACGAACGCTTCCGACCGAATGCCACTGCGGACGTCAAACACGAGGGGGCACCGAGCACCGCGCCGAGCTTCGCCGCGCATTGAAGGAGACTGCCTTCGCGATTCAGGGTAGCGACCGGAGATCTCGACGGCTCCGGGTTAGCGAGAGGAGGGGGAGAAAGCCGCGATAGGATCTGGTGGCCACCCTTCCGGCTGTTCTTTGAGCGGCCCGGCGCTCATCCGGGCGACCCATTCCGACCGCCGAGCGCAAAAATCGGGATGAGATCGCAGGATCCGCGAGGAGTCCAGCTTGATAACCGTGATTTACAATCGTGACCAAACTTCCGGCGGTGAGAATCGAGTCATCCGATGCTATGTTGAGTTAATGCGGACTACTATCGACCTGGACGAAGAGTTGTTACGAACCGCGAAAGCGATCGCTGACGCACAAAAGCAGACTCTATCGCGTGTGATTACCGATCTGGCTTGGCGAGGGCTGCGACCGGATGCCGCCAACCTGTCCACTCGCAATGGATTCCCCGTGCTCTCGCGACGGCCCGGAGCGCAACCCGTGACCTCCGAACATGTAGCGGAATTGCTCGACGCAGCCGATCAAGCCGAGGCTGGACGGTGATTTGGCTGTTCGATGTGAACGTTCTGATTGCCATCGCGGATCCGGAACACGTTTTCCACGACGCGATCCATCGTGGTTAACCGAGACGCCCGATAAGACTTGGGCTTCGTGCTCGATCACCGAGAACGGCATGGTCCGGGTGCTGACGCAGGCGGCCTATCGCAGCGGCACGCGAAGCGCTACCGAGGCCGTGGCTACCTTGCGGCAAATGAAGGAGGCCACGCCGTGGCGGCACGTCTTCTGGGCGGAAGAACTGTCCATCACGGATTCGCAAGCGATTTATGCGGAGCGGATCGCCGGGGCGAAACAGGTGACGGATGTTTATCTGGCGGCATTGGCATTGCGGAATGCCGGCCGGCTGGTGACATTCGATTCGCGGGTTCCGTGGCAAGCGGTGGCGAGTGGCACCGCGCGGTTGATTGAGATTCCGGTGCGTTGAGCGGAAGACCCTCCGCTTACCCCGCTACCATCCGGTCCAAGCCGGGTCTCGCGGGGTTTATGTATATAGTTCACATCTAGCGCCTGCGCCGCTTAGGGCGAGCCATTCGAAGGGGACGCGGAAGAGTGCGCGATAAGCTTCACGGTTTCCGCGACCTTTTCCGCTCAATTTGAACTGTCCGGCTCTATTGGAAAGTTCACGTCCGAAAAGTATTCGTCTGACCTTTCATCGACACTTTGGAGGAGCAGCGAGTCAGGCGTATTCACCAGCTTGGCCACATCGAATGTCTGGTAACCGACCATGGATTCGATCCCGATCGACGGATAGAAGGCTTTTCTTGCCGCCTCGACGTCGAGCTGCTGGATCTCGACCGCGGTGCGGCGGTGAACGCGGGGTTTGGACATCACCCTACGACATCAAACTTGAGGGGCCGCGTAAAGCCTGGGGTTGGTCGTTCGCTTACGGTGTTACGGAGAACAGCCACTACCGCGTTCCGCCTGGAGGCCTCGTGGTTGCAAGCAATGGCAACGTATTGACGCTCACCATACAGTTGGAATTCAAAGCTGCGGGAGGTCCCAATCGGATATTCTACGCGGCGGCGGGGGACGGAGCGGCTAACAATTCGGGGTGGCGAGCGATAGGAACGGTCTCCATTCCATGATTTCATCTCGAAATCTTTGTGGAATGCTGTGGGCACTTCGTCGTCAGTGTGTTTCTCTTCACTAAGGGCGTGTGAACGGCTTTTTAGGAGGCAGGGGAAAATCGACCTGGGCATAGCTGCCGGTGGTCGCCGCATTCACTGCTGAGGAAACTCGATCAAGGTGTAGTCGAACGAAGGGCCATGTTGAATCGCCGAGCACGATGATCGCAATCTTTCGGCCTGAAAGATTCTGCTGGTAGATAAGGTTCTTGTCGGTCGTTAACAGCAGCTCGAAGCCTGCCTCTTCCGCCACCTTGAGCAGATCGCCATTTGAAATGCGATCCCATCCCCGATCTATCGCCTCGGTTACCTCGTGCCCCGCTAAAGCTTTGGCTATGCCGCTCGGCGTTCCATGATCAAAGAGTATGCGCATCTGCCGGGGTGGATGCTGTTTCTACGGGAAGCGTTCGAAGGCTGCGGGCTGCAAATTCCAGAACCGAATTTATCTGTTCGCGCGATACACGGAACTGCTCCATGATCTCCTCAATGGGTGACCCAGCTTCAAGGTTTTCAAAAATCGTCGCGACAGGTAGACGGGTATCCTTAAACACCCACGCACCACTGACCCGGCCGGGAACGCTTTCCACAGCGGGGCATTGAGACCAGTCAAGCTGTGCCATTCGCAAACTCCTTGATCTTCATGGTAACGGGTTTCGGTCTAGCGAAGAGGTTGCCGCCTGTCCCGAAAAAGATTCTTCTTGAATTAACCCCTTGGCAACCCGTGGTTAAATACTCCACTTCTGAAATCGGCGAATGTTCGCGGTATGGAGAGTATGAAAAGCCGTGACCAGGCCGGGACATCATCGTTGAAACTGCTCAGGGCTCAGCGAACCGACATAGGCGAGCGATTCGGCTGCTTCCTCGCGAACGGCCGGGGATTGTGTCGAGTCGTCGAGGTACTTGGCCAGTGCCAACGCGGCGGATCGGGTGGAGGGCCGGATCCAACTCAAGGCCCGGGCGGCGGCGTGCCGCCGGTGCGGATTGGGGTCGCGCTGCCGTCTCTATTTTCCCGATTGGACTCCGATCTTCCCGCCAGAGTCTCCGACGCTGCCCTCCTTCATCCCGGACTTGTGAGTGGTGTTCGCGTACCGTCGAAAGCTCTCCCAAGCAACGGGAGGAAGATCGGCCCTCATTTTCTCAATTGCTTGACCAATGGATCGTTCTCGCTTGGCCTGTAACTCGGCCAGGACGGCAGGAGGAATCTTGACCGAGCCGTGCAACTTCGCGGCGTCACCCTCCTCGGCAAGTGTTTTCCGGATCGCCTGGGAGGCAATCCGGCTTGCCGCGATGACGCGTACAAAACTATCTTCATCTGTTCCCACATACTTCGCCGCCGACCTGGAAAGCTGTTTCCCTTTGTCCTTCCCAGATGCGGCTACCTTCCCATCCACCCAACGCCCGAAATCTTCCAAGAAAAACACGGTGGCCAATAAAAGCCGAGGATCATCATCACCCAGCTTTGCGGGGAACTGCCCCACTACGGGCGAGTTCGCCCAGATACTGAGGATGAGACAGGATACCAACAGTCTGTCGCACTTCATTTCGGTTCCGTCTCCTCTCCCAAAAAGGCCCAATGCGCATCGCGAATCCAATTGTCCTGCGCAAGCAGCGTCGGCTGCCGGAACCGTCCTTCTACCAACTCCGCTCGGTACAACTTGTCAGCAGCCCGGTAATAAACGGTGGTTCCGTCGATCAGAAGAACCTCGCTATCGGCTTGTCCAGTGTAGTGAAGCGCGACTTTATCGGTCCGGGTGTCGTAAATGAAGAGCTTACCTGGAAACAGCCGGTCAGCCTGATCAAAGCGGCGTGCCATCTGAAATCCACCCGGATCCTTGGGGCTCCGCCAGGACTCGCGACCAGGACTCGCGACCAGGACTCGTGACTCGTTTGGAAGGCCGGGGTTCCGTGATTATTCCGCCTATATAGTGCCCAAAGGCTCGCCCCCCGAATCCACCAGTAGGCCAAGTCGGCACCTTCCACTTTCCATTCTCTTTCGTGAGTAAGAGCGCTTTAGTAACGTTCGGCGAAAAAGTGATTAAAGCGTACAGCAGTGTCAACTGATCGGTGTTTTGTGATAGGTAAAGATAGTTTCTATCCTGACCCTGTCGTTCAAGAATACTCGCCGGAACCTTGAACCCAAGGCGGGCCGGCTCAGTATCGTCGCTGGTTGAAATGACCAAGTCCCGATTTGGTTCCACACCAGTTGCATTCGTGCCTTCCCCCGTGATTTCGAGAAGACCAGCCGGGCCATACGACACGATGTTACCTACCTCGGCTGGAGTCACCTTGGAAAAACTGCTCTCACACGGCACAGCTTTAGCCAGATCAAAACTTCGAAGGTAGCCACCTTTGATCTCTGGTGTAATAAACAGTTCGACGTAGGCAAGTTTTCCTGCCGCGTTGCGATAGACCCATTGGTCGACGAGACTCCGATCCTCAACTCCAGTCGAATTGCACTCTTTGACCTTCTCACCAGAATTCAAATCGACCACAGAGACTGTCGATCTTTCAGTCTCATTTGCCTCGGTGCTTAGAAGCGCGACGCCATCTGGAACAGAGACCGAAGCCCAATAAACAGTCGAGTCGGGGCGTAAGAGTTCCTTGACGGACACGGATCCATCGCTCTTAACCGAGAGAAGTTTGGCCCCTAAATGCTCGGAAAGATTCTTGGCCGGCGACGCGCAGAGAAGACGTAACTGTCGTCCCCAGGACAAAGTATTTGCACAAAACAGTACTGCCAATAAAAGGCGCTTCATTTGATCTCCTCTTTAGGTTCTTATCGCTGACAGGACGCATCAACCGCTATGCAGGTACAGAATTCCCACACGACGTTTGCATCGATCAAAGTTCCGTTAGGCCTGAACGTTGCCTTGTTGAATTCCCACTTTCCCGGCACGTACGGCGGTCCAGCCTTCGCCTCAATCCAAGACAGGTATTGCTTTTTAGCACCGGCCATTTGTTTCAGCAGTAGGGCATCTGCGAACCAATAATTGTTGGCTAGACCGTCAATCGGCCCAGAAGTTGCCCGAAACAGGCAATTCGGTGATTCCTGTTGTTCGGGAGGTGGCAGCACTGCAGGTGAACCCGAGGGACGAATGCTGCTGCTGTTGTCGATTTGGCGGGGCTGACGGTAGACTGACATAATGCGGGGGAATCAATGACACTTCAGGAGGAACTGCAACACGACGTAACGGAACTCCGAGGCCTTCTTGAAAGGCTCTCTACTCGATCAGTTGTAGGCATGTGCTTCAGTTCGTTGATTACTGCTCAGCAAGAGAATCGGAATAGTAGGCTGCACTCACCTGACCGGCAAATTTCATTTCTCCTTAGTGTGCTGTTGTCAACTCGGGAGCCTGAAACGCCCGCCAAGCTCACAGAGGAGGAATGGAGACGCATGGAGGTGCTCTTGAATGATATCTCTTCGGTGTACTTCAAACTATATTTTCAGAAGGGCGAGGGCGAGACGACAGCGGAATGGTACCAAGTTCGTGAAGTTGCTATGAGCGCCTTTCTGCACTATTTCAATTCGGGCCTCATGGCTTCGATTGAACAAGTAAATGATCGAATCGCCGCATATCTCGCTGTCTTTGACACGGACCTAACGAAGTTGATTGGGATCGCTGCCACGGACGCAACAAAAATCGGCCGATTCATTGCGAAGAAACTTCAGGCGGACCTAGATGGCTTGCAGAGGCTCGCGACAGAAGAGGAAGCGCTTCGGCACGCGATACTCGATCGAGCCGACTCTGAAGGCCTCTCACTGGACGACCTCAAATGGGTCGAATGGAAAGAGCCCTGGGCTGGGAAGGCCATTGAGTTTTGGGAAGGGATACAAAGTCTGGGGCTTATTAAGTTCAAGGAGTTGGAGGCCGAGTTTCCCGCAATGGCGGCAGCATATTGGGAACGTTTCACCATTCGTCGCGGAGATGGGCCTGCGATCCAATTTCCGACGGACAAGCGCGCCATCGATACGAGACCGCTGATACTAATCGATGACGAAACCGCGCTTTTTCCGGGTACCAATGCCCTATTCTTGGCGACTATGAGAACCGGCGAGGAGGCCCTCGTTGGCAGCGAACTGCGACAGCAGTTTCTTCGGGCGAGAGATAAGACCCTAGAAAGAGAGGTAGCGCGCAATGCGCGACTTTTGTTCGGTGAGAACGCCACTATCTGGGAGCACGTTTTTGAGCAGCCAGACTCGCAGTTTGAGCATGACCTCATAGTTTTTGATGAGGAACTGTGCATTATTTTTGAAGCAAAGGCATCTCCCCCGGCAGAACCCTTCCGAGATCCTGACAAAGCGTTCACGAGAATTCGGGATGCCTTCCGCGGCGACACGGGAATCCAAAAAGCATTCGAGCAGGGTAACCACATCGTCAGCCGCCTAAATCGGGGAGAGGTCGTCCGACTGTTTGGCGCGAACGGAAGCGAGATCGGGCAGTTGCTACCCACTAGCTCGAAACTCGTTTGCTGTGCCTGCATAACAAGAGACGACTTCGGTCCTCTTGCTACAAATCTCTCCCTTTTGCTCGAGAAAGAGCCCGATGATGCATATCCTTGGGCCGTAAACATTGTTGACTTGTCCACTCTCGCGGAAGCTTGGGGCTACTTCAGATGGGGATCCTTGGAACTCCGCAGGTATCTTGAGCAAAGATTAAAAGTGCACGGCAAAGTGTTTTCCCCGTACGAACTCGATTTTGCGGGTTGCTTTGTTCGGCATGGCGGATTCCAGTGGATCCAACGCGAGAACACGCCGAACTACGAACGTTCGCCGTTGCAGACAAATGGGTTAGGCCCCAAACGGGTCGAAAGTTTCCCGTTTTTGGGCGCGAACTGCGAAAGTCAGGCTAATCCTGCTGCGCCAACCACACGCCAGGTGAATTGACTGCCTATTCTTGGCTTCCGCAGGAGCCGGGGTCAGGCTCCGAGGCCGCATTGGGTCTCTGGGCTGGACTCGCCAAGCGCGCAACGAAGGCATCGCTACGCTCGCCGGAGGTGGCGGGCGGAGCGACGGTCGTGATCTTACAGCCGGTGCTCCGGCGTGGGCGCGGACGGACGGAAAGCTTCGACGCGCAAGAGCGTGATGGTACCGTCGATCAGCGGCTCAACTACGCTCGCCAGTTCGGATGGTTCGCCGTTGGCCCGCAGATTCAGGAGCAGTCTGTGTGACCGCGACCGGCGCGCCACCACATCACCTTCCACCGATGGTTCGGCTCCGTTGCAAGTGATCGCGGCCTTTACTCTTCCCGTAGGGGAATCGACGAACCCTTTCAGGTGGAAGATGCGAATGCCTCGCGCCGTCAACACCGTGTCGATATTCTCGATGGCGCGGCCCAAGACGTTGGCTGGCGTCTCAGCTCTACGCAACTCGAGCCGAGCCTGCCAGTTGACCCAGCCGAGCGAGGCTTCGGCGGCCGCATACTCAGCGTAGTCGATAAACAGCGGGGACAACCTTGGTAATGCCGTCTCCGCAAGAACTTCGTCCAGCCAGGGGCGTACCCCCGCGCCGGTCTTACCGCTCAGACGCCGTGCTCCCGCGTCATAGAGATCGCTGTGCGTGTAACAGACGAGATCCGCTTCTTCGAGCTGCTTCCGAAACAGGTAGTTCGCCGCCGCATCGGCGCCCAACTGACGTTCATGGTCTGGATGCACCAGCACCGTGAACGGTGCCACACGAAACTCACTTGAGAAGTAGCTGCACAGCGGTCGAAGTGTCGTCGCGACGATATCGGTACAGCTGCCAACGGGTTCTGCGAAAATCACCTCCGGCCTGAATTGTGCCAGCGAACGGGCTGACGCCACGAGATCCGAGAACCGGCAGCAGAAGCAGCCGCCCGTCACTTCACGAGTTACATTGCCGTTGTTCCGCGCCAAGCGCGTGTCGACGAGATCGCTGGCTTGATCGTTGGTAATAATCGCCGAACGAATCCCCTCGCGCCGCAACTCGTGCGCCGCGCGCAGCAACAACGTCGTCTTGCCGGCGCCAAGGAATCCGCCGACGAGCACCACGACAGGCCGCGTATCAGGCTTTGAGGACAAGCACGCTCCCTTCCATAACGCGTAGCTCCAATGCGAAGCGAAATTCTGTCCGGCCTTCGCTGCGTTTCATTGCGGCCTTGACCGCCGCGCCATCGACCGCCGCCGAAATCGCTCCCGCCGCCGAGGGGACAGTCGCGGTCCTTACGCGGAGTTCGCCCGACAGAACACGGATCGACGTTGCCCCAGTGCTGCGTTCGAATGTGCCCCATCCGTTCGCCGTCATCCAAATGCTGCGGAACGGAGCGGCCTGCCACTTCGGCAGGAACTCCACCGCGCCGGCAGGGCCGTGGTATCGAAACCCGCTCAGCGCCAGGACCCCGGACCACGCCGCCATCGCGCGGGCATAGTGGTGCCCGCATTCGGCCTCGTCCCACGGGTTGCGCCGTTCGCCGTCATAGCGCGCGCGGATGTTCTCAATGCACTCGACGCCTTCCTTCACGCGCCCAGCGTAGAGCATATGCGTCGCCGCCGCATACTCGAAGCCCGTCATGATCTCGGCCCAATACGGGAACGGAACGCGTGGCCGGGTGCCTTTGCCGTAGTCGCAAATGATCAACGCCGCTTCGTCGTTCACCGCGAAAATCCGCTGCACGGAGTCGTGGTCGACGAGCGTCCGCTTGTAGTTGTATTTGTATATCGAATCGAGAGTCTTACGGCAATTGGCGGGATCGACGAGCGCTCCAAGCCCCGCTACCTCCGCCAAATACTGACCCACGAGTTGATCGACAAGGCATCCGTCGCCGACCTGGTATTCCGGTTCCATCGTGTTGTCGGCACCCATCGTGCTCAACAACGCCTTGTGAATCCTTTCGCGCGGCGCGCCTTGAATGCGCTGCACATAGTACTCGCCGTTGAAGAGATTGACGTCAATCCACTTTCGGCCGCGCTCGAACAGCTCGCCGCAAGTCTGCGCCATCGCCGTATCGCCGGTCGCGTCCGCCATCTCCTTCATGGCGCGCAGTCCGCCCAGGTAGTAGATGCCGCACTGTGGGTTCGGGCCGAAGAATTCGACGTCGTAGGTGTTGTGTTGAACTCCTTCCATTACACCGTCGCGGTCGGCGTCCCAACCGCCGGGCTTCCAGCAGAACTCCATCGCCGCCTTGACCCGGGGATAGATCTCCCGCAGCCAGCCAAGATCGCCGGAGAGACTCCAATCCATATACGCATGGATGATCTGGCCCATCTGCCCGTCGGCCGCCGCGTAGCCGTGACGCTCCTTACCGTCCGGCAGAACCTGGCGAAAATGCTGCGCGCCCTCGTCGTCGGTCGAAAACCCGAACGACGCCTTGCGCAACGACCGCGCCAAGGAAGGGAATAGATAAGGCGTCGTAGTCTCATAGTTCCACACGTGCGTACAGCTTCCCGCGCAGCATCCAATGTGGTCGTTGGATCCTTCGAAGCCGTGGAACTCGCCGTCGGCGGTGCGAAAGCAGGTCTGCGTCGCCAGCGTCGAAAAGTTGGCCGACGCGGCTTCTTTGATCGCCGCTGGCAATGTCGATCCGCGTAGTGCCTCGGAGAACAACCTCGTGCGCCGTTCGAGCGTCGTCAAATTGGCGGCGGCGTAGGCCGCAGCGTCCCACGCATCGGGCCAGCGCGTCGCGTACCAATTCCCGATTACCGTTTTCTCCTCGCCCTTCGGCGCGCGCCATCCGCAGCGCTCGGGCGTGCGGTTGGGATAGTGCCAAGCGAGGATGAACGTGAACTCTGCCTCCGCGCCCGCCGCGATCTTCCGCTGCAAGCACAGCGCCGAGACCGGGCCAACCTCCGTCGCCTCGGGGCCGAGCCGCCCGTCGCTCGTGAACTCGTCCCAGAATAACATCGGTGCGCTCCACTACCGCGCCCGCGGCCAGCCGCGGAGCGCCGTCACGTCCGCGCCGCTCGCGATCGCAGTGAGTGCAAAACTTCCCTTTGTCTCGTGACCAGCGGGAAGGGCCGGATTATTCAGCAACAATCCCTGCAACCCGTCCTGGGACCGGTGATCCGCCCGCCGCGTATCGACTCCGGGCCCCCGGCCCGTCATGTTCTCGATCGACCACGCAATAGAGACCGTCGCCTCCGTTGCCTGCGTGTTGCGCACCCGGTAGCGCAATATCGCGGCTGGCAAGCCGCTGTTGTCGGCGTCGTGCGGAATGAACGGACTGAAGGCTTCGAGCGATACCTTGACGGGAACATGCGCATCGCGGAAGTCGATTCGCGCAAACGGGTACTCGCCGGTGAACCTCGCGCTCTCCATCCGGCGAAGCCCCGGAACGTTGTTGGACCCCAACCCGTTCTGGCCTTCGTACGGCGGCGCGAAACGCGCTTCGAGCACTCGCGCCACGGGCTTGGCGTTCCCCGATTGCACCCACAAAGAAGGGAATGCGTAGCTCGGCGAAAGACCTTTGTCCGGCCGGTTGAAGATCTCCCAGTCGCGCAACTGACCACGGCCACCCAGACTTATCGAGCCGGCTGCGACGCCACCCAATGGAAACGCAATCATCGGCAGTTGCCTGTCGCTGAATACGCGCGGAAACGAGATGCGGCTGGTTTTCGCCCCGGCCGGCGGCTGGTTTGCCCGCAAACCAGGCAAACCGCCGCCGGCCAAGCCGATCGCCTGAAGGAACTTGCGACGGTTCGCCATGGTTAGAAGAATAGCTTCAGGGCAAGTTGGACATCCCGCGGCGAGTTGGCCTGCGCCGTGATGCGGCCGAACAACGCCGAAGTGATTGAGGTTGTCGGAATGTTGAACTGCGCGCGGTTGAAAGCGTTAAACGCCTCCGCCCGAAACTGCAAGCGAATTCGCTCGGTCAGCATCGTATTCTTGAACAGCGAAAGGTCGAAGTTCGCCGTCCCCGGCCCGCGCAGATTCGGCATGATGCGCGGCGCGTTGCCGAAAGTAAACGGCGCATTCAGGCTGAACTGTGTCGTGTCGAAATACTGACCGAGGCGTTGCTGAATGGCACCGTCCCGCGTCGCATTCACGCCCGTCCAATTTGGCCGCTGCGTGCCAGCGAATGTTCCGCTGCCGTTGCCGCCGTTGATCTGCAGCGGAGGGCCGCTCAGGAACAGCATGATCCCGTTTAACTGCCAGCCCCCGATCAACTTGCCCGCCGCGCCGCCGGCCTTCAAGAAACGCTTGCCGGGGCCGAACGGAAGTTCGTAGACCGTGCTCGTCACGAAGTTGTGTGGCGTGTCGAACGATGCCAGTGCCCGCTCGCCCCGCCGATTATAGAAATTCTGCAGCGGTGCGCCCGAGAACGATTCGCCGGGGAATCCCGTGCGGCTCGGAATGACGTCGTCAATCAGCTTCGACCATGTGTAGGAGCTCAACACGCTAAAGCCGTTATCGAACCGCCGTTCCACTTTCAGATACATTGCGTGATAGACCGACGCGCCGTAGGTGGCGTCGCGGCTCGACACTCCCAGGAACTGCGGATAGGGACGCAGCGACTGTCCTCGCGTGATCGTACGTTCCGACAGCGGGCCGTCTGTAATGGTGCCCAGGAACGGATTCGGCACTTGCTCGTTCAAGCGCGTGCCAAGCGCCATGTACTGCGGGTCGAGCTGATTCCACTCCAGCGTCCCCGCAAGATTGACACCGCGCGAGCCGGCATAGGCGACCTCAAACAGCACATCTTTCGGCAGCCGACGCTGAATGTCGAAATTCCACGACTGGGCGTACGGAATCTGCTGGTTGCGGTCGATTATGTCGACGCTCTGGCCCAAACTCGTCAGCAGACCCGCAGAACTGCGGCTCGGTTTGCAGAACCCTCTCGGAAACGGATCGGAGATCGACGTGAATGGCGTCAGCCCGCCATCAAGGCTCGGATTCAGTTGCGTGCTGCAAATGAAGCCCGTCGGCGGCATGCCGTTGCCGTTTCGGCCGCTGCCCCAGCTATTGCTGTAGAACATGCCATAGCCCCCGCGGAAGACCGTGTACTTGCCCATCAGGTAGGCGTAGCCGAATCGCGGCGCAAAGTTCGTCCGCTGCCTGTTCCAGTGCGCGCGCGGCAGTCCGTTCGTGTTCGGGAACAGCAGCCCGCCCCGGAGCTGCGTACCGTTCGAAAGCCGCGAGGTTGTATCAAAATCGAAGTTCGCGAGCTGATCGTAGCGCTCAGTGCGCGGCGTCTCGTAGTCGTAGCGGAGGCCGAGATTCAACGTCAACCGGTTGTTCACTTTGAAGTCGTCTTGCACATAGCCGCCGTAGTATCGTTGTGCGAGCGCGCTGGCGAGGTCCGACGGATTGTGCGTGCCCGACGTCGGATTGCCGAGAAGGAATGTCGCGTAGCCGAAGCCCGAATTAACCGCGTTCGAAAGCGGATCCGGTCCCTGCGTGAAACTGCGCGCGAAGGAATAGGCGCCGACTGCGTTGCTCGCCTGCTGAGAATTGAATTTGACGATCGAATAGAGCCCCCCGAACTTCAGGGTGTGTTTGCCGAGGAGCTTGGAAAGGTTGGCCTTGAACTCGTAGCGGTCATAGGCGTCTCGTTCGTTGGCGTAGCCGCCGAGTCCGACCTGGCTATCGACACTGATCGACGGAAAACCAAGCGCCTTGCTATTGGCGGCGAGATAAGCCGGGAAGCCGAGCGTCGTCGGATCGAGCCCGTTGGAGAGTCCGCGGCGATCGAAGTCGAAACGGTTCAGCGAGGCCACAAACTCGCCAAACAGAGTGGGAGTGAGGCTCGAGGTCGCCTTCAGGAGAATCGAAGGATGCGACTGCGGATTGCGGCTGTAGCCCGGGCTGCCCTTGTTTTCCGCGCCAAACGTCGCTGGATTGGTGATCGTCGTCACCGATCGCGAAAGGCGCGCTGTCAGTAGCGTTGCCGCATTCCATTGATGATCGACCCGCGCCGTGAAATCGTTCACCGGCCGCGTGCGCGGACCGGTGAAGAAAAAGTTATTCAGGCCCGTACCCGGATCGCCGAGCGAAGTCGGCTGAGGATAGTACTCCTGCAGCCTCCTCGTGATCGGATTGATGCGGCCCTGTGGGATCATGTTTCCGGCGAACGGTGAGCGGATGAAACGCGCCGGATTATTAGGGTCCTGGCGGGTGGTGAGCGGGTCGTGAATCACAACCAGCGCGCTGCCCGCTGTCAGCGTCTGCGAAAAATCGCCGCTGCGTTGCCGCGCGGTCGGCACGCTCGTGTTGGTGATCACCGGGTCGCGCAACTGCAAGCCTTCATAACCGAAATGGAAGAAGGTGCGGTTGCGTTTGATCGGTCCGCCGATCGTTCCACCATACTGGTTGAACCGGAACACCGGCTTGCGGCGGCCCGCCGCGTTGGAGAAGAAATCAGTCGCGGCGAGCGCGTCGTTGCGGAAATACTCAAACAGGCTGCCGTGAAACTCATTCGTGCCGCCCTTGGTGACGATGTTGATCACGGCGCCCGCCGCGTTGGCGAACTCCGCGCTGAAGTTGGAGGTTTGCACCTTGAACTCCTGCACCGATTCGACCTGAACGCTATACTCCGGGCTGTTGAACCCAACGTTGGTGTTGTTGCCGCCGTCGAGCATGAATTGATTCTGCCCAGGGCGCGATCCGTTGACCGAAAAAAACTGGTAGTGACTCTCGAGCACTGGCTGACTGATGGTGGCGCGTGTGGCGCGCACGCCTGGCACCAGCATCAAGAACGCGCTCGAGTTGCGGCCTTTGATTGGAAGATTCTCAATCTTGTCCGCCCCGACCGTTGCGCCGATCGAGTTCGATCCCGAATCGAGCAGCGGCGTCTTATCGGTCACTTCAATCGAGTCCGCCGTGCCGCCGACTTCGAGTGTGAAATCCAGCCGCGCCATTTGGGCGACATCCAATCGCAGGCCCGAGCGCGTCATCGTACGGAATCCGTCAAACTGCACGGTCACCCGATACTTGCCGGGCTGCAATAGAGGGATCGTATACGAACCGTTTGCCGACGTCTTGGCCTCCCAACGGATACCTGTGTTCTCATTCTGCACCCGGACCGCTGCGTTGGGGATCGTGGCACCGCTTGAGTCCGAAATCGTCCCGGTGATCTGCGAGGTGAGCTGGCCATAGGCCACTAGCGTAAAAAGCGCGCTGATTATCAGTTTCACGGTTCTTTCCTTGGGCCCGCGCCCTGGGTTTTCCACTGTTGCTCGGTCCGCGACAAGGCGGGTCCGAGATGTTCAAGGCATGAAAGGATTTGAATCATTCGAGCCTTCGGGTCGCTGTGCTCCGAGGCACTAACCGCCGCGAAAAGACTCAAGGTATTGCGGTGCAAGCTCTCGACGAGTTGGAAGAGTGGCGCGCGCTCGGTGCCCGCCGATGCTACTCCCGCCCGCTCAAAAAATGGACGGGCCTCGGCTCCGAACGCCGACATTTCGCTTGACACCGCCGCAAGATGCGCGAAAGCCATTTCCATTAAAATGTCCCGCGATGTCGAATCCAGCGCCTCCCGTTTGACCGGTGGAAACCCCTCTTCTAAACGTCGTAACGCCCACGCATGATCAACCGCTCGCGAGGCGCGCTGAATCAAAACACCGCCAAACTCGAGCGCGTTTCGTTGTCCTCCGGCCAGAAACTGCCTTAGTTCTGATTCGACCTCGGGTGGTCGCCCTACCACCACCTCCGCGCTCGCCGGAATCGGAATCGGGCTCGCTCCCGTCGGTGCGTCGAATTCGGCAGCAACGCCAGGGATGCCGCGGAGCGCACCGATGACTGCCATGCGCCGTTCTTCCAGTGCAATCACGCCGCCCACTACGATCCGGCCGTTGACACGCTCAATTTCAACGGGATCGCCGAGGTCGGCCCCAATTCGAAACAGTGCGTAGCGTGCCGCCACTTCTGCCTGATCGAGGTCGATGCGAGCTTCCAGCACTACGGGAGCGGGTGCCGGTGTCGGCAAGGCGGGCGCTGCGGCCGCCTTTGGCACCGATACCACTGGATGCGCTACGGCTTTTGACGCAGGCACCGAGACCGCCGACTGGGGCCTTGGCTCGGCGTTACGCGGAGCCTGAAACCACAGCGCCGTCGATGCCGCGACCAACGACGCAAAGGCAAACCCCGAAATTCCTCGAATCAGACTGCGCGGTTGGTGAGTTTGCTCGGCGCGAACACCTAGTCTCACCAGTCCACGGTCAATCCAACGAGGATCGGCGAAAGCGGCGGCATCAAACACCCGAGCCACGCTCGCGATTTGTTCTTCAAACGCCTGCAGGCGGGTCCGGCAACGCCAGCACTTTTCCAAGTGGGAGCGCGTCTCCGCCGCCACCTCAGGCGTTAGCTCCCCGTCAACCAGCGAGACGAGCCGCGAGTCATCGGGATGCTGCTTCACTGCGTCCTCCTTGCTGAGCCTTCTTCCGGGAAACGTCCTTCAGTTTCGCGAGAGATCGCGCCACCAGCGCCGAAACGGTTCCCACGGCAACTCCCAACTCGTCCGCAATTTCTCGATAGCTAAGCGACTCCATGCGCAAAATCAAGACCTCCTGTTCTCGCTCGGTCAGAGGGCTCAACAGTCCCCGAAGCGCGATAATCTCGTGCTGTGGAGCGGGCGCAGCTGCTATCGTGCTCGGCATTTCCACCAACTTAGCCGCGCCGCGCCGCTCCTTATGTGCAAGATTCCGAACAACCGTGATTGTCCACGCCCGGTAGTTGTCGATCCGCTCTCCCGTTGCGAGTCGTTGTTGAAGAACCAGGAACACATCGTGAACCAAGTCCTCCGCGACTTGCGGAGAAGTTGCCAGCGTCGACGCGAACCGCAAGAGCGATGCGCCCCAGTCGCGATACAAATCTCCGAGCGTGTTACCGTTTGGCGAGTCCTGCATGATGGCCCTGATTAATGTACCGCGAGCGAGAGGATTTGCTTACGTGCACTGACATATATTCGTCACACGGCGATCTCGTCGCGATCCACTTGAGGTAGCGAATTTCTTTCTTCCGGACTCCGCACGGCTGTTTCGGACACAGGCGAAGGCTTGGCGCA
Organism: Acidobacteriota bacterium; assembly: GCA_025354525.1. Lineage (GTDB taxonomy): Bacteria > Acidobacteriota > Terriglobia > Bryobacterales > Bryobacteraceae. The sequence goes on from JANXMS010000547.1 coordinate 17,033, forward strand.
CGGGAACGGCACCAGCGGGTCCCTCAGACTCAGACTAGCTCCCCGTACCTTTGGTCAGGCGGTACATGCCGCGGTCAGCTCGCGCCCGTTCGAGGGCTTTATCCTTGAATTCGGCCAACTCGTCGCCAACGTCCTCATTAAGGAGCAACGCTAACCTGACTTTCTCCGTTCGCACCAAAACCAACGCCTAAGTCCCCTTTTTTAACAAACCCACGCGTCAAGTCTGCACTACATTTTCAAGTGCGACTTGGGGATCTCAGTGGCCTTGGCCTTAATCCTTCGGGGGCGTCTGCGGCGGAAGCGAGAGTTTCAACGTGTGGAGTAAGATCACCTGATCCGGCTCCGGCTCGGTATAGCGGGGCATCACCAGATGCCGGTTGTCGGTAGTCGGAAACCACACATCGATCCTCTGGATCTTCGCCAGCTTCTCCAACACGGCCTTCGGCGTCAGCCCCGGCGCGTATGCCGCCAACCGACTCTTCAACGTCACCAGCAAACAATAGCCCAGAAACGCCGCAAAAACATGGGCCTCCACTCAGCGCTGAAGCTGATGAAAGATCGGCCGAATCCCCAGTTCCCCCTTCCTGCTCTTGCACGCCGCCTCGATCCGCGTCAACTGGATGTAGCGCTCCCACAACACCGCCGGGGCTTCCCCCACCTGATTCGAGCGCGGTAGATCAATAGATGACGCCCGTCCACCGGTTCCGCCTCCCGCAACTTTTCCTTACGAACCCGGAACGTAAAGGTCTCCCGTGTCACCGCCTGCTTGGCCGATGGCAACTGAATCTCCACAAAGCCAAACGCCCGGCTAGCCGCCGACTTCGCCGCCCCGATCCGCAGCAACAACTGATCCCGCGCGGGACAACTCCGCCGCATCGCCCGTAGCTTCCACAACAACCGCGCCAGCTTCTTCCTCCGCATCGCCATCACTTTGGCTTGCCGTCCCTCACTCTTGGCCAACACATACATCTCGCCGCCTTCGGCCGCCAGCTTCACCGACACCGAATCCCGCACTTTGCGCCACGGCAACTCCAGCCACTGCTGCTCCATCTTCCGCATCTTCGCCCGAGGCGTGCCCACCAGATAGCGCACTGGCGGATCGGCCTCACGCATTTCTTTTAACACCGCCTCCGTCGGAATACCCCGGTCCATCACCCACACCCGCTCGGCCTTGCCATACATCGATTCGATCTTGGCCAGAAAACCTTTCAGCGTGGTCTTATCCGACGTGTCGCCGTCCATCACCTCGTAGGGCACTTCATGGACAAGGGGGAAGCCATCGGTAGTCACCACCAAAGCAATCACTAACTGGAGGCAGTCCGGCCGTCCATCGCAACTGTAGCCGCTTTTGGCGCTTGGGATCCGTTCCGCTTCGCCTTCCAGATAAGTGCTCGTCAGGTCGTAAAGCAGCACGTCGAATTGGGTGTGAAGCAGATCCTGCCAACTTTGGCGGAGAAAGACGAAGAGGTCTTGCTGATGGGCCAGCAAATGGTCCAGGCACCGGTAGAGCCGGTCTTTGGAGGCTACCGCGAAGTCGACGCCGAGGAGGTCCGCCATGGCGGTTTGATCGAACCAGTGACGATGGAGCCGGAACTCGCTGCCGGGATTGATTAACCGATTCACGACGAGCAGTTGCAGAACCTGGCTCCAGGGGACGGCTTCGCGGCCCGGCTCCAGCCGTTGGTTCCAGAATTGGTCGAGTTGCAACTGCCGCCAGAGTTCACAGCCACATCAACCTTCACTAGCCGAAGGCGCGCGGATTGCGCAGCTCCATTTCGCCGAGCTTTACCTGGACGCTGTCGAGGGCCTGGGCGGGGACCTCCCGGTCATCCGGAAAGAGGCTCATTGCCTGGAAACGTTGGGTGGTTTCGTCGAAGACCTCCAGCGTCTTGCGCCAGCGATCCTGCTGGCTGTCGTTGATGTCGCCCAGATAGTGGCACCGCTTCTGAACGGACTTGCCCGACGAGAGTCGTCGGGCTTCGACGATGCTGAAGTAGCGGTGCGCTTTGCCGTCCTTGGTTCGTTTGTGGCTCCGTGAATACATGGCCGATGGCAGCAGAATGCCCGAAAAACGAGGCCATTGATAGGGGGAAGGTCTGTACAGGCCAAACTACGAACGTTCGCCGTTGCAGACAAATGGGTTAGGCCCCAAACTGGTCGAAACTTTCTTGTTTTAGGCCTTGAAGGCTAGCAAAGCCTGGAGGGCGTTGCCGTAGCCATTGATTGCTAGTAGCGGGTAACGCGGAGATGTTTCCTGATCCGGCGCGCCTGTCTTTGGCGCATGTTCCGATAGGTCCTTGTACTTCAGTAAATCGAGCTCATCACGCCCGTCGTCGGTCCGCGCGGGGACTGACGACGGAAGACTTAGTGGAACATTTGCCGGGTGGCGTGGAAGGTTCGGAGGCGATTTTGGGAACGGCTGCGCGGGCGAGGACGACACTCCGATGACCGTTCGTCGGCACCGTCCAAACTGCCAACAGTCCAAATCCAATCGATACGGTTGGCGGCGGGAACACTTCATCGGTTCCGAAACTGCTGCTCGCGAGCTGTGGAAAAGCTGTGATGTTCCATGTGGAACATCTGTGGGAATCATCCGCCGGTGACGTCGCGGAGGAGGTTGAAGAAGGCCTTTTTGCGTTCGGAGTTGATGCCCCAGTTGACGGGGGGGCATTGGTAGCCGTCGGCGTAGTCGCTGGCACCGGGGTCGAAGTAGCCCCAGGAAGCGTATTCGGAGAGGGCGGCGGTGAAGTTGTTTTGGGGTTTGTCGAAGTCGAAGTGATCATCTTCATTAAAGAGGATGGGCATGGGGCGGTAGCCGGGGACGGCGCGGGTTTCGCGGACCATGGCGGCGATGCGGTTGGGATCCTTGACGCCGTTGCCGTGGATGAGGAGGAAGTCGGAGGATTTGACGACGTTCTCGCGGGGGATGCCGTTGCCTCCGTAGGAGGTGCCGGTGAGGAGGCGGCGGCCTTGGCGGTTGATGCCTTTGACTAGGTTGATGAGTTCGTGGATGCGGGCGGGTTTGAGGATTTCATGGTCGTAGGCTTTGACGTTGGTTTCGTTGTTCACTTCCACCAATACATTGCGGTATTTGCGGTCGAGGAGCCAGTTGGTCGCGTTTTCAACTGCCCGGCGGACGGCGGCTTCGTCTTTGAGGACTTGGTCCTGGCCGAAGTAGAAGTAGCCGACGATGGGGACCATGCCGAGTTGGTCGGCGCGGTCGAGGATGCGTTCGAGGCGGGCCATGAAATCGGGGAGGAGTCCACCATCGGGGGCTATGCCGGAGGTGTGCCAGGGTTGGGATTTGGAGTAACCTTCGGGGCTGCCGCCTTGGAGATTGATGGTGAAGGAGAGAAGTCCGTGTTTGCGCCAGAGGGGCATGGCGGCGAGGAACTCGTTGACGTTTCGGTTGGCGTCCCATTTCTTGGTGTCGGGGTAGGCCCATTTAGAGACGGTTTGAGGGTTTTTGTCGTCGAAGATCCCTTGGACCATGCGGGAGTTCATCAGGAGACCTTCGATTTTATGGCCTTTGTAAGTTCGCCCTTTGTAAGTTGGCTTTCCATTGATGAAGAATTGGTTGCCGCGGATTTCGACTTTCGTTTTGGAAGAGGCGGCCGGGAGCAGGGCTGGGGCGGCGGCGAGGGAGAGAAGATTTCGTCTGGTGATCATGGGAGTTAGAATTTAAAGGTTACGGCGAATTGGATGATGCGGGGGGAACGGGCTCCGGTGAGTTGACCGAAGCGGGTGTTGACTTGGTTGCCGGCGGCATCGAAACGGGCGGTCGTATCAAGGCCGGAGAACTGGGTGTGATTGAACATATTATAGAATTCGCCGCGGAACTGGATGAACCGATTTTCCGAGCGGAGAGGGAAGTTTTTGAAGACGGAGACGTCCCAGGCGTTGATGCCGGGGCCGCGGAGGACGTCTTTCGGAGCGTTGCCGAAATCGCCGCGGGCGGGGCGGGAGAAAACGGTGGGGTTGAACCAGCGGGCGAAGGTTTGCTCGCCGGCGGGGAGCGCGGCGGGGCCGCGGACGTTGATGCGGTTGCCGTCGCCGCCGCCGGTGATGTCGGCGTTATCGACGGTCGAGAAGCCGACGCCGGTGGGGAAGCCGGAGGCCATGGAGGTGAAGCCGGCGACCTGCCAGCCATCAAGGACCAGGCGGGTGGTGGGGTTACTGGGTAGTAACTTGGTCAGCTTGGGGACATCGTAAGTGAAGTTGACGACTAGGATATGAGTTTGGTCGTAACCGGCTTTGCCGTAGAGGAACTCGCGGGCGCTACGGTAAAGGGGCATGTTGGCGGGGGTGTCGGAGAGGTTCATGGCTTTCGCGTAAGTCCAGGCGGCACCGAACTGGAGGCCGCGGGAGAAGCGGCGGGTGGCGGTGGTTTGGAGCGAGTTGTAATTGGAGGTGCCGGAATTTTCGAGGGCGCTGATGGTTTGGAAGCCGGCGTAGGGGGCGAGGAACGTGTCGGGCAGGGGGCGGCCGGGGCTGGTGGAATCGAGCGAGGAGGGGAGGAATCGGGTGCCGTAGGGGAGGGTGTTGAGGTTGCGATTTTGGTTGAGATTGCGGCCGACGTTGCCTACGTAGGCGACGCTGAGGACGGTATCGAAGCCGACGTTTTGCTGGACGTTGAGAGAGTAGTTGTAGACGCTGGCGGGTTTGTAATCGCGTTCAAAGGTTCGGACGGCGCCGACGGGGAAGAGGTAACCGGCCGAGGAAGAGGCGGCGGTGCCGAAGACGTTTTCGATGGAATCGTAGAAGATGCTGGGTTGGAGGACGATGGGCGGGGCGGCGTTGACCTGGCTGTTAGCGTAGGCGGAGTTGATTTGGGTTTGGCGGGTAATGCCGAAGCCACCGCGGACGGCGGTTTTGCCGTTGCCGAAGACGTCGTAGGCGAAGCCGAAGCGGGGGCCAGGTTGGAGGGGGGACGGTTTTGCCAGCCGGGGGGGACGCCTTTGTCCGAGCCGAGGACCATGCCGTTGAAGGGGTCGCCGATGCCGGGGACGATGGCACCGATGAGGACGGCGGGGACGATTTGGCCGGTGACGGGATTCTGGCCGACGCGGCGGCCGGCGGGGTCGAGGGCGGGGCGGAAGAGGCGGACGGCCTGAGCGGGGTCGAAGCGTTCCTTAACCCACGCAGCGCCTTCCTGGCCGGGCTGGAGACGCCAGGGGGAGAAGAGGGAGAGGCGGAGGCCGATTTCGAACGTGAGGCGGCGGGAGACTTTCCAACTATCCTGGACGAAGAATTCGGCGGTGTAGTTTTGGCCTCCGCGGAAGTTGCGTTTGGACGATTCCGAGTAAGAGCGGAAGTTACCGAGGGCGGCGTTGGAGAAAGCGTAGCCGGAGTCTCGGGGGTTGTTGGAATCGGCGGTGAAATCGTAGCAGCCGGTGAAGCAGTTGGCGGAGATGCCTTCGTCGGAGAGGTTGAATTCGTAGTAGCCGCCGGCTTTGACGGAGTGTTGGCCGCGGGTCCAGGTGAGGTTATTGGCGATGGACCAGCGGGTGTCGCCGGCGTTGATGGGCCAGCGGTTGTCGTAGCCGACGTTGGGAGCACCGACGACACCGCCGAAGGTGAGGACGGGTAGGTATTTGTCGGGGTTGGCTTCAGGGTAGAGCTGACGGAGGCCGGCGAGGCCTTTGGTCGAGCGGAGGACGGGGGCGGCTTGTTCGGTGGTGGGTTTGGGAGCGCCTTCGAGGATGATGCGACCGCCGACTACGAATTCATTGATGATATTCGGGGAGACGGTGCGGGTGTAATTCATGAGCGCGCTTTTTTCGATTTTGGAGTAAGTGTTGTTGTAGTGATCCCAGTTAGAGCTCCAACCGGCGATGGCGGTGAAGCCGGTGGAGCTTTGTTTCCAGTCGCGGTAGCGGAAGGAGAGGCGGTCTTTGGAGGTGGCGTTGTAGTCGACTTTGATTTGGTCGAGGCGTTTGGGGAGGTCGCGGATGTCCTGGAACTGATAATTATAGGCGCCTCGGCTGACGTTTCGGTCGAGGAAGGTGGGTTGGGGGAAGATGTTGAGCATGGCCTGACCGAAGGGGTTGAGGCGGTTGGAGGGGATGATGTTGCTGGGGAAGGGGAGTTGGTTGTTGGGATCGCGGACGACGATGAGCGAGCCGTTTTGGTTGGTGGTTTGGGAGAAGTTGCCGGCGCGTTCGAGGGCGGTTGGCATGGTGGTTTGTTGGAGGCTTTGGGGTTCGCGGACGAGCCATTGTTCGCGGGCGTAGAAGAAGAAGAGTTTGTCGCGAGTTTTGTTGAAGAGTTTGGGGATGGAGACGGGTCCGCCGAGGGTGGCGGTGAAGGTGTTGTAGCGGTAGACGGGTTTGGAGATTCCGTTCAAATTGCTGAAGAAGTTGTTCGCGTTGAACATTTCGTGGCGTTTAAACCACGATGCTGAGCCGTGAAATTCCTTGGTGCCGGATTTCGAAATGATGGAGACTTGGGCACCGGCGTTGCGACCGTATTCGGCTTGGAAGTTGTTGACGAGGACTTTGACTTCTTCGACGGCATCCATGGAGACGGCGGTGATGGAGACGTTGACGTTGTCGGAATCGCTGGAGACCATGCCGTCGACGGAGACGGTGGAGTCAGTGGAGCGGAGGCCGCCGATGTTGGGGGCGGAGGAGCCGATTTCGGAGCCGAGGGAGTTGGGGTCGGAGTTTTGGGAGACGCCGGGCATGAGGCGGAGGAGGGACATGACGTCGCGTCCGCGGGTGAGGAGGGTGCTCATTTGTTTGGAGTCGAGGAGGGCGGAGTTTTCGGCGGAGGCGGTTTGGACGACGGCGCGGCCGGCGGTGACGTTGATGACTTCTGTGGTGCTGCCGGGTTGGAGGGTGAAGGTACCGGCGGGGAGGTATTCGTTGGAAGTGACGGTGATGGCTTTGCGTTCGATGGATTGGAAGCCTTGGAAGGAGACGCGGAGGGAGTAGGTTCCGGCGGGAACGCCGGGGAGGGTGAAGTTGCCGGTGGAGTTGGAGAGGGTTTTTCGGGTGTCGCCGGTGGTTTCGCTGGTGAGGGTGACTTGGGCCCCGAGGATGTTGGCACCGCTGGAATCGAGGACGACGCCGACGATGGTACCGGAGTTGAGTTGGGCGAGTAGGAGGGAAGCGAGAGCGAGCGAAAGGAGAGAGAGCTTGCGTATGGCGGGAACGATATCATATATCGACGAGGATTTGGTAGGGGGGATGATGAGTTATAGTGTAATGATTCCTCGTGCCAATATTTGATAAACCAACCCTGGATGGGACGATTCGAGCGCGGTCGATCCGCGATGAGATTGTGTTGCAATTGCAGCGAGACATAATCATGGGCTTGTTTCAGCCGGGCCAACGGATAGTGGAGCGGGAGTTGACGGGGCGTTTTGGGGTGAGTTCGATTCCGGTGCGAGAGGCGCTGCAGGATTTGGAGAGCCGTGGGTTGTTGACGCGGCGGCTGAACCATGGATATTCGGTGGTGGAGTTGAGTTCGACGGAGGCGCGGCGGATTTGTGAGTTGCGGCGGTTGTTGGAGCCGAAGGTGGCGGAGTGGGCTGCGGAGCGGATAACGGCGGAGGGGATAAAGGGATTAGAGTTGCAGTTGCGGGAGATGGACAAGGGTGCGCGGTCCGGGGATATGGCGGCATTTTTCCATTCGGATTTGGGGTTTCATCGGTTGTTGTGGAAGGCGTCGGAGAATGAGTTTGCGGCGAAGGCTTTGGAGACGTCGTTAGGATCGTTGTTTGCGTCGGGGTTGGCGCGGAGCCTGCAGGCGACGGCGGCGGGTAGGGCGGAGCCGATTGATCGGGTGGCTGAGGTGGCGACGCATCGACGGATATTGGAGGCGATCAAGGAGAGGCGAGGGGTGGAGGCGGGGCGGGAGTTGTTGGCGATGGCGGAGGGGTTTGAGCGGCACTTTCAGGGTTGAAGGATCAGTCGATTCGATTTTGGCCCGCGTTCGGCTGCGAATTCGCATATATTCATAGGCGGATTCCATTATGCGAATTTTCTTTGCTCTTGTCCTGCTGGCGCTGCCAGCGTTTTGCCAGGTTCTGACGCGCGCGAACGTGGCGACGATTCTTGGATTTGAGGATAGCCAGAATGGGCGGCTTTCCTCCCGTTGGAACGCCGGTACAAATCCGGCGATTGTCGCGGATGCCGACATCTTCCAATCCGGTCGCTATTCGGCCCGCATCACGCGCACCGAAGCGGAGAACTTTACCACCATCTTGGCGACCATCCCGCAAGATTTTTCCGCCACCACGGTGGAACTCCGCGGTTTTGTGAAGCTTGAGAACGTGGAGGGGAACATTGCACTTTGGCTTCGCCAAGATGGCCCCGGGGGGACCCTTGCGTTTGCGACGCTGCAGACGATGAATTTGCGAGGCACGGCGGACTGGAAAGAGTATTCGATCAACATCCGTTTGCAGCCGAACGGACGACAGATCGTTTTTGGTTTTTTTGTTTCCGGGGTCGGCCGGGCGTGGGCGGATTCGTTGCAGTTGCTGGCGGATGGGAAGCCGATTGCTGAGGCTGCCGCAGCGGCACCCTCGATTCTGGTGTCGGATAGCGAGTTCGACAGCGGTTCCAAGATCAACGTCAGTGACCTGACCGACTTGCAGGTTTTGAATTTGGCGACGCTCGCCAAGGTATGGGGATTCCTCAAGTATCATCACACCGCGGTTATCGAAGGCACGCGTCATTGGGACTACGAATTGTTTCGGGTGATGCCGCGGGTGCTTGCGGCGCCGGACGCTGCTGCCGCAAATACGGCGATAGGTGAATGGGCCGTTCGATTGGGGTCGCCCAGGTCATGCGCAACCTGCGCCACGTTAGTGGAAAGGGACCTGCGGCTGTCACCCGATGTCGATTGGATCCGAGATGCGGAGGCACTGGGCAAAGATTTAAGCGAAACGCTGCAACTAGCGTACGGCCGTCGGCCCACTGGAAATGCGCAGTTTTATGCGGCCAAGGAAGCGGGTGTCGGCAATCCGGTGTTCGACAATGAGCTAAACTATGCGGCGTTACGGCATCCTGATAGCGGATTTCAATTGCTGGCGCTGTTCCGGTTCTGGAACATGATGCAGTATTTCAATCCGAATCGCGACATTATGGGTGACGATCCGTCGCAAGCGTCGGCGTATTGGAACGGTGTTCTGACCGAGTCGATGCGGTCGTTTGCGCTTGCGTTGAACCGGCTGGAGTATCAGCGGGCGCTGTTGCGGTTTATCGCGAAGATTAATGACACGCATTCCAATCTTTGGACCGGCACTTCGGCGTTGCCTCCGATGGGGCCATGCCAACTGCCGGTCGAGATGCGGTTTGTGGAGGGGAAGGCGGTTGTTTATCGGCGAACGGGGCGTGCTGCCGCGGGCGCGAATCCGCTGGAGGTTGGCGATGTGATCACTCATCTTGATGGATCTCCGATTGAGGAACTGTTGCAGGAGTGGAGGCCTTACTATCCGGCGTCAAATGAGCCGACGAGGTTGCGGGACATTGCCCGATACTTGACGCGCGGTGCCTGTGATGCCGTGGCGTTGACGGTGGAGCGCGGGGAGGCAACGTTGCAATTGTCGCCGCTGCGGGTTGAGCGAACGGCAATTGACTTTTCCCGTTCTTCTGTCCATGATCTGGAGGGTTCAACGTATCAGAAGATTGGAGAGGATGTGGGGTATTTGAAGCTAAGTTCGGTGCGGGCGGCGGATTCGGCATCCTATGTCAATCAGGCGGAAGGGACCAGAGGTTTGATTATCGACCTTCGGAACTATCCATCGGAGTTTGTGGTGTTCACGCTGGGACAGTTGCTGGTTTCGGAACGGACGACTTTTGTGAATTTCACAGAAGTGGATCTTGCCAATCCTGGAGCGTTTTATCGACGTGCGGCGGCGACGCTGGTGCCGCAGACTCCGCGATATCGGGGCAAGATTGTGATCCTGATCGATGAGGTGACGCTGAGTCAGGCTGAGTATACGACGATGGCGTTCCGCACGGCGCCGGGCGCGGTGGTGTTGGGGAGCACGACGGCGGGTGCGGATGGGAACGTATCGACGATTCCATTGCCGGGAGCGCAGAGTTCGTTAATCAGCGGCCTTGGTGTTTTCTACCCGGATGGTCGTCCGACGCAGAGAATTGGTATTGTTCCCGATGTGGAAGTATGGCCGACGATCCAGGGGATCCGCGAGGGGCGTGATGAACTGGTGGAGGAGGCGTTGCGGATCATTCGGGCGCAGTAGTGACAACGCCAGGCGGAGGCCGAGCGGTCGAACCAGCCGAAGATATTTCGCTGATCAGCGGGGAGGTTGCCGCGGCAATTGGTGGGGGACGTTGGCGCCGATAGCGCGTCGATGAGGTTCCTTAATGAGGTATCTGAGGGGGCGGCGGTGGTGGTGACGGTGAACGGGGAGGCGTCGAGGCCGGGGAGTGTGCGCGTGGTGGCGGCAGCGCCGGGCATTTTTCAGTTCGGGCAGCGAAGGGGACCCGATTTCGCGGCGGCGGAGTTTGGTGACGGCGAGGGGGAAAAGCGCAACTCCGCGATGGTGACCGTCAAATAAGGGAGTATCCTGGAGCGCATGCGGCTATCGATGGTTGGGTTAGTTTTGGGGGGGATTTATGCGGTGGGGGCGGGTTGGGTGGTGATGGTGGAGCGGGTGCCGTCGGGAGGGGGATGGATCACGCTGCGGCATATGGGGAGTTTTCTGATCACGATCCCGGTGTCGGGGCCGGCTTCGTGGTTGGGGATGAAGTTGGATTTTGATCGGGACGTGGATGCGGTGTTGGCGATTGGGGGGTGTGCGATTTTGGTATACGGGTTGGGGTATCTGGGGCAAGCTGCCTATTTGAATTGGACTAAGTGATCCCACGGACCGCTCTACTAAGGCTAAAGATAACTTAATATTTGTTCCAAAGTTGTCCGATAGGAGGATATACCTCAACCTAAGGACTGCTTTTGGATGCCATTTAATCCGTTCGCTACGGGCCGGTGCGCCCTTTTGTGCTCTTTAATGCTGTTGCTGCCGTTGGGCAGTGCATGGGGGCAACGGTTGGACCGCGGCCGGGCGGCACGGATGCTGGAGCGGTCCCACGTGTCGTCCCAGTTTATTGTGAAATTCCGTGATGTTGAGCAGGCACCAGAGCGCGCGGTGTGGTGGACCCCAAAAACTAGACACAAAAATGGTTATTGCTTAAGTGTAGGAGGGCATTGAAAATGAAGGAGAATCAATGCCTCGAACACGCAAGACTCACTCGCCGGCTTTGAAAGCTAAGGTGGCGGTGGAAG
>JANXMS010000580.1 GCA_025354525.1 Acidobacteriota bacterium
TCCAAAATCGAATCCAGCTTGGATAGACTGTGTCATAGCGAAAGCCGTTGCTCCTTGGTCTCTAACTCTTTGTCGTCAAACATAGTTATGCCAGAAACAACGGCTTTTTGCTAGCCCTTGGTGAGAAATAGCGGCTAGTTCGCCATCATCGGTCGCAGATCCACCGCCGGATCCTCCAGAAAACCGCTCGCCTGCTCATGCGCTTCCAGCAGACTCCTCACCTCGGCCTCGACCGTCCCCGCCTCCGCCAAGAACGCCGACCTGTCCGCGGATGGCAATAGCAGCGCTTGATGAAAAACCACCTTCACCCGCTCCCACGGCACCTAAGAAAAAGTCATGGCTGCCGCGACATCTCCCGCAACAGCCACGCCTTCGCCGTCACCCAATCCCGCTTCACCGTCGCTGGCTATATCCCCAAAGCCTCGGAAGTTCCTCTATCGTCAGCCCCGTGAAAAACCGCATCAGCGTCCGCAACGCATCGTCCAGCGCGATCATTGCACAATCTTTCTTCTCCGCTACCCTCCAGCGCCTCGTCCAGCGATACCGCCACCGCTCCGCTCCCTCGCCTGGCCGCCTTTGTCGCCCGACCGTGATCCACCAAAATCCGCCGAATTATCGGCGACGCAATCTTAAAGAAATGCGCCCGGTTCTGCCATACGCTTCGCGCACACGCGCCGTCGCCTGCGGCGTATCTCCCACAATCGGCGTTAAGTGCTCGAGCGCAGCCCGGTCCCCTGGGGCCAATCTTGCAACAACTGGGTGACATCTTGTGCACTCATCACTCGGATTCTATCCTTGCTTCGTCGTTCGTGGTACGTTTCCCTCAATGGCTTCTCTCGAATCAAACCGCGTTCAACACGTCTTCCTCCTCGTCCTAGGAGCCGCAAGTCTCGCCATATCCTTCGCTATCCTTCGGCCCTTCCTTATGCCACTGATCGGAGCCATTGCGCTGGCGATCCTCTTTTACCCACTCCATCACCGCATCCAGCGCTCGCTTCGGCGCCCCAGCCTTGCCGCCGCTATCTCGGTCCTCCTCGTCTTCTTGCTCATCGCCCTCCCCGCCTTCGGCATCGGTTCCGCCGTTCTCCGCGAAGCCCGCCAACTCTACGAATTAGCCGCGGACAAAAGCGCAGCCGGCGGCGGGTGGGCCCAGTCGGCCGCCAACCTGCTCCACCGCTCCATCGTCTGGCTTGGTGTCGAATCGCCCGAAACCGAAGAGCAGATCCGCACTGCCCTCATCGAACGCCTCCAAGCCTTTGGCGGCACCGCCCTCGCGATTGGCCGAGACATCCTTACCAATCTAGTCTCAATGGTCCTCAGCTCCATCGTTTCGTTGTTCAGCCTCTTCTACCTGTTTCGCGATGGAATACGCATCAAAAATAGATTGGCTCGCGTCATTCCCATCGCCACCGCCGACGTTCATCGTCTCTTTACCGACATCGGCGAAAGCGTCCTAGCCAACGTCTACGGCATCGGTGTTGTCGCCCTCGTCCAGGGTAGCCTCACCGCGCTCATTTTCTTTCTCCTCGGCCTCAAATCCCCTGCTTTATGGGGCACCGCCGCCGGGTTCTTCTCGATGCTCCCAATTCTCGGCACCGCCATCGTCTGGGTCCCCGCCGCCCTGGTCCTAGCCATCGCCGGCAGTTGGGGCAAAGCGGCCATCCTGGTCGGCTTAGGCATCGGCGTCATCGGACTCGCCGATAACTTCGTCCGACCCTACGTCATCAGCGGCCGCATCAACCTCCATCCGCTCCTCGTCTTCTTCGCCCTCCTCGGCGGCGTCGAAGCATTTGGGTTCCTTGGCCTCTTTATCGGCCCGGCCACCCTTTCGGTGGCCGTTGCCGTCTACGAACTCCTCCGTGCCGAATCTACTCCTGCTCCCGCATCGGACCGTACTTCCCCTTGAGCAGTTGCCGCCCGTCCGCCGGCATCGGATCCTCCGGCTGGGTCGACTTGACTAGCCCCGTCTCAAGCGCCTTATCGCCGAACTTTCGCCGCATTGTGAACTTCAGTTCGTCCACCCCGCCGCTCGACAAGTCCTTCGCCACCAAAGTTCCCGAAGTCGCGACGCCCGGCGTAAAGACCGCCAACGCCACGTAGTACGTTCCCGACCGCAGCGGCGAGTTCGCCCCCGGTGAAATGGTGATCTTCTCGTTCCCGGTTAACCCCGTCGAGCTGAAATCAGCCACCACGTTGCCGTTTTGCACCACCGGCGGAGACCCGTACCGAACATACAGATCCAAGTCCGCTCCCGGCGTATCCGTGATCAGTTCAATATCCATCCGCGACACATTCGTCACGTCCAGTCGATACGCGCTCTCCCCAGAGAGTAAGGTCGGACCCGTCACCGCCCCAAACCGCCACGCAGTCGCTTGGCCGAACGTCAGTCGCTGGTTCGCTCCTGTCGTCGGCGCTGCCGGTGCCCTCTCAACCGTTGCGGTCACGACCCCGTTCACTTGCGTGTTCCGAGCAAAGTTCCCCAACCCGATGAAGTAGGTGCCCGGCTCAAGCGGCGGGTTGGAGGTCCGGGTAATCGTCAGCGATTCGTTCCCGGTCGGCCCTTCACCAAAGAAGTCAGCGACCACTTCGCTCTCGGCGAGCTCGACATCCGACCCACGACGAACATACAGATCCACGTCCGCATTCGGCGTCGTCGTGTTCAAGCGAACCGTCAAACTGGTCGCTCCCACCGGCACCTGAATCCGGAACCCGGCGGTCCCCGAGTAGAGCGTCGGCGTAGCCGTAGCCGGCAGCGTAAACCGTCCAGGAACGCCCGAACTCAACTCGACAGCGTTTTGCGGCGGCGTCGTAGCAGTGTCGATGTAGACAATCACCGATCCTTCCACCCGTACTCCGGTCGCAAACAAACCCAACGAAATGAACAACGTTCCACTCCGCAACGGCGGCGTCGATTGGGGCGTGATGTCCAAGCTCTCATCCCCCGTCGACCCTTCGGATCTGTAGTCCGCCACGATTGCGCCTCCGGTCACCGCCGGGGTCTGCGCATACCGGGCATACAGGTCGACATCCGCATTCGGAGTCGTAGTCTGCAAGACCACCCGAACCCGTCCGGTGCCTTCCGGTACCGCGATCCGGAACGAAGGGTCTGCCAACAAAGTCGCCGAACTGACCGGCGCAATCGTGAACCGTTGCGGCAGACCAGCAATCAGCGGCTGTCCCACTGTGTTGGAAGAACCCGCCGTCGTCACCGTCGCGAGCACAGTGCCATCAACGCGGACATTTTGAGTGAAAACGCCCAACGCGATGAAGTACGTCCCGGCGCGAAGCGGAGGCGTCGATTGCGGTGTGATCACAATCGTCTCGTCCCCAGTATCGCCCTCGGAGGAGTAATCAGCCAGCACCGCGCCACTGCTTACACGCGGCACCTCGCCCGCCCTCACGTACAGGTCTACGTCGGCTCCGGGCGTCGTCGTCCGGAGCCGCACCTCCAGCCGAGTCGCCCCGGCCGGAACCGAAATCTGGTACGCGCTATCGGAAGTGAACAGCGTCGCACTGCTCACCGGCTCAAACGAAAACGCGCTCGCTGCTCCCGAAGTCAGCGTCCGATTTCCGCCCGCCGGTGGCGGTGTCGGCGTGGTCCCGCCCCCGGTGACGGTCGCCGTCAGCCGCGCACTGATCCGCGTATTCGCCGTGAACACGCCCAAGTTGATGAAGTAAGTCCCCGGTCGCAGCGCCGGGCTCGACGTCGGGGTAATCGTGATCACCTCGTTCCCGTCTGGCCCCTCCGATCGATGATCGGCCACCACAGCGCGATTCACCACCTCGGACTCGGCGTTGAACCGAGCGTACAGGTCGACATCCACGTTCGACGTCTGGGACTCCAGTCGGATCTCCAATCGAGTCGCACCCGTCGGCACGTCGATTCGATAAGCATTGCTACCGCTCAGCAACGCGCCCGACGTTGTCGGCTCTAGCGTAATCGCCCGTGCCGTGCCCGAGGTCAAAGCCGTCGCTCCTGACGTTGGCGGAGGAGTCGTTGTCCCGCCAGTCACGGTCGCCGTCAGCCGCGCCGAAATCCGGGTACTTGCGGTGAACACGCCCAGGTTGATGAAGTATGTCCCCGCCCGCAGCGTCGGGCTAGAGGCTGGGGTAATCGTGATCACTTCATTGCCGTCCGGTCCCTCCGAGCGATGGTCAGAAACCACGGCTCGATTCACCACCTCGGACTCGGCGTTGAAGCGGGCGTAAAGGTCCACATCAACGTTCGAGGTTTGCGACTCCAGTCGAATCTCCAACCGCGTCGCTCCCTGCGGCACGTCAATCCGGTAAGCGTTGCTGCCGCTTAGCAAAGTGCCCAACGTTGTAGGCTCCAGCGTAATCGCCCGCGCCACACCCGACGTTAAGGCCACAGCATTCGACGTGGACGGGGGCGGAGTCGTTGTTCCTCCCGTTACGATTGCGGTCAACGTTCCTCTCGCTTCGACACCCGTCGTAAACAACGCCATGGCGACGAAATAGGTTCCCGCCCGGAGAGCAGGCGTCGAGGTCGGAGTGATCACAATCGTCTCGTCCCCGCTGTCCGTCGCAGCCGAGAAATCCGACGTGATCCGTCCTTCGGTCAACACTGGAGCGCTTCCCGCCCGGACGAACAGATCGATATCTACGCTAGGCGTGCTCGTCCGCAGCCGAATTTCCAACCGCGTGGCACCCTGCGGTACGTCCACCCGATAGATCCCGGGCAGCAGCGAAGCGCCCGCCACCGGTCCCACCGTAAAGTTGGCCCCGACGTTACTGGTCAGCAGCGTTCCGGTGGTGCCGCCACCGGTCGGAGGCGGCGTCGGCGTCGGCCCGGTCGTCCGTTCTTCGAGAAATCCTTGCAAAGTCGGGTAAGCCGTGGAAAATCTCCCGTAAAAATCATAGGCCGGTTTCAGATCACACTCGGTTCCCCCGTTCGGGGGCTTGGGCCCACCGGAGAGCATTCCTACAATCAAACCGTCGTTCGTGAAAATCGGCGAACCGGACGAGCCGCCCTCGGTCACGCCCGTTCGCCAAACAATCGTGTGGAACTTCGGCTCGGGCCGACCTCGCGTGGTTATTGGATCCGCTCGGTTCCCGAATGAAATTCGCTTGTAATCACCGGAGGGGTGGTGTATCCCCGTCACTGCCGCGCCAATCGGCAACTCCTCCGGCATCCAACCCGCAAACGTGACCCCGTTTGGTAGTGTCCCGGTCAACCGAAGGAGCGTGAAATCGCCCTGCTCCATTGAGCCGCCCGCCATATAGTTCGCCCCCGAGGTCGTCGGCACATCCCGCAGACTGCGAGGCACCCCATTACAAACGCTCGATTGATAGAACCAAAACGCCTGTACCGAACGCGCTTCGGCCTCATTGCTGATGCAATGGTCGGCGGTCAGAAAATAAGGGATACCACTGTTGTTTCTCGTGTTGACGAGCGAACCGGAGCAAAGCGCCCCGCCGCCGTTGGTCTCAAACAGATAACGGGCCACGCCACGCGCCCTTTCGGCCCACTCCGGGTAGCAGGTAACGTCCAGGTTACAGCTGAGAGCCGCCGCCCGCGGAGCCCCCGCCGTCCCGACGTTCGCCGAGATATGACTGATCCGACCCAGTTGAAACGGCAGCATCCGCGGCGCTCCCGCCGCCGCCTCAAACTCCAACACCACCGATTCGCCCTCCACCAAACCCGACCAAACATCTTCTCCGCCCTCGTACGGACCAACTGGCCGCGTTGGGTTCGTTTCGTCACCCGGATACAGCCAAACCCGCCCCGCGCCAGCCGCAAAGTTAACAAACTCAAGCCTTAAGCCGGTCGCTCCCGGCGACCGCAGCGCCGCCTGAAACACGGCCCGCCCGTCCGACAATTCGCTCCACTGCCCGCGGCCCAAAAACTCATCTCCGCCCAGCCGATGTATCCCGGCGCGCATCACCCCCGGCTTCAGCATCTTCGGGGCACGCTCCGCCTCCGAGATTGGACCCATCCAAAACTCGATCGGCCTGCCGACCCGCGCCAGCGGCCGGTTCACTGCCACCCGATCCACCGTTTTTAGCGTATATGGGCGTACCGGTGCCGCCCACAGGGCGCCGGCACCTAAAAATAAAATAGTGAATCGAAGGATCATAAATGTAGCCTCACAAGTAGAAACGCGGAATCAACGAACAAAATCGTCGGGATATGCGATGAAAGATCGAGCCCCGAGGGACTGCCAAGACGCTTATCGACAGTAACAGGAAAATGTTGCAAACGCCGTCGGGGCGTACCAATCCGTCCAATCAAACCCTAGAGCAAAACCTGACATAATAGAGGCGCTCTGGAAATTATGACGACGCACGGATATGGCACGAGCCTACTCAGACGATTTGCGCTCAAAGTTTGTTGTCGCTTATGAGAGCGGGAATACTGGCCTGAAGAAATTGGCGG
>JANXMS010000582.1 GCA_025354525.1 Acidobacteriota bacterium
CCGCCAATTTCTTCAGGCCAGTATTCCCGCCCTCATAAGCGGCAACAAACTTTGAGCGCAAATCGTCTGAGTAGGCTCGTGCCATATCCGTGCGTCGTCATAATTTCCAGAGCGCCTCTATTATGTCAGGTTTTGCTCTAAGGAAACTGGCGCGGAAAAACACCCTCGATCCGGCGAGCCCGACAATCACTGGGAACTCGATCTGGCACGGGTTTGGTGATGGCTGAGAACGCATCCACGAACAATGTTACCCTCTGATTTCCCAGACGAGCCCACAAAAAGAACGGAACGATCGTTCAGGCTGAAAGGCTCACCAACCTTTCCCTCGCCAAGCTGCCGACACGCTCGCTTTTCAAGCTGGACAAAAGCCGCTGAAAGATCGAGAATCAGGGCTTCAACGACGCCAAGATTTTAGATGGGATAGAGCACATTCAACATCACCACCCCAACAATATGCCAGTGAACTGGCTCTTCCTGCTTCTTGCCTTGATCATCGAGCGGCTTTATCGTCTCCGCTATCTGCCTCGCGGCTCCCGTCCCGTTCTTACAGCCATGCAACGCAAGGACACGCTTTGGCTGTCTGTCCGGCCCGCCGACAGCAGTTAAAACAAAAACGACTCCAGCGGCCAACTTGATCTTTGCATACCTACTCTCCTTGTCTTCTGCCAACCCTTGCGGTACCCCCGTCGCCGCTTTTCGCCCCCCATCCCCAATCGAATCCTCCATTAGCGGTAGTGGTGTATGCCGGTAACCTTCCGAAACCGCTGAAATACGAACACTGGGCTGTGGCAGCAAAGTGATAATGTCCCCTTTGAGCAAAGTAGAGTAGAAATGTCCCCTTGACAGTCCCAGGCTGGTGGGATGGAACACGGACGACTACTGATGACGCAAGTCGATAGGGACCGGCTGGTGGCGCTGAGAAAAGCAGCGGAGAAGACGATCACGCAAAAGCAAGCGGGCGAGGAGTTGGGTTTGAGCGTACGGCATGTGAAGCGGCTGGTGAAGGAGCTCAAGAGGCGC
>JANXMS010000585.1 GCA_025354525.1 Acidobacteriota bacterium
CTCCAGAGGCGCTCCCGAGTTAAGGTGGTTCGCGAGGGCTCGATCAGCACGAGCATTTTAACCTGCCGACCGTGTTCGCTGGCGGCGGGACCGGCAAGGTCCACGGTGGCAGGCACATTCGGTTTAACGTTGGGGTGCGCCCCGAACGGATCGGCGATTCGACGGGCAAGATCGCACATCTCACCGAGCTGTAGAACCCATCCAGAGGCGCTCCCAAGTTAAGGTGGTTCGCTAGGGCGAGATCAGCACGGGCACTTGAACCTGCCGACGGTGCTCGCTGGCGGCGGGACCGGCAAGGTCCACGGTGGCAGGCACATTTGGTTTAAGACGGGCACAACGTTGGAGTTCGGCCCGAGCGGATCGACGGGCAAGAACGAACATCTCACCGAGTTATAGGACACCCCAGAGGCACTCCCAAGTTAGGGTGGTTTGCTCGGGCTCGACGTGCAAGAGCAACCTTAGTCCGAAGCCGGGCAGGTGGCCGACTGCCCCGATGTCTGACTCGCGCGGTGCTGGTTTGCGGGTTACGAGCAGCTTGCGACCCAACACGTCGAGGGAGATCGCTTTGACCAGCGGAACCAAGCCGGGCACGACCAGGAATTGCATGGCTTTGTCTTCACCCAGGAACCGCTCAATGCTTTTGTAGTCCTGTACGACGCGCTTGGACTCGCTAAGCACGACCTCGCCTTCGTCGGCAAAGTAGCGAGCTCCGGGAAGGCCCGGCACGGGATCGTACACATGCCGAGCCGAACTGAGCCGGAGCAATGAGAACAGCCGAGGCTGGGCGAGAAGCGCCAAGCGATTTACTGCATTTTGACTATCGAACAATTCACCCATCTCCTGTTATACTGACAGGGTCAGGGCCGAAGTGGTGGAACTGGTATACACAGCAGACTCAAAATCTGCCGGGGTTCACTCCCCATGTGGGTTCGACTCCCACCTTCGGCACCAATTTATGTTCAACAATAGCGGCCTTTGGGGCCGCTTTTTCGTTGTGTGCCGCAGATGTGCCAAAACGCTTCTCATGTACTTTGTCCATGGCGGTTTGGGCGTTACGCTGGAGTTCTTGGCAGAACTTCGCGTAGTGTTTGCGAACGATTGCGGGATCATCACCTAGGGCGTTTGCTGCGTCCTCGATGGTCCCCCCGTTCACTAGAATATTGGTTGCCAGCGTATGCCGGAAGCGATGGCTGATCGCGTTCTCGACGCCGGACTTACGATAGACGGCTCTCAGCCCCTCGATAGCCACCTTCACAGCGTGAAGGGCTTGGCCGTTGCCGTTCCAGAAATAGTAGGGGCAGTCAGCGGTCGCGCCTTTGGGCGGCGGTAGCGCGGACAATGCTTCAGTGACCTGGGGGGTCAGCTTGCCCATGAAGTGTTTGCCCTTCTTGGTGGCGTAGAGTTCGATAGAGTCGCCCTTGACTTGGTCCCGACGCAATCGTACCACGTCGCCAATACGAAGCCCATAGGCGGCCAGGAGGTGAACCATGGCGGTTGCTCGTTTGCGCTCGTAATCGTACAGGCCATAGGTTCGGGCGGCTTCGAAGATGCGGAAAATCTCCTCATCGGAGTACGGCTCCCTCGGCTTCGCCTTCGGCTCTTTCGGCATCTTCATATCGCTTGCGATATCGGCCTCGCACCACTTCCGTTTCATGCGGAAGTCCCAGAAGCCCCGCAGGGTCTGAAGTTCCTTCTGCCAGGTCAGGGGAGATATCGGGCGGCTTTGCTTATAGCGGTCCAGGTGTTCCAGGGTGAAGGCGTCCACTTGGTCGACGTCGGCCGATTTCGAGAACTCAACCAAGCGGTTCATGATGCGGCGGTACTTGTGCATCGTCGTCGGCTGGGCGTCCTGGGCGGCGATGAAGGCGGCGGTTGCGTCGGTAACCGACTTGCGGACCTTGCCGGTCTCGATCTCGGCCTCAAGCTCGGCCATGCGGCGGCGGGCGCGGTCGTAGTTGGTCGTCTTCAGGCTTTGCCGGATGCGCTGGCCTCGCACGTCTCCATCACAATGAAGCGGGCAGTCGCACTTTCGATAGGCGCGGCCCTTCTCTTTGTGCGGGCAGGTCGGAAGATGGCGGCGGTAGAGGTCGAGCACGGTTAGCGGATCCTCTCAGCGTACACCGATCGGGCGATGGACTCGGGAATACGAATCGTAATCTTTCGACGCTTGCCCCGCCCGGCCTCGCTGCCTTGCTTGAGCACGCCGGGGACATCCTCGAACCATCGAAGGATAGTGTCCTCGCTAAAGCCCCACATTTCCGCCAGGGTACGCGGGGAGAAATGGCGGTCGAAAATGGCGGTATCGGTAGGCATGGTTCCGGTCGGGCTCCCTAAACTCAGTCGGTTAGTTTGCAAGGCCGGAGTTATGCCCCGGCCCCGCGTCAGACGGCAGGGTGCGAACGTCCCTCCCGCCCTATGACTGCATCGCGCCCCGTGGATGGCTATCGATGCAGCAATCTCGTGGTTAAGCTCCAGGGTTGGCGTAAATCCCGCGATGGTTGATCGCACCGGCCCCAAAGTCCAATCGAACCTTCATTTCGAGGCCGTCGACTTCGAAGCCCAACCGAGTCTCAATCTGCGGACCTTCGGCACCGGAGAGGTATGCGTATTCGAGCGCTCCATTCAAGTCGGGTGCGCTTGCCAAATACCAACGGGTGGCCGAAACCGCATCAAGTCTCGGTTCAACGATAAGGGTCAGCAACCCGGCGAAGGCGTTTACGGTCGCGGCAGAGTTCGGCGTGATGGTCGCCAAGTACTTCATCGCAGTGTTTTCCAGGCTGGCTGGAACGATCAAGAACGCCGGGGAAACGTCGATGCTGGTAACGCCGTCAACCCCCTTCTGCGAACGCATCGAAAGCTTGGCAGCGGCCAGAGTGGTGTCGGAGATTACGGCCCCAGACGCTGCCAGGTTCCCGTGCGACGCGTGGAACAGATTCACGCCATCGCTCATGGCAGGACCAGCGCCAGAGTTCGCCGCAAGCAGTGCCACCAAAGTCCGCGCTTCCAGATCGACAGCCGCCTGTGCAGCACCGGACGGCAGAGCATCGAACGCGCCCAGGTCGTCGTTGATGATGGCTTGGCGCGTCAGTCCGATGATTTTGCCGTAGGTCTTGACGGCATACGCTTCCTTGCCCTCAGCCATGGTTCCGTACTTAAATTCACCGGATTGGCTTACCTGTTCGAGCTGCGGGTGTTCGCCCAAGCGAACAAGGCTCAGGGTTCGAAAGTCTTGCGCTTGGCGCTTGCGGCAGATTTGTTTCAACGCGGCGGGCGCGGCCAGGTAGCGTTCCTGCAAAACGCGGGCGGCAACGTTGCCGAGGATGTTTGGGAAGTCGCTGGTACCGTGCAGGCCCGACAATTTGACCAGGCCCAGAGCAGCCCCGCTCAACCGCAGCGGATCGCTAGGGATGTCGGAATCACGCAAGCCGAACCCGTTACGCAAATACGAGCGGCTCATATCCAGCATGCTCATGGACACATACGGGCGCCCCGCGTCGCTGGGAGTCTTGCCGGTCGCTCGGGAGTAGATAGCGTCTTCCAAGCCCAGCCGCAATTTATCGGTCGAATCTTCCCCGAATCCCCAATGGATGCAGGTGGCGGTTTTGTCGCCTTCGTCCGCCAGATGGTCGATTACCTTAGCGCGGAAGGCGTCTAGGCTCATCCCGGATTGGACGGCATTACTGGCGAGGTGCTGGGTATTGGTTCGGTTTCCGAGCTGCATAATCTCGGCGGCGCGGGTGCGCTCCGCAGTGGTTTCGGTGCTCGGTTGGTTCAAGCTTAGTGAAGTCATTGGGTCTCCAGTGGAAAAGGCCAGCACGACGGCAGCGCCATCGGCAGGGATAGGAACAATCGAAATCTCGATTAGTTCGGATTGAGTCACAGTCAGGCGGCGTAAGCCGGTCGTCTCATTCGGTTGTTCGGCGACGGTGATAATGGCGAGTCCGATTGACACCGCTCGACGGATGCCAGCGGCCACGTCCTCGAAGATTTGCAAAGCCAGCGGGCTCGTACCAAATTCGAGTTCGGCCAGAATCTCAGGCCCTTGTCGCCAGACGCGGACCACGCGGCCCACCTGGGAAGCGGAGTCTTCTTTGTGGTCCAACAGCACCGGCATGGTGCCGATTGCGGCACGGGTCGTGTTCATGCCCTCGGGAGCGATGGATAGCTCGTACTGCCCCGACGCGTCCCGGCGTTGCACGGCGGCCCCGGAATAGGCCCTCACGGTGCACCGGCGGGTAGCGCGGTCAACGGTGGTGAGTTGGGCGGCTACGGTTTCAGTCATCGAACCTCCAGGCCAGCGATACGGGACGCGGTCAGGAACTCGGCATCCTTGGCGGCTACCGAAACCCTATCGGCGTCGGCAGCGGTCAGAAGCCCCCCGGCCATGCTGTCGGCTTGGTCGGGCGTAATCGCGTATTCCCAAGCCACCAGGCCCGCAGGGGTTTCGCCGCAGCAGACCAGGCGCAAGGGATTGGTAGCAATGCAGATTCCAGGGTGAATCATTTGGCAACCTCGTTCAGTTTTGGCAAGTTGGCCAGGTCAATGATTACGAACATGTACGGCCTGTTATCCCCGATTGGGCCCGATTTCCCTAGCCCTCCATCGGGTGCCGCCGATGCCCAATTCTCCCGGCTCCAATCGTTCGACTCAAATAGGGCGAGCGAACCAAAGCTACAGGGGCAGGCCATCGTCTCGCCTTCATTTGAGAACAGCGCTATCCCAACAAAACGGAACCGCGTCTTTTGTTCGAAGAGGTATTGGATGATACACGGCTGGCAGATAGCCGCGGCTTGAATTGCCAGATGCGGGTGCAGGAACGCGGCGAACTCCTTGGCCACCTGAAGGGTCGCCATCAACCCCGAGGCGAATTGAGTTCGTGCGCCAGGCGGTCGAAACTCAGGCGGCGGCAATACGTGGTCTAGCCATCCCTTTTTAATCCAGGACTGGAGCGTGATTGGAACCATGCCGAGAGCTTTCGCCGCTTGCGTTGTGGTGAGCAGTGGTTGGTTTGTGGTGGTGGCCATCTTCAATGTCATATCCTGATACTAGTATATAGCGAGATGCGAGTGGGTGTCAAACGAAATCTTTTCGACGTGCAAATAATTTCGGGGGGGGTTATCTGAATGCTCCATCTGAAATTTCCGTGAAAGTACTTTTTGGCACCACTACATTGAGGTGCTTGGCAGACACTCCACCCCCGTGCTTTTGCCCACCGGAGTACCTTTTTACCCCCGGGGCACCCTATCAGCCCCCGATTTCGGCATATTCTGCCGTTCTCATGTCGCTCATTCGTTCCCGTTTGGAGTAGCAGCGCGTGCATAGTGGAACGCAGTAACTCAATCGCAGCTTCTCGGCTGGGTGCGTCCGCTCCCTCATCAGGTGGCATCGGTTCGCCGGGTTGATAAATCCCCTCGTTTCGCAATCCATGCAAATGTGATGCTCAGCCAGGAAACCGGCGACGTAGCGGCGCAATAGGGATGCATGATCGGTCATCGTTTTTCTCCATTTCGTTCTTGAAGGCGATCCAGTAGCGCGTGCGCTGGGTGCGGGTTGTTTCCTTCTCGGGCGTCAGCCAGGGCCAAGGCGAGCGTCAGAACGATTACCTCGGGCGATTGGTCGCAGACAGGCGCGACGTATCGGCCCAGTCGCGCATCGGCCCGGAGGCCGGTCATGAATTGCTCGAACGGGGTCATCGGGGAGCCTCGGGTGTGGTTGGGCTTCCATTCCACGTTCCACGTATTCCACGTTTTTTCCCTATATAGCCCCCCACCGATATCACCGTTTCTTGCATCTGTGCCTCTCCTATGAGAGAAAAACGTGAAATACGTGGAATCATTGGAAAATAACGTGGAACATACGTGGAATAATGGCCGGAAACCGTGGAACACACGTGGAATGAATCGCACAAACGTGGAACGCTCACGCTCCCTTCCTCTTAAAGAACCGGCCTTGGTTGCTGGTGCGTGTCGGCTCGAACCCCAAGAGGCGGAGACACCGGGCCACGCGGTTTCGGTCGACCTGCTTCATGTCCTTTAGGGGTATCCCCAACGCCGTAAGCACTTCTGTAGGGGTCACTTCATCGCGGGCGGTGGTGATTTCTTTGATCCTGTCAGCCCATAAATCGCCCTCGACTCGGAGTGATGCTTCAACAGCAGCTTGCTTGATCCAGTCCTCAGAGTCGGGCCACCAAATCGCCCCCCCCCGATACAGGGCGACGGCTTCGGCCCATAGCTGATCGCGGTCCCTCTTAAGTGCTTCGAGGTCGATTGACCCAACAAAGAACGGCCAGAATCGGCGGTTGCCGGTAACATCCCGCAGGTACTCGGAATCATTCGTGGAACCTCCGAAAATACACTGGCGCCGAACGTCCACGGGAATCTTTCCGTAAGGGCGGCGTAGCGTTTCAACACGACGTGAAACGAAGGTCTTCACGATCTCGACCTGGGAACGGGCCAACGTGTCCAGTTCGCCCCACTCGATAATCCACTTGCCAAAAAGTTGGAGGCTTGCATCTTTGCTGTGAAGATCCGGCAATTGATCCGTAAAGTATTGATCACCGGCCAGTCTCCGCAGCGCGGTTGATTTCCCCCTCCCTTGCGGCCCTTCCATAATCAACATGTGGTCTGCCTGACAACCCGGTTCCATGACGCGGGCAACTGCGCTTATCAGCCACCAGCGGCCAGCGTTCGAGGTATAGGAACCCCCGGCCCCACCTAGGTACTTACTTACCCACGAATCCACACGCGGCACGCCGTCCCACTCCAGACCGTTGAGCCAGTCCCGGAGAGGATGAACCGTGTGAGCCATCGCGACGGCATCAGCAACGGCGCCAACCATTTCTTGGCCAACGAATAGCCCCTCTCCCTGCATCCAAATGGAAATGTTCATGATGTCGGCGTCGAAAAGGTCCCTCGGTACTGTGCCTCCAATCGGCGTATCGCGCACCAGGCGAACCCGCTGGGAGAACTCATCGAACTGGAGAGCTCCGGCCCACTCCGGCGCATTGCGGAGGGCGATGTCGGCGTTATAGTTGCATGACTTGATCCCACCGGGCTCACCCGTCTTTTTGTTGGGCTTGCCTCGCAGCAGCAGTTCTTTCCAGCCCTCGCGTTCTTCGTAATCGGGGTGCTCTTCGTCTTGGTTGGTCGCCCATTCCACGGCACGCGCCACCTGCCGATTGAACTCGGTAGACGGCCCCGCCGGGTACAGCTTACAAACGCTTGCGGCCATCGTCCGCATGTGCGACTCGGGCGGGATCTCCTCGCAGCGTGCTTTGCTTACCGCGATCAAAGCGGCTTCGATCTCCGCTTGGTTCATGCCCTTACTTCGGTATGAACCAGCCAAACTGAGCAAGTCATTATGCTGGGTCGGGTGCTTGATCTTCTCCGGCATAACAAACGGTGCCTTCTTCGCCCCTGCCGGATTCAAGCTCAGCAGCCAATCGAGCGATTCTTGACATTCTTCCACCTCCAGAACCGAACCAGGCCAGAGGTCGCCGGTAACGCAGAAGTAGCGGCCATGAGGATAGATTTCAACCGCTCCGTCAGCATGCTTGAAGTTGGCCGAAGCTTCAACACGTCCCCGGCACCACATCTTGATACCGCTCCCGCTCGGGGAGACTTCGGCGTAGGTGCCAGCGAAACGTCGCATGATGGGCACGGCCCAATCTTTCAGGCGTCCGGCATCGTCCAGGCAGTCATCCAAGTCGACGCCGGTATATGGGTCGTCAGCGGTGAAGACGAACCCGATACCAGCGGCGTTTCGCAACGTCGGCAGTGCGTCCATGACGTCGGCGTACTCCGACCATGTGGAAGGGTCGTTAGACTTCGCCGGTCTGCCGTTCGTCTGGTAGGGAACTTTGCGTCCATCATCATAGCGCCAGAGAACCCACTGCCGGAGGTCGTACAGTTCGGACGGAACGCGGAACGGGCGAGCAGGCGGCAGCGTCACCGGCATCGGTTGAACCGACGCCGCGCTCATCGGCTAACCTCGGTATGCCGGATGCGGGCGCGTTTGGCGACGGCCCAAAGCTGACCGATAGCGGCCTGAAGGTCCTCGTCGTCAAGATTGCGTATCCACTGATAAGCCGAGAGCAGTTCGGCCTTCAGAGCGCCGCGTTTTGTCGGCGTCGGCTTCTTGGCGGCCCTAGGCGACGCCTTCGCCGAAACTTTCCTATTCCGCTTTTGCGCGGAGTCGGGTACGATGGGAGTGTTCACGGAAAAGTTCCTTAGGCCAGCCTTCCCGCTGGCCTTCTTTTTTGGAATTTTCTAGTGAACGGTTCAACCCTTCGCAAACTGAGCCGTGTGCCGCAGGTGTGCCAGAGATATGCGGATTGAGCGCTTTTAGCGCCTTAAGCCCCACATCGCCAGCCAATGAAAACAATAACTTACGTGTTTTCATTAGCTTACATCCTCGTCACTTTCTCCGACTCCCACCTTCGGCACCATTGCTCATTTTCGTAGGCTTCCTACGATTTCCTTGCCCTTTTCGAGCATCATGGCCCATTCGGACCCTGTCCCTAAAAACCGGTAGCCCCGGTCGCGCCACGTTGTCGAGAGAGCTAGGTTTCGAGCCTGAATTCCCGGAGCGATGCCTTTGGCAACGCATGTGTCTCGGATCGCCTCAAGAGTTTCGACCATCTTCGGGTCGTCAAATTGCCCGGGGACGCCCAGCGAGATCGATAGATCCACAGGCCCTACCATCACGACGTCGATCCCCGGCACGGAGAGCAACTCCTCGCGCGCTTCAAACGCCCGCTTGGTCTCGATCTGCAGAATTACCATGCCATTTTCGTTTCGGTGGGTCATCATCTGCGGGATCGTTACGGCTTCGTAGTCGGCCTGCATCGTCGTCAGTCCGAAGCCGCGAATGCCCACCGGCGGAAATTTGCACCAGCTAATGGCTTGGGCCAATAGCTCCGGCGATTCGACGCGGGGGAAGATGATGCCATCGGCACCACAATCGAGTGATCGGGCGATCAGATCGTACTGCATGTCGGCCACGCGAACGAAGACAGTGAGTCCGGCTAGGCCGGCCACACGACAGATGTCCTGCTGCGTTTCGATGCCGAAACAGCCGTGTTCGCCGTCGAGATAGGCATAGTCGAAACCAGCCGCTTTCAAGATCCGCGCGATCTCAGGATCGCGGAGCTGTCCATAGGAAGTACCCAACACGGTCTTGCCAGCTTGCAAGGCCTGCTTTACGGGGTTCAAGCGCATACGCGCTAGTGTATCGGAAGCACCTGGTGGTCGGGGCAACTTACTTCAACGTGTTCGTAAATCCGCTCCATCAAATCCATCCCGTGCTGGGCCAGGAACGGCAGAATGCTGTAGAAACGCTCTTGCATATGGCGATGCGGATAGAGGCCGTTGTGGAGGAATAGGGCGTGGCGCTGAGCCTGTTCGTCGCGTCGCAGCGCCTGTCGGGCGGTCTTGCGCTGCATTTTGTCGAGCTGATAGATCATTTTGGCGCTGCTTTTGGCGAGCACTTTTTGTAGGGTCGGGTCGAGCGCTTGGACGTCGGCGTAAAGCGCCTCCACCTCGCCGCCAATTCGTTGGCGGAGTTGCGCCACCTTTTCGATCACGTCGGACGGAATCAACTTCGCGGCCAAGCGCTCGCGCAGACCGGTCTCATGAATCAACGTGTCGACGATCGTCAAGCCGTAGCGCGACAAGATTTTTTCGGTCTGATCGTCGAGGAGGGTGAACCCGGCCCGATGGAGCATGACCGGCATGCGGCCTAACAGCCGGGTGTAAAGGACTTGCGATTGCGCAAAATAGGCCAGTTCCGCAGGGCCGCCGAAGTAGGCTACCGTCGGCAGAATGAAGTCCTGCAGCACCGGACGCAGCAGCGCGTTCGGCGAGAGTAGGGAACTGGCAATCGGCGTTTGCTTCCAAGGCGTCCGCTTGCCCCCTTCGAGCGAGAAGAGCAGGGAGCTGTTCGCTTCGACGTGGACTTGGGCGTGGTAGCCGGCTGCGGATAATTCTTGGTTGCGTTCGAGTAGAGCGGCGTTTAGCTCCGGCATCCGTTCTACTACCTGCTCGAGAAGCGGAACGCCGATGGCCCGAACGGAGGGGGCCAGCGGATCGAGAAACAAAATTGGCCACTTCGCCAGCAGCTTGCCGACCAACGCCCGAAACGCGCCGCCGAAGGTCGCCCCTGGAGCGTAGCACTCCTTCACGAGAGCCAGAACCTCATCTGCAAACGGAAACCCCGCCAAGGCGGTTTCTAGCTCTACCAATGGGGCATCGTTAAGGGCAATGGGTCCAACTGGGCCGCCGAACGGATTGGTGGCCGAGGAATTCAGCCCCACCACCTCGTGGGCGGCATTGAAGACCCACGCCTGGTTGATCTCCACCAAGTCATGATCTTCTGTTGCCAGCCAGAAGACGGGCACGGCGGGCAACCCTTGGGCCGTCAGTTGCGCGGCTAGGCGAATCGCCGATAGGGCCTTGAACACCGTATAGGCAGGCCCCGAGAACAGTCCGACCTGCTGGCCGGAGACCACCGCAACCGTACCTTCCTCCGCCAACAAAGCGAGAGAGGGGTTCCCTGGATTCTGCTCTGCCAGGGCCGCGACCATCGCCGCCCGACGTTCGGGAGGGTATTGGATTTGCGCCGCAGCGACCGAAAACGACTCCGGCTCGTAAGGCCCATGGGCGTAAAAGCGCTCTACCCGGTCGTAGTGATAAACCAGATCGGTGAACAGCCGGGTTGTGTTCGGCAGCTCAGTATGCCGGATGCAGGTCGTTTCCATCCCTAAAAGATCAGCCGTCTTAGTGATGCTTTCTGATACCGTGAAGATTCATGCTCGACGAACAAGACTTCCGCCTGAAATATGAAGATGCCATGACGGCTCTGTTTAAGGCCCTCGCCGCCGCGTCTGACGAACACGATTTTGAGGCTGACTTCAATAATGGCACGTTGACGGTGGAGTTTGAAGAGCCCCGCGCCAAGTTCGTAATCAGCCCTCAGACGCCGGTTCGCCAAGTCTGGGTTTCGGCCCATTCCCGCAGCTTCAGCTCGATTGGGCAGTCGCTCGCGAGGCTTTCGTGCTGGCGGACTCCGGCCAAACGCTGGCCGAATTGATCGCGGCACACGTTAGCGAACACCTCGGCGAGTCCGTCGCCCTCTCCTAAATAATGCCAGGCGTCTACATTTCGTTTCCGTTCTGCGCCCAAAAATGCACGTACTGCAACTTCGCCTCCGGAGTGTTTCCGCGCGAGTTGGAGACGAGCTACCACACCGTTTTGCGAAACGAACTGGACCAAACCGCCTGGCCTTGGACCCCGAACACCGTCTATTTCGGCGGCGGCACCCCAAGCCAGATGGGAAATGACGACCTGCGGGCGCTGCTCGAACGCATCCCGGGTCGGCCTTGGGCTGAGGCGACTCTAGAAGCCGCTCCGGGTTCGTTTTCTCGCGAGCAGGTGGCCGCGTGGCGCGATGCCGGTATCAACCGGGTCAGCTTGGGCGTGCAGTCGTTTGTCGAAAACGAACTGCGGAGGACCGGCCGGAAGCACACGGCTGAGGTGGTGGCGGCGGATGTGGCCGTGCTCCGATCGGAAGGGATCACGAATTTCAACCTCGACCTGATCGCCGGGCTCGCTGGCCAGACGCCCGCCAGTTGGCAGGTCTCGCTCGATTGGATGGAGCGTCTCGCGCCGCCTCATGCGTCCGTCTACATGCTTGAGGTGGACGAGGATTCCCGCCTCGGCCTCGAAATCCTCAACAACGGGCCTAAGTATGGAGCCCGCGACATCCCGGACGACGACGCGATCGCGACGATGTATGAAAGCGCCGTCGACCGATTTTCCGCCATCGGACTACCTCGCTACGAGATCTCCAACTTCGGCCAGCCTTCGCTGCACAACTTGAAGTATTGGCGGCTCGAAGAGTATCTCGGCTTCGGGGCCGACGCCCATTCTAGCGCCGGCGGCCAACGCTGGCAAAATCTGGAAAGCGCGCTCGCGTACGTAGAGTCCGGTCCTCGACGGGAGGAGGAGACCGCTGCCAACCCCACCGCGGAACGCTTTTTCGTCGGCCTGCGCCTGAGCGAAGGGATCATCCCCGAACCCGCCGAATGGGCGCATTGGGAGCAGCCGATTGCCCGCTTCCTTGCCGACGGATTGCTCGAACGTGACGGCCCCCGCCTTCGCCTGACTCCGCGTGGCGTGTTGATTTCAAACGACGTACTCCAGGAATTCTTATGATCGATCTCCGCAGTGACACCGTAACCAAACCCACACCGGCCATGCGCCGGGCCATGGCCGAAACTGAAGTCGGCGATGACGTCTATCAGGAAGACCCCGCGGTGAATCGCCTGGAGGCGCGCGCGGCGGCGATTATGGGCAAAGAGGCCGGCTTATTCGTCCCCACCGGCACGATGGGCAACACGATCGCCTTGAAGATGCACACCGTGCATGGCCAGGAGGTGATCTGCGAGGCCCGGGCCCACGTGCACAACTACGAACTTTCGATGATGGCTTGGTTTGCCGGTTGTCTGGCCCGTGCCATTCCGACGACGAACGGGTTGATGACCTGGGAGCAGATCGAGGCTGAGATCCGACCGATCGGTCCGCACGCCGCGCCCACCGGCCTGATCGCCGTCGAGAACACGCACAATGTTGCTGGCGGAACCGTCTATCCGCTGGACCAACTCGCCGCCATCAAGCGCGGTGCCGAGAGCCGTGGATTGCCCGTTCACATGGACGGTGCCCGCTTCTTCCACGCCGTTACCGCCCTGGGGGTGGCACCGGTCGAGATCGCCCAGCACGCCGACTCGGTCATGTTCTGCCTGTCGAAGGGCCTCGGTGCGCCGGTCGGGTCGATGCTGGTGGGCTCGCAGAAGCTGCTCGAAGAGGCCCGTCGGCTGCGGAAACGGCTGGGCGGTGGCATGCGCCAAGCCGGCATTCTGGCGGCGGCCGGCCTCATCGCCCTGGAAGAGATGCCCGGTCGCTTGGCCGAGGATCACGCCAATGCGGCATATCTCGCCGAGGCCCTGGCCGCGTTGCCCGGCATCGCGGTGGAGCCCTACGCGGGCACAAACATCGTCTTCTTTAACGTGACCAACACCGGGCGGACCGGCGAACAGTTGTGCGCTCGTTTGCTTGAAAAAGGCGTGGTTATGATCGCGATGGGCCCCTACCGAGTCCGCGCCGTGACCCATTTCGATGTTGACCGTGCGGCGTGCGAAGAGGCCGTGGCGATCCTCGGGCAGCTATTACACAACTAATACATAGACTTGGGGGCATCGCTGATAGCGTGGAAGTATGAACTGGCCCACCGTTATTGTCCTCATCATTCTGCACGCTGGCGCCGTTGCTGCGCTCTTCAATTTCACTTGGTCCGCTCTCGCGGTCGCCGCCTTTCTTTACTGGATGACGATCTGCCTGGGCATCAGCATGGGGTATCACCGCCTGCATACCCATCGCTCGTACAAGGCACCGCTCTGGCTCGAGCACTTTTTCGCGCTTTGCGGCGCGCTGACGCTGGAAGGGGGCCCGATCTTCTGGGTTGCAACCCATCGGATCCACCACCAGAAGTCGGACCAACCGGGCGACCCGCATTCGCCCCGC
The DNA here is from genome assembly GCA_025354525.1 of Acidobacteriota bacterium. Taxonomy (GTDB): domain Bacteria; phylum Acidobacteriota; class Terriglobia; order Bryobacterales; family Bryobacteraceae. The sequence continues at coordinate 13,578 of JANXMS010000585.1, forward strand.
GACGGCGCGTGGTGGGCTCATCTCGGCTGGATGCTGGTCGGCACGGCGGATCATGCGGATACCAAGCGCATGGCGAAGTACACTCCCGACTTGGCAAAGGATCCCTTCTACGTTTGGCTTAACACCTGGCATTGGCTCCCGCTGGTTGTGCTCTCGGCCCTGCTCTTCGCCGTCGGCGGATGGCCGTTTCTGCTGTGGGGTTCGTTCGTTCGAGTTACGGTCGGCCTGCACGCGACGTGGCTCGTGAATTCGGCCACCCACATGTGGGGTCGCCGCCGCTTTGAAACCCGCGATGATTCGCGGAACAACTGGTGGGTCGCCTTGATGACCTTCGGCGAAGGCTGGCACAACAACCACCACGCTCATCCCGTCTCGGCCCGCCATGGTCTGGCGTGGTACGAGTTCGACCCATCTTTCCTGCAGATCAAGTTGCTAGAAAAGTTGGGTATCATCGAGTCGGTGAAAGTAGCAAAACTCGACGAAGAACTGCCGCGGCAGAAAGCGGCGTAGTCTGGAAGGGTGATGGTGACAGGCCGGCGTAGATCTATCGCGTTCTTCATCGCGCTGGGCGCCGGCCTTGTTTCGATTACGGTGCTGCTCTACGTCGGCTGGGTATTGCTCAACTGGCGCACCGGCATCCTGTTATTTTTAGGCTTGGTCCTGCTGGCCATCATCATCAGCGGAGTGGTGCTGAATACGATTTTTTTGGTTCGGGAGATCCGGCGCAACGAGCAACACGATGCGTTTATCAACGCCGTCACGCACGAGTTGAAAACACCGGTCGCGGCCATCCGGCTGTATCTTGAAACGCTGCAGCAGAGGCCCGTCGAAGAGGCCAAGCGCCAGGATTTCTATCGCATCATGATGGGCGAGAATGATCGCCTCCTGTCGACCATCGAACAAGTGCTCCACACCGGTCGCCTCGGGGCCAGTCGGAAGCTCAACCTCTCCTCGTTCGACCTCAACGCGATGGTCGCCGAATGCCTGGACCGCCTCCGCACCACCCACCCGGAACCAGCCATGCATTTGTCGTTCGCCCCCGCCGAACCAATCGCCATGCGGGGCGATGCGGACGATGTCCGCGCGGCCGTTTCGAATTTGCTCGAAAACGCAATTAAGTACTCCGTCGGTCCGGCGCAGGTCGACATCGAAACGAGGGTGGTTGAAGGTAAGTACGCCCAGCTCCGCGTAAAGGATCAAGGCCCCGGCATCGCGAAAGGGGAATTGAAGCAGATTTTCAAGCGTTTCTACCGGGCTCCTGGCACGCTGGCCACCCTCGTCAAAGGCACCGGACTCGGCCTATTCATCGTGCGGTCTGTGGCCCAGCGGCATGGTGGCAAGGCTTGGGCCGAAAGTGCCGGGCCGGGGAGCGGCAGCACGTTCGTAGTGCAGTTCCCCCTTAAGTCATGATCAAGATTCTGGTGGTGGAAGACGAACGATCCTTGGCTGAGGGGCTTCGCTTCAACCTCGAAGCTGAGGGCTATGGGGTCGAGGTGGTAGAGACAGGGGAGGCGGCGCTGGAGGCCCTTTTGACGGAACGAACCCACTTCGATGTCGTCGTTCTAGACGTTATGTTGCCCGGCAAGGACGGCTTTGCGGTGCTGCGAGAGCTCCGGGCCGCGGCGCTGTTCGTGCCCGTGCTGATGCTCACCGCGCGGGGGCACGCCGAAGACGTCCTGAAAGGCTTCGCCGCCGGCTGCGACGACTACCTATCTAAGCCCTTCGAACTGGCGATCCTCATCGCCAGGATCGGCAGCTTGCTCCGTCGACGGGAGTGGCTGAGGAAACCGACCGGTTATTCGTTCGGCGACAAGTCGGTCGACTTCGACCAGTTAGAGCTTCGCGTCGGCTCGGGTACATACCCTTTAACGCTCATGGAAGCGAACGTCCTTCGCTGCCTGATCCAGCACGAAGGCTCGCCCGTTTCGCGAAAGTTGCTGCTCGAAGAGGTGTGGGGATTGCACGAAGACACCGACACCCGGGCCATTGATAATTTCATCGTTCGGCTACGAAAGTACATCGAATTCGACCCGGCCAAGCCGCGCCACCTGCTCACCGTCCGCGGCGTGGGCTATCGGTTTGTGAAAGCCCCTTAACGGGTATATAGTAGGGATGCCGTGATTCGTCCGCTCGTCATAGTAGCGCTGTCCGCAGTGTGCGCCATGGGTGCGCCTGATTTTCAAGCGAGCCAAAAATTCCTCGCAACCTATTGCAAGAATTGCCATTCCGGCAAATCGGCAGTGGGTGGTTTTCGGCTGGAAAAGGTTAGCGACCCGGAAAGCTTTGCTACCGATTCCCATTCCTGGACCCGCTTGGCGCTACGCGTGCGCAACGGCGAGATGCCTCCGAAGGGCCTGCCCGCCCCGGTGCTCAAGGCTCGCGAAGAGTTCTCCGCCTACGTTCATCAAACGCTGCGGACGACTGCCTGCGCCTCTGGCATCACAGCCGGCCCGTCCCCCTTGCGCCGCCTGAACCGCGATGAGTACACGGCTACCGTCCAGGACCTCCTCGATATCCACCTCGACATCGGCCACGCGCTTCCCATTGATGGGGCCGGCGGCGAGGGCTTCGACAACGCCGCCGAGACGCTGTTCCTGTCTCCGCTGCATTCGGAAAAGTACATGGAGACGGCCAAGCTGGCCATGGATTTCGCTGCCAAGGAATACAAGTCCCGCGCTCGCATCCTGGTGGCCAAGCCCGGCCCCGGGGTGACCGCGGACCAAGCCGCCCGCAAGGTCCTGGCGGCTTTTCTGCCGCGAGCGTTTCGCCGGCCGGTAGCGGAGGCGGATTTGCTTCCCTACCTCGACCTGTTCCGCGCCGCTCGCAAGGCGGGCGAAGACTTCGAACCGGCCATCTTCTTTGCCTTGCGCGGTGCCCTGGTCTCGCCGCTGTTCCTCTTCCGGACCGAACCAGTCGATAGGGTCGATAGTTACGCATTGGCCTCTCGCATTTCCTACTTCCTGTGGGGCAGCCAGCCCGATGAACTGTTGACCGATCTCGCCGCCTCTGGCAGATTGCAGGACCCGGAAGTTTTGCGGCAGATCACAAGGCGGATGCTTAAGAATGATCGCTCCTGGAATATGGCAAAGCGATTCACCGAACAGTGGCTCCACACGCGCGATTTGACGGGCGACAAGGCACCCGATGCTAAACTTTTTCCGACCTACTCTTCCGACGAAGAGCTTCGCGGCGATATTCGCATTCAGCCGCAGCAGTTCTTTCGGGAACTCCTAGTACGGAACCTATCGGTGCTCAACCTGATCGATTCGAAGTACACCATCGGCACGAGCAACCTATCGAAGCACTTCGGGTTCAAACTCGCCGTCCGGGCAAACCAAGCCAAGCAGCCGCAGTGGGTGGAACTGCCGGAGAATACGAATCGCGGTGGTCTGCTGGGCATGCCGGCGGTGCTCGCGGTTTCCTCTTATCCCTACCGCACCAGCCCCGTGCTCCGAGGTACCTGGATCCTCGATTCTTTACTCGGCACCCCACCGCCACCGCCACCGCCCAACGTTCCACCGCTTGAAGAATCAGCGGCTGGGGCCGCCCCGAAATCGGTCCGGGAGCGCCTGGAAAAGCATCGTTCCAACGCTGTCTGCGCCGGTTGCCATGCCCAGATGGATCCGCTCGGTTTTGCTCTTGAAAACTACGACTCCATTGGGCGTTGGCGAGACGAAGATGGCGGAAGGCCGATCGACAATTCCGGCGAGATGAGCGACGGAACAAAGATCCAGGGCCCTGCCCAGCTCAAGGCCGCACTCATGGTCCACAAAGAGCTCTTCGTTCGGAACCTGACCAAGAAGTTACTCGGCTACGCGCTCGGCCGTGGCCTCACCCTACGCGATTCTTGCACGGTCGACGCCATCGTCGCCGAGGTCAAAGCAAAAGACTACAGCGCCCAAGCGCTGGTTGAAAGTATCGTCCTCAGTACCCCCTTTCGTCAAAAAGAGCGCCCCAAGGAGAAAAAGATCCTATGAAGATCTCCCGTCGTACTATTCTGAGCGGAGCTGGCGTAGGCCTCGGCCTGCCTTGGCTCGAAGCAATGGCCGCGCCGCTTCCGACCGTTGACGGCATCGGCAAACCGCCCCAGCGCATGGCGATGCTCTACATGCCGAATGGGGTAAACCCGTGGGCGTGGACGCCTGAGGGCAAGGGTGCCGACTTTAAGCTCTCGCCGACGTTGCAGCCGCTGCAGGATCTGAAGAGTTACATTACCGTTCTGACCAACCTTTGGAATGAGAACTCCAAGAGCGGCGACGGTCACTACGTTAAAGAGGCCGCGTGGCTAACCTGTCAGACGATCAAGAAGACTCCCGGCGAGGATATCGCCAACGGAATTTCGGTCGACCAACTGGCCGCTCATCGTATCGCCGGGCAGACGCCGCTGCCGTCGCTCGAACTCGGAGTAACTCCGGTGGCCATCGGCGTCGATGCTGTCGTCGGCTATACCCGCGTCTATGGCTCCCACATCGCTTGGAGCAGCCCGTCGATGCCGCTCGCTCGTGAGCTGAATCCGCGCTCGGTTTACGAGCGGCTGTTTCGCGCCTCGTCCGGTCCGCAGGGCAACGAGGCCAAGATGGACGCGCTTCTCCTCGACCGGGTTCTGGGCGACGCCAAGCGCCTGCGGACACAGGTGGGCACGGCGGATCGGGTGCGGCTGGACGAGTATATGTCCGTGATGCGTTCGCTCGAAGAGCGGGTCCAACGCGCGACGAGCACGAAAGAACGAACCTGGAAAGCGCGGGCCGCGATGGACCCGAAGGCCATCCCCACGGATCGTCCGGCGGACCACTCTGAACACGTCCGTCTGATGCTCGATATGATTGCGACGGCTTTCCAAACGGACACCACGCGGGTGGCAACGTTTATGTTCGGCAACGCTGTCAGCAACGTCAGCTTCCGATTCCTCGAAGGAGTCAGTGCCGGCCATCACGATGTGTCGCACCATCAGAAGGACGCCGACAAGCTTCGGCAGTATCAACTGATCAATCGTTGGCACGTTGAGCAGTACGCCTATCTCCTGCGCCGATTACGGAACATGCAGGAGGGCGAATCCAATGTGCTTGATAACTCGATGGTCCTATTCGGCTCAGCGCTCAGCGACGGGGACCGGCACTACCCGCACAATTTACCCCTCGTTTTGGCGGGAAAGGGCGGAGGCCGCATCAACGCCGGGCAGCATTTGGTGTATGGCGAAGACACGCAAATGGCCAACCTGTACGTTTCCATGCTGGACGCCTTCGGCACCCCGGTGGGCCGGTTTGCCGACAGCACGGGCCCGCTGGCGGGGTTGCTCCGTGCGTAGCCTTTTGCTGTGTCTGATCGCTAGTTCAGCGTGGGCCGCCGACCTCACCGGCATTTGGGTGGGCGAGATCGGGGCCGGTCGGCCGGATCGGGATCCCACTCCGATGGCGTTTCAGTTCACGCAGAAGGGCTCGGCGCTCGGCGGCAAGCTCTACGGCGACTATCAAAGTACGCCGATTGCGACCGGCGTCGTTGCCGGTGATTTGGTGACCTTTGTGGTTGTGCTGGCCGAGCAAGCGGGCAACGAGATCAACGATACGAAAATCCGCTTCACCGGCCGGCTGGTCAGCGGCGAGCTGGAGCTGACCCGGGAGCGGGAGAGTTCCACCCGCGCCGGTGCCAAAAGTGGTGCCTTTGTGCGACCCGGGCCTGGCCAAGTCTTCCGTCTGAAGCGCCTCGTTTAACAATCTGCGATACTGCTTTACGATGGCAACAGCGTCCAAATGGCCCAAGAGTTTTCCTCCGTTGACCCCCGAACAGGGGGTGATCAGCGACGACTTCATGAAGTATTGGCATGAAGTTCTGCCGAAGAAATTCGGGATGATTGATAAGTTTAATCATGGTGTGGTCGTTAAGGGCGCTGGTGAATTCACACGTACTCTCGAGATCGGGGCTGGCCTCGGCGAACATCTGGACTACGAGAAGCTGACCCCGGCGCAGGAACGGGAATATGTCGCCAACGACATTCGTGCGAATATGTTGGAGCAATTGCAGGAACGTTATCCGAAGGTGCAAACCGTCCTCGGTGACTGCCAAAAGGGCTTTGATTTCCCGGACGGTCATTTCGACCGGGTGCTGGCGATCCATGTGCTGGAACATTTGCCCAATTTACCGGCCGCCGTGCGGGAGTTGCATCGGGTAGTGGACAAGAAGAAAGGCTTTCTGCAAATTGTAATCCCTTGTGAGGGCAGCTTGGCGTACACTCTGGCCCGCCGCATTTCCGCCCAACGGATTTTCGAGAAGCGCTACAAGCAGCCCTACAAGTGGTTTATCGAGCGCGAGCACGTCAACGTGCCGTCGGAAATTCTCGACGAACTGCGTCAGAAGTTCGAGATTCGGTCCACTCGGTATTGGCCATTTCCGATTCCGCTGGAGATGGCGAACCTGGTGATTGCCCTGCGCTGCGTGCCCAAACAGTAGGGATTGCTATACTTGCAGACGAACCCCGCTGCATGATTTCTGTAAGTTCCGTTTCCATGCGCTTCGGCGCAAAAGTACTTTTTGAAGATGTTTCCGTCGCCTTCGCCACAGGGCGCCGCTATGGCCTTACCGGCCCGAATGGTGCCGGCAAGTCGACTTTGATGAAGATCCTGTCCGGTGAGATCGACGCCCAAAAGGGGACCGTCTCTCGGCCTAAGAAGATGTCGGTGCTGAAGCAGGATCAGTTTGCCTTTGACGCCTATCGCGTCGTTGACACCGTAATCATGGGCAACGCTCGGTTGTGGAGTGCGCTCGAAGAGCGCGAAGTGCTCTATGGCAAGGCGGATATGACCGACGAGGATGGCATCCGGCTCGGGGAACTGGAAGGGCTGGTTGGCGAAGAGGATGGCTATTCGGCCGACTCCGACGCCTCCATTCTATTGGGCGGCTTGGGCATCCCCGAGGCGCTGCACGAGCGGAAGATGAGCGAATTGCAGGGCGGCCAAAAAGTCCGCGTCCTGCTGGCGCAAGCGTTGTTTGGCAACCCCGAGGGCTTGCTGCTGGACGAACCGACGAACCATCTTGACCTTGAGTCGATCCACTGGCTCCAGGACTCCCTCAACAATTTTAAGGGCTCGATGATCGTGATCTCCCATGATCGCCACTTCCTGAACTCTGTCTGCACCCACATCGCCGACATCGACTACCAGACAATCATCGTCTACAACGGCGGCTACGACGACATGGTGATGGCGAAGACGCAACTGCGCACCCGGATCGAGAACGATAACCAACAACGCGAGAAGAAGATCGCGCAGTTGAACGACTTCATCGCCCGCTTCAGCGCCGGCACCCGAGCCAGCCAGGTCCGCAGCCGCGCCAAGGAAGTAGAGCGGCTGGAAGTCTCGGACCTCAAACGTTCGAACATCGCCCGCCCATTCATCAAATTTGTCTCGAAACGTCCTTCCGGCAAGCACGCGCTCGAAATTAAGAACTTGACCCGCTCCTACGGCGACGAACTAGTTTTCAAACCCTTCTCGGCGCACATCAGCCGGGGCGAGCGCATCGCGATTCTCGGCCGCAACGGTGCCGGTAAAACAACTTTGCTCCGGGCGATGCTCGACAACGGGCCGGTGACTTCAGCGAGAGAGAAAGACCCCTCCACCGGGTCCGGCGAAGTGATCTGGGGCCATGAGACCAGCATCGGCTACTTTGCGCAGGATCACAAAGAATCCATCGAAAAGGGCACTACCGCTTTTGAATGGCTGCACACGTTTGATCCGCAACTGAGCAGGGAAGAGGTCCGCGGCACGCTGGGGCAAATGTTGTTTACCGGAGAAGAAGGCGCTAAGCCGACCCACGCCCTCAGTGGCGGAGAGGCCGCCCGGCTGATCTTCTGCCGTCTGATGATCGAGAAGCCGAATGTCCTCGTCTTCGACGAACCGACGAATCACTTGGACCTCGAAGCGATCAACGCGTTGAACGTGGCGTTCCAGAAGTTTGACGGGACCGTCTTCATCGTCACGCACGACCATGATTTGATCGACGCCATCGCGACCCGCATCTGGGCCGTAGATGAGCACGAAGTGCTGGATTTCAAGGGACCGTACGAAGAGTACCAAGCGGTCCACGGTGCCGCTACGTCTGGTTCGAACCGCCGTTAGTCGGCCCCGGCAACGGCTCGCCGAGCAAGAAAACCACCGCATGTTGCGAGGCCCGTCGATAGACGGGCTCGAGCGTATCGAGCAGCGTCTTTTGGCCCTGCCAGAACGGGAACGGACCAAGGCGGCGGGGCAAGGCAGCGGCGATCGCTGGCGGAGCGACATCGCCCATCGCATCTTCCGGCATGCGGAATGCGCCCTTCCAGAAGATGTCCGGGTCCAGTTGTAGCTCCTGCTTCGGATCCTCGACCGGTAGAACCTCTTCGTCCTCGCGCATCGCCTCAGCATCGAGTGCCTGCGGGAGATTCTTTTCGATAATGGCCAGAAGTTTATCGCGACGCATACCGCGCAGCGTGAAGAGCAGAAACGGGTCGCGATCAAACTCCTCCCCGAGCAACAGATAGACGGAGGCCAAGTGCTTGCATGGGTTGGCCGTATCCGGGCACGTGCAGCGCGTTACTAAGTCCTGTTCGTTTTTCGGATAGAGCGATAGGCCCAACTCTTCGAAAATCTCTTCGATGTCGCCCGGCATTTCACCGGCGAGAAGGGTCGCGGAAAACACCGCTTGCTCAGCGAGCTTTGCGCTGATCCGAGTCCAGTCGTCTTCCGAGATGGTGTTGATGTTGATATCGACATCGTAGGGCTTAGGCCGGGAGCCCCTAACCCTGGCGTGCACATGCCCTTCATCAATCGAGATCGCGAGCACATGGCCATTCTTGGCGTAGTCTCGGCCACGATTCAGCCGCGAACCCATCTCGAAGCTTTCGAGCACTTCGATCCAGCGTCGAGCCCACCAGTTCTCCCCAAAGTGGGCGCCCCTGGTCTGTGAACGGATCCCTCCGCCCGGGGCTCGGAAGCCACCGCTACGCCGCTGGGGGCCACGGCGCCGATTGTTGTTGCTGCGGGAATCGCGGTCGTTGCGGCCTCGGCCATTACTATTGCTATTGCTATTGCCGCCCTGCCCTGTACGCTGCGTCGGAGGCGCCGCTGAAGTGGGAGGAGGTGCGACCGCCGAAGGCCCTGCCGGACCGGCGGGTGACCCGTGTCGCCGATCGCCTGACTTCTTCCTTCCCCAGGAGCCTCGATTGCCCCCACCACCACCTGGCCGTTTACTCATCCAAGGCCTCCGCACTCAACGCAAAAACGTTCTTCAGCTCTTCGTTCGATAGCTCGGTAATCCAGCCTTCGCCGGTCCCGATCACTTCGTTCACGATGCTCTTTTTGCTCTCGATCATTTCGTCGATTCGCTCTTCGAGCGTCCCTACGCAGAGATACTTATGCACCTGAACATTCCGCAACTGCCCGATGCGGAAAGCCCGGTCCGTGGCCTGATCTTCCACCGCGGGATTCCACCACCGGTCGTAGTGGAACACGTGATTGGCCCGAGTCAGGTTCAAACCAGTGCCCCCCGCTTTCAACGATAGGATAAACACTCGCGGACCGTTCGGAGAGTTCTGAAAGCGCTCGACCATCATCTCGCGTTGGCGCATCGAAGTGCCGCCGTGCAGGTAGAGCACTTCGTCGCCGAAGCTATCCTGTAGATGCTTTTGCAGAATGCCACCCATCTCAGTGAACTGCGTAAATACAAGCGCCCGGTCTCCGCTCACGACTACCTCGTCGATCATCTCCGTCAAGCGCGTCAGCTTGCCGGACCGGTCGACGACTGGCGAACCATCGCCGAGGAAATGAGCCGGGTGGTTGCACACTTGTTTCAGCTTCGAGAGAGTGGCCAGAATCGCGCCGCGCCGCGCCATGCCGTCGGCAAACTCGATCTTCGAGTGGGCGTCCTTCAGCACCTGCTGATACATCTCCACTTGCTCGCGGGTGAGCGTGCAGTAAACCTTGTTCTCGAACTTCTCCGGCAAGTCCGCGATGATCTTCGTGTCCGTCTTCAAACGGCGCAACAGGAACGGCGAAGTCAGCCGCTTTAACTGGTTGGCGGCGTCGTTGTCGCGGTTGGTTTGAATCGGCAGGAAGTAGTTCCGGCGGAACTGTTCGCGCGTCCCGAGGAAGCCGGGATTCAGGAACTCCATCACGCTCCACAGTTCGCCGACGTTGTTTTCAACCGGCGTACCGGTCAGCGCGACCCGATAATCGCTCACGAGGGCCCGCACCGACTTCGCCTGCCGCGTGTCCGGGTTCTTGATATTCTGCGCCTCGTCGAGAATGGCCCCGCTCCACGTGACCTGCTTGAAGTACTCCAAATCCCGCTGGAAAATCCCATAGCTGGTAATCACCAGATGGTACTTGTGCATCTGTTTGATGAACTCGTCGCCTTTCGAGCGGCTCACACCATGGTGCACCAGCACCTTCAGCTGCGGAGTAAACCGGGCCGCCTCTTTCTGCCAATTGCCCGCCACCGAAGTGGGGCAGATCAGCAGCGTCGGCATGGTGGTGCCTTCTTCTTTATCGAGTTGTAGCAGCGCCAAGGTCTGGATGGTTTTCCCCAGACCCATATCGTCGGCCAAGCAAGCGCCCAAGCCCCACTTGCGCAGGAACTTGAGCCAGGAGTAGCCGCGAATCTGGTACGGCCGCAGCGTGCCTTTGAAGCCCTTCGGCGGCTTTAGCTCTTCGAATACTTTGCGTCCTTCCAACTGGTCCAAAAGATCGCGGACCCACCCCGTAGCCACCACGCCTTCAATCGGCAGTTCGTGGTTCGAATGGTAGTTGCCCAACGACATCTGAATGATTTCACGGACGGTCGCCGTGCCGCTGGAGTTCCGGCGCCAGAACTCCAGCGAGTAGTCGATCTCGTCCGGCGTCACGTGCGCCCACTGGCCGTGCACCTTGACGAGCGGCGACCGCAGCCGCTGGAGTTCAAGCAGTTCATCGCGCGTTGCCAGCTCGCCGGCCACCGCGATCCGCCAGTCAAACTTCAGAATCCAATTCAGCGAAAGCCCGCCTTTTGGCGGCTTCTCCGGGCTATCAACAATCGCCTTTACACTCAGTCGAGCGCGGGTTCCGTCGCGACTCCACCACTTTGGCAGCTCGACGGCGAAGCCGCCTTGCTCCAGGGCGACAGCCTTCTGGTTAAGAAACTCATAGGCGCCATTCGTGTCGAGATCGAAACCCGTCGGCACACTGGCGCGGAGGGAACTTTCGATCCGCGTGACGATGGATGTCGCCTGCGTGAGCGAGGTCAACAGGAACTCGAGGGTTGGCTGTCGGGTCACTCCCACCAAGCGTTCCCCTGTTCCGATGTGTTCAGCGCGCAGAACGTTGTCCGGGTTGTCGACGCTTTGCACGAGATAACGGACCGTCCAAGCGGTGTTCGTTTCGCTGGGTTCTTCCAGGCGGAAGCAGAGCCGGAACGGCGCGTCTGCCGTAAGGGCCACCGGGCGACGCCACTGGCGGACTTGCTTCGTAATCCGGTCCAAAACGTCCGGATAACCATCAACTAGCCCATCTTCAGACGCGAGGGCGTACAACCATCGTTCGTGGGGACTCTTCCCGCGGGGAGGCTTGCCACCGTTGAAGCTGCCGCGGACGAGATCGTCGAGCATCCAGGCGACAAACGCATCGAGCACGATGCGCGCCGGGGTGGAGGGCGCAGCCTTATCTTCGAAGGTGATAGCGCGCGCCGAGGCGGGCATCGCCGCAGCCAGGGCGGCTAGGCGGTGACCTTCGATACCCGGGTAAACAGGGGTCCAGTTGGCGGCGAAATCGCCGTCGACCTCATCCATGTCCGGCAAAAACTGTTGCCGGGCCACCAGCCCGCCCGCAAAGCGCAGGGCCGCCACCCAGAATTGCACATCAGGGGCCACCATCAGCCCGGGTCGTATGATCCGTTGGCCAAAAGTAGCTGCAAGAAAATCCACGGTTTCTTTCGGCCCCAGCTGCATGGAAGCAACAGACCAGGGAGAGAGCACAAGGCTCTCATAAACGGGATGCTCGGCGATCAACGCGCTAGATGCCACTGGCCCTTCGGGCGCAGCTGGCGCCCAGAGAACGACTCGTTGCATCTGGGCCTTTGCCAATTCCCCACAGTAAGGCAGGGACGAAAGAATTTCGCGCAACAGAGCGGGCGGAGCTCCGAAAGGGTACTCCGGCGATCCGCTTCGTTGCGGACGCGCCACAGTAGGGGCCGCCTTCGCCTGTTTATGATCTGCCGATGCCTCCAGCCATATCGAAAAGAAGCCGTCGTGAACGCCGGCATGCAGGATAAGCATCGAGTAAGACTAAACAATCAATACCACATCGGATGACCCTTTCGGGTGAACCCGTTTCGCGTACAGTAGCAGAGAGGCTTTATGCACACCCCTTCTCCTCAAGATCAGATCTTCGATTTGGGCCTCGGCCTGATGCGGGCCCGCCTTGTTCAAGTGTTCGCGGAGCTCCGTGTTGCGGACTATTTGTCCGCGGGCCAGCAGTCGGTTCCTGGCACTCACGCCCCGTTTCTGGACCGCTTCCTGCGCGCCTGCGCCACCATCGGCTTGGTCAACACCCAGCCCGATGGCACCTTCCTGCTCACGCCGCTTGGCGAGACGTTGCGCACCGGCGTCCCCGGCTCGATGCAGGCCATGATGGCCACGCTCTTAGGAGGCGGGCATCTACGCGCCTGGGGCAACCTGCGTGCTTCGCTCGAACGCGGGGTCACGGCGTTTGACGACGCGCACGGCGAGGATATATGGAGCTACTTCACGAAAACGAACCCAGACGAGGGCAACGTCTTCAACCAGGCCATGAGCGACTTTAGCCACGCCGTCATCCCGGCCATTCTCGGCAATTTTCAGTTCCCCGCCACGGGCACTCTCGTCGACGTCGCCGGCGGCAACGGAACGCTGCTCTGTGCCGCTCTCGGCCAACAGGCTGGCCTTCGCGGCATCGTCACCGACCTCCCGTTCACCATTCCCGCCGCCGAAGCCTACATCGCCGCGCAGGGCATGTCTGATCGCGCCACGGCGGTAGCGGCCGACTTCTTCTTAACCGTCCCAGCCGACGCCGACGCTTACATGATGAAGTTCATTCTGCACGACTGGAACGATGTCGACGCCGGTCGAATTCTCGACACGATCCGCAAGGCCGCCAAGCCGTCCAGCCAATTGCTGATCGTCGAGCAAGTGGTCCCGGAAGAAGACTTGCCTATCCCGGCTCGCATTATGGACATCAACATGATGGTGATGTGCGGGGGCAAAGAACGCACGATTCCGGAATGGACAGCGCTCCTGAGTGCCCACGGCTTCAGGCTTGAATCGAGCTCCCCCACCCCGTCGCCGGTGTTCGTTATCCAAGCGAAGTTAAGCTAAGCCATGGTTACCCCACAACGAATCTTTCAAATGATGAACGCCCACGTGGCCACGCAGGCCCTGCGCGGTGGCGTCGAACTCGGCCTGTTCACCGCCATCGGGGCTGGCCATACTTCCGTCGAGTCTCTGGCCGCCAACATCCAGGCGAGCGAGCGCGGCACACGGATCCTCGCCGACTACCTCTGCGTCACCGGGCTTCTCACCAAGGCTAACGACCACTACGCCCTTGCCCCCGACGCGGCCCTGTTCCTCGATTCCCGTTCGCCCGCCTACGCCGGACTCGCCACCCGGTTCCTGAACCATCCCGTGCTGCTTCAGGCCGCCAGCAATATCGCTCAGGTGGTCCGCACGGGCAAGAGCATTCTGGGCGGTGAGGGTACCATCGAAGACGAAAGCCCTATCTGGGTGGATTTCGCGCGCGGCATGGCACCGTTGATGATGCCCTTCGCCGAGATCATCGCCGGCCTAGTCGGCCCCGGTCCGCACCGCGTTCTGGATGTCGCCGCCGGTCACGGAATGTTCGGCATCCAAATCGCGATTCAACATCCAGAAGCGCACATAGCCGCCCTGGATTGGCCCGCCGTTCTCGCTGTGGCCGCCGAAAACGCGCAGCATTTCGGCGTGGCCGATCGCTGGACCGGCATCCCCGGCAGCGCGCTAAACGTCGACTACGGCACCGGCTACGACGTAGTCCTACTGACGAACTTCCTCCACCACTTTGACGAAGCCGGCTGCGTCGATATTCTCCGTCGCGTCCACGCCTCGCTTCAGCCGGGCGGACGGGTGATCACGCTCGAGTTCGTTCCCAACCCGGACCGGGTCACGCCACCATCCTCAGCGGCTTTCAGCATGACGATGATGCTGAACACCCCCTCTGGCGACGCCTATACCTTGGCGCAGTATGAAACCATGTTCAGCGCCGCGGGATTCGAGTCAACCCATCTAATTCCAACCGGCGAACTGCCCGAACAGATCCTGGTTAGCATTCGCCGTTAAAAACTACTAATATGGGGGCAGTGATCCTGCGCACTCTCATCGTCACTGCCTCTCTGTTTCTGCTCCTCAGCCAGAAGAGCATCAACACCCCGAACGAGACTTACTTCACCGCGAAGGTGCTGCCTGCGCTGGAAAAAAGCGGCTGCCAGAACTGTCACAATTCGAATGGAGTGGCCAGCGGCACGCGCTTCCGTCTGCCGGAAGAGGGCGCTGGGGCCGAGGAGCTTCAACTCTTCGGAAAATCACTTCACATTCTCATCGACCGCTCCGACCTTTCGAAATCGCTCTTACTGAACAAACCCACACGCCGAGTGGCTCATGGGGGCGGCCTTAAGATCAACCCCGGCTCGGCGGAAGAAGCCGCGCTCCGCACTTGGATCGACTACCTCGCGAGCCATACTAAGCCGGACGACCGCTTCCTGCTAGCGCAGCGCAAGTTTGAAGCGCGGCCAGTTCTGCGGCGGTTGACCCATCTGCAATACAACAACACAGCCCGCGATCTCCTCGGCGATGATAGCCGCGTGGCCGACCAGTTCCCTCCCGAAGACTTCGTCGGCGGCTACCGCAATCAGTTCCAATCGCAATCCATCTCGCCACTGCTCGCCGAAGCCTATGGTGCCGCCGCCGAAAAGTTGGCTCGTTCGGCCTTCCGCGGCGGCGATACCCACGGCCTCATTCCCTGCAAGACCCAGGACGCCGCTTGCCGCCAAAAGTTTCTCCGAACCTTCGGCGCTAAAGCTTTCCGTCGGCCTTTACTCGAAGCGGAATTCGCCCGCTACGAGAAGCTGTTTCTGACCGAGCGGACCTTCCTCGGCGGCGCGCAACTGACGCTCGAAGCGATGCTCCAATCGCCCAACTTTCTGCTTCGTACCGAGAACGGAGCGGAACCGACTTGGCGGCCGTACGAGACGGCTAGCCGCCTCTCCTACGCCCTCTGGAACTCGATGCCCGACGCCGAGCTTCTCAGCGCAGCCGCTCGGGGTGAACTGAACACCCGCGAGGCCGTCGAGAAGCAAGCTCGACGGCTTCTGGCGTCCTCTCGCGCGAAGACCACCGTCGACGAGTTTGTCGCCGAATGGCTTCGTTTTGACCAACTCCTCGACGCCGTGAAGGAACGCAGCGAGTTCCCCATGTACTCGGCGGAACTCACCGTCGCGATGACCGAAGAGACGCGCCGCATGGTCGCCGACCTCGTCTGGCGCGACCAAGACTTTACGCAGCTCTTCTCGGCCGAACACAGCTTCATCAATACCAGCTTGGCGCAGCTCTACAAGCTGCCCGCCCCGAAGAACGAGTACGACCGGGTAGCTCTCCCGCCAGAGTCTGGTCGCGCCGGCATCCTCGGCCAAGCGATGTTTCTGTCGGCCACCTCGAAGCCGGCCGACACGAGCGTAACCCAACGCGGCCTCTTCGTCCGCGAACATTTTCTCTGCCAGGAAGTGCCCCAGCCGCCGCCCGGAGTGAACGCGAATCTGCCCAACCTCGACAAGGGAAAGCCGATGACGAACCGCGAACGCCTCGCTATGCACTTGAACAACGAGAGCTGCGCCAGTTGCCATACGCTCGTCGACCCCATCGGCCTCGGCCTGGAAAAGTACGACGCCATCGGCCAGTTCCGTCCCAAGCAGAAGCTTACCTTTCGACCGGCCCGCAAAGAGGACGGCGATGTCGTCAAGACCGAGCTCGACATCGACACGAGCGGCTACGTCTCCGGCATCCCGAACTCGGCTTTCTCCACGCCGCGCGAACTTGGTAAAATTCTTTCGGCTGCTCCGCAGTGCCAACAGTGCGTGGCCAAACAACTTTTTCGCTACTATACGGGCCGTCACGAGAACGCGCGGGACGCCGTCGTTATCGACCGGGCCTTTGCCGATTTCCGCAGCTCCGGATTCCACTTCCGCGAGCTGATGGTCAGCCTTCTCAAGTGGAGCGTTTTCCCCCCGGAGTCCTGATTATGTCTGCCGTCCACACCAAAGACCGTTCCCTTTCGCGGCGCTTCCTCCTCCGCAGCCTGTCGGGCGTCGCCATCGGCCTACCCCCGCTCACGGCGATGTTCAACGCGAATGGCACCGCCTATGCCGCCACGAAGGTCGCGCCGCCGAACCGCTTCGTCCTTTGGTTCAACGGCAACGGCATCCCTGAAAAATATTGGATCCCGACCGAAACGGGTGCCGATTTCATGATGACGCCATGCTTGGCGCCCTTGGCTTCGTTCCGCAACGACATCCACATCGTCACCGGCCTCGACAATCCTTCCGCCCGCCTCCCCGGCCCCGGCAACGACCATCACCGTTCCATGGCCTCGCTGATGACCGGCACCCAGTTCACCGGCCGCGGCGCCGGCGGCCCGTCCATCGATCAAGTGGTGGCCACTAAAGTAGGCAGCGATACCCGCTTTCGGTCACTCCAGCTGGGCGTCTCCCAAGAGTCCTTCGGCGAAAGCATCCAGCGCAATATGAGCTGGGCCGGATACGACCGTGCATTACCTCCCGAGATGCTCCCGAACAAGCTGTTCGACCGCCTCTTTGGAGCCCGGGAAGCAGGTTGGATCAGCCGCAAGAAGAGCGTCTTGGATGCCGTACAGGAAGACGCGGCCGGTCTGCGCAAAGCCCTCGGCAAAGAAGACGCGACTCGCGTCGACGAACACCTTTCGTCCATCCGCGATGTCGAACGCGCCATCGCCAGCCTGCCGCCTAACTACCGGCGGGTCGACCCGCCGGAAGTCGAAGGCGACATGAAAGATTGGCCCCGCATTGCGAAGCTGCAGAGCGAGTTGCTCGTCCACGCCTTCGCCAGCGGCCAGACCAAAGTCGCGTCCTACATGCTCACCAAGTGCCAAGGGTTGTCGCGCTTCCCCTGGCTCGGCCACACCAACGGCCGCCACCACGACTATTCGCACAACGTCGGCAAGGCTGCCACCAACAATGGCCTGGAAGGCCTCCGCATCCAGCGCGATATCTGCCGCTGGCACGCTGAAGAATTCGCTTGGCTCCTCGGGCGTCTGAAGTCGGTGAAGGAAGGGGACGGCAACCTGCTCGATCGTACGTGTCTAATCTACGTCCACGAACACGCCGAAGCCAACGACCACAAGAATAACGGACTCTCCGCCATCGTCGCCGGCCATGCCGGAGGCCTGCGGACCGGCCTGCACACCCGCACCACCGGCACCGTCGCCGATCTCTACCTGGCGGCCGCAAACAAGGCCATGGGGGTGGGTCTCGCCAAGTTCCCCAGTGGCACCCGCGAGATTCCGGAAATCTTCGGATGAACCGCCGCCAGTTCCTCGGCAGCCTCGCCTCCGTCGCCGCCTTGCCCGCGCAGCCCAAGCGGCCCAACATCCTGCTGATCCTGGCCGACGACCTCGGCTACGAGTGCCTCGGCTGTTACGGCGGCACGAGCTATAAGACCCCGAACCTGGACCGCATGGCCGCCGATGGCATCCGCTTCCGTTATGCCTTCGCCCAGGCCCTTTGCACGCCGACGCGGATGCAGTTGATGACCGGGAAATACAACTTCCGCAACTGGCAAGCCTTCGGCATCATCGATCCCAAAGAACGCACCTTTGGCCATCTTTTCCAGGACGGCGGCTACCGCACGGCCATCGCCGGCAAGTGGCAATTCTGGAGCTACAACCCGCCAGACTTCGAACCCGAATGGCGCGGCAAAGGCCAAAAAATCGAAGACGCTGGCTTCGACGAACACTGCATCTGGCACGCCGCTCATACCGAAGACAAGGGCTCCCGTTACGGCGATCCGACCATCTATACGAATGGGAAACTTGAGACCAAGTTGAAGGACAAGTACGGCGACGACCTCTTTGCCGATTTCCTCCTCAACTTCATCAAGAAGCCGGACCCCAAACCGTGGTTCGCTTACTGGCCGCTCGCTCTGACGCACGATCCCTTCGTCCCCACTCCCGATAGCCCTGAATTCAATGGCCCGAACCGCCTCAAGGCCGACAATCGATTCTTCAAGGACGAAGTCGAGTACATGGACAAGGTCGTGGGCCGCGTTCTCAGTCAGATCCCGGCGGACACGCTGGTCCTCTTCTTCGGCGACAACGGCACGAATGGTACGATCACGAGCCAATTGAACGGCAAGCCGTATCAGGGCGACAAAGGGATGCCCACCGAAGCCGGCACCCGGGTACCGATGATCGTCCGCTGGAAAGGCGTCACTCCGGCGGGCAAAATCAACGACGACTTGATCGATTCGTGCGATTTTCTCCCGACGATAGCCGCTGCCGCCAACGTTCCCACCAAGAGCATGGGACGCATGGATGGCGTCAGCTTCCTGCCACAACTGCTTGGCAAGATCGGCGTTCCCCGGCCTTGGATTTACTCCTGGTACGACCCCCGCCCCGGCCACGGCAAAGAGCGTTGGACCCGCACGCAACGTTACGCCTTCGACCACGAATGGAAGCTCTACGATAACGGTCGTCTCGTCAATTGGGCCAAGGATCCGAAGGAGACCAAGCCCGTGCAGAACGCGGAAGTGCGGACCCGTCTTCAAAACGTGCTTGATCGCATGGCTGCGGTCGGCGGCCGACGCGAAATATCTGTATCATCCAAAAAGTGAAATTTGCCTTCCTGTTCTTTCTGACGCTGTCCTCCGCTTCGGCGGAAGACTGGCTCCGCTTCCGCGGTCCCAACGGTTCGGGCATCGCCGAATCGACGCCGCTGCCGCGCGAAATCGGACCCGATAAGAACGTCATCTGGAAGCAGGCGATCCCGCGTGGAAAGTCCTCGCCGGTGGTCACCTCGAACCGCATCTTTCTCACCGGGCACGAAGGCGGAAAGCTCCTCACCTTCGCTCTCGACCGTTCCACGGGCGCGCTACTCTGGCGTCGCGATGCCCCCGCAAATCAGGACGAAAAGCGCCACACGCTGAACGACCCCGCCTCGCCTAGCCCCGTCAGCGACGGCGCGAACGTCTACGTCTTCTTCGCTGGCTACGGTCTGCTTTCCTACACCGCCGACGGCATCGAACGCTGGCGTCTCCCCCTCGGCCCCTTCACAAACTTTCATGGTATGGGCGCTTCGCCCATCCTCGCCGATGGCAAGCTGCTCCTCATCTGCGATCAGGATCAAGGCGCGTTCCTTCTAGCCGTCGACCAGAAAACCGGCAAGACGATTTGGAAGGCGGACCGCCCCGACAGCGTCCACAGCTTTTCCACACCAATTGCACACGGCCAGCAACTCATCGTTCCCGGCTCCTACCAGCTCGATAGCTACGATCTTTCGACTGGCAAGGTAGTCTGGCGGGTCGGCGGCCTGACGTATCAGGTGAAGTCTGTCCCGGTCATCGAAGGCGATACGCTTTATTTCAATGGTTGGGCCCCGGGAGGCGAGGCCGGCGAGCGGATGGAACTCCCTGCCTTTGCCGAGATGATTCAGCGTTTTGACAAAAACGGCGATGGCAAACTATCGAAGGACGAAGTGCCGAAGCCCATGGTTCCAGGCAACTGGGAGATGCAGGACCTCAACAAAGACGGCCTCTTCGACAAACGGGACTGGCAGTATTATTCCATGCGGCGCACCTCCTCGAACGCGACCATGGCCATCCGTCTCGGCGGAAAGGGCGACGTCACGAACACCCACGTTCTGTGGCGCTACGAAAAGTCGCTCCCTGATGTCCCGGCCGTGCTGCTCTATCGCGGCGTGCTGTATTTGGTTCGCAACGGTGGCATCTTACAGACGCTGGACCCCGCGACAGGCAAGCTTCTCAAGCAGGGCCGTCTGCCGCAGGCGTTGGACGAATACTACGCCTCACCGGTCGCCGGCGACGGCAAGGTCTATTTCATCAGCCGCAACGGCAACGTCTCCGTGCTCGAAGCCGGCGCCCAGTGGGGTGTCGCGGCCTCCGCCGACCTTGGCGAAGAGGTCTTTGCCACCCCCGCCATCGCCGACGGCCACATTTGGGTTCGCACCGCTGGTCACCTTTACAACTTCGCGTTGCCTCGCCCCTAACGCTTGACCGTCTCGAACTTCCCGGCCTCGATCCGCGTATTCGGCAGTGCCGCCTTCAGCTTCGCCACGCCGGAATCGGTCAGCAGCGTGTTCATCACGTTCAGCTGCTTCAGCCGCTGCAAGCCGAAGAGCTTGTCGATGCCAGCGTCCGTGATTCTAGCATTCCGCAGGTCGAGTAATTCCAGATCTTTCATCGTCCCCAGCAACTCCAACCCCCGATCTGTAATCGTCACCTGCCACAGGCCCGAGTCCGTGCGCTGTTGCCCGGCCAAGTCGAGCTCACGCAGCGACGGGATAAGCTTTAGAGGGCTCAATCCGACGTCGGTCATCTTGTTACCGCCATAGGCGATGTGCCGCAGCTTCGGCATAGACGCCAAATATTCAACGCCATTGTCCGTAAACAGCGCGAAGCCGACGTCGATCGAAGCCATCTCCGAATGCCCGGCCAGATGGGCGACGCCCGTGTCGGTCACCTTAGTGCCCCGCATGTTCAACGTCTGCAACTTCGGCCAAAGCTTCATTACCGCGCAGGAGCCATCACCCACCAGTTCGGCATAGTACAGGTTCATCAACGTCACGTTCCGCAGCTTCTTCAAATGCACAAAGCCCAGGTCCGTCACCCGCGTGTGCGATAGATCCAGGCTGCGCAACTCGGTGAAGGTGCCCACCCGTTGCAAGTCCGAATCATTCACCCAGGTCCGGCTCAGATCGAGCGATACGATCCGGCCCTGCCCGTCCGCCGCGGCCGTTCCGCCCAGTTCTTTGACCCAATCCAGCGGCGTCAGCGCCGCCAGCAGAAGCATCGTCGTCCACATTAGCTCTTCCTCCGGCGCGGAATCGAAGACTCCCGATCAAACACCACGTCCAACTGCGGCTTCGCCGCCTTCAGCTTGTTGTATCCCGCCTCGGTAATCAGCGTGTGGTAAAGATTCACGCTCTTCAGTTTCGCAAATTTCGCCAGCGTCTCCACCGCCGCATCCGTTAGGTTCGCCGTGTCCAACCGCAGCTCTTCCAGTTCCGGCAGAAGCAGCGCCGCCAAGCCCTCGTCCGAAAGCCCGGTGTAGTCCAGGTTCAATCGCCGTAGTTTCGCGAAACCGTTCAAGTACGGCACGGCCTTATCGTCAAGCCGCGTGCGCACCGATTCGAACACCTGAAGGTTCGTCAGCCCGCTCAAGTCTGCCAGCCCTTTGTTCGTGTGTCGGCAGTAGCTCAGGTACAGCTCCTCCAACGTCGTCATCTTGCCGATGTGCACCATCGCTTCATCGCCGATGTCGTTCGAAAGGATGTCCAGCTTGCGAAGCGGCAAAGCGCTGAGTGCCTTCAAACCATCCGCGGTGACGTCAGTGTAGGCCAGCCGCAGCGATCGCAGCGTCGGCATCTTAGCCAGCGCGGCAGCGCTTTGGTCGTCAAAGGTCGTGTTCGAAATCTCCAACTCTTCAAGCGGCATCGTCATCGGAAGGTTGCCCTTGCTCAGCGTATGATTCAGCGTCAGCCGTTGTAGGCCGGTCAAGCCATTGAGGGCCGCCATGCCAGTATCAGAGACCATCGAATGCCCCAGATCCAGGTCCACCAACGTCTTGATCTTGCCCACGTGCACCATGCCGCCGTCGCCCACCTCCGTCGTGTTCAGCCGCAGCCGCGTCACCGCCGTCAGCCCGCTCAAATAAGCAAGTTGCGCGTCCGACACTGATGTCCGCGACAGATCCACCGACCGAATTTTTCCGGCCTCAAGCGAACTCCTACCCCCCATCTTTTCTATCCACCCAGCGATCGCCGCGTCGGTCATCGTCGTCGGCTTTGCGCTCCGTAGGGCCGGGTCCGCCGTCTGCGGCGCGGCATCTTGAAACTCCACCCGCACCCGCGGATTCGCTGCCACCAGATCATCCACGCCGCCGCGCGTCACCCGCGCATACCGCACGTCCAACGATGTCAAATTCTTCAAGCCCTTTAGCTTGCTTAGCCCCGCATTCGTAATCTGAGTCCGATACAGATTCAATTCCGTCAACTCTTTTAACGGCTCCAGTGCCTCGACTCCGGCGTCAGTCAGAGCGGAGCCTAAAATGTTCAACCGCTTCAACTTCGTCAGTCCCCGCAAATGGCTCACCCCGCGATCCGTCAGCCGAAGCCCAAACAGGTCCAGCGTCTCCAGGTCCCTCAGCTCCGCCAACTGCCGCAACCCTTCGTCTGTCACTACGGTATCCCGCAGACTCAGATAGCGGAGCTTCTTCATGCCCGCCACCTGCTTCATCCCTTCGTCGTTCATCCGCGTGTTGTTCAGATCGAGCTTTTCCACGTTGACGAAAGATGCTAGCCCCGTGCCGTTCACTCGAGCCATCGCGATGCGCATCTCTCGAATCTGCGTCAGATTGGCGAACTCCTTCAGCCCTTTGTCCTGCACGTTGATGTTCTCGAGAAAATGCAGCGAAAGGCTAAATTTCTCAAGCTTTGTCAACGACTTCAGCGCAGCAAGCTCCTTATTCGCATCCAGGTTTGAGCCTGCCCCCGGATTGAAGATCGTGCCCGGCAGAATCAACTCCCGTAACTCCGTGCAGCCCGAAAGCAGCTTCAGGTCTTTGTGATCGACAATCGTCCCCGCCAGATCCACCCCGTCCAAACGGAATGCGCCCGCAGGCAACGCCTGTACATCGACCATCCAAGGCGCACCAGCGAGCCGAACTCGGCCCCCGTTGCGGAGCGCCCATTCGGCGGTACCGCGGTCGTCTCCCTGGGCCCAAACGGCGCAGGCGATCAGTAGGAACGGAACAAGTTTTTGCACGGCTAGGCCTACCTAATTGTATTCCTTACTCGTAGCGTAAAGCGGTCATGGGGTCGATCTTCGCCGCTTTTGCCGCTGGCAAATAGTCGGCGAGCAAAGCGACGGCGGCCAAAGCCGCCGTCGCTGCTCCCGCCGTTATCGGATCTTGCGGCTCCACCCCGTACAGTTGGCTCTGGACGTACTGCGAGGCGAACCAAGCCAATGGCAGGGCGATGAGCAAGCCCACGCCGACCATCGTCACCACCTCCCGCATCACGAGCCAGACTACGCTTCCCGTCTCCGCCCCCAATGCGATTCGAATTCCGATCTCCCGCGTTCGCCGCGCTACTGTATACGCCATCACCCCGTAGAGGCCAATCAGCGCCAGCCCTGTTGCTAACAATCCGAACAATGACGACAACATTGCCACCAGCCGCTCGTTGGCCAGCGACTGGTCCAATTGCTGCTCCAGCGTCCGCATGTCGTAGATCGGCAGCTTCGGATCGAGGTCGTGAACGATCAACCGCACGACGTTGAACATCTGCTCGGGCGGTAGCGAAGTCCTAACATAGCCCGCCATGTCAGAGGCCCAACCCTCTTGGAAATATCCGCGGTAAACAATGCGCGGAATCTCCTCGCGAAAGCCTTCATACTTCGTGTCCGAGACCACTCCTATAATCTCGATCTCCGTCTTCGTGCCCGGATCTCTGCCCCATCCAATGTGCCTGCCGACGGCGTCGCGCCCCGGAAAGTACATCTTGGCCATCTTGTCGTTAAGCAACACTTTCTTGCCGGAGGTCTTTGAATCTCGCTCGTCGAAATCGCGACCCGCAAGCAGCTTAATGCCCATCGTGTTGAAGTATCCGGGGGCGAGGATGTTGACGTGAGGGTTCATGTCTTCGCCTTGCTTCGCCTGATGGCCCTCCACCGTCACCGACGAATCCCGCTCCCTACCTCGCAGCACCGGCATCACCGCCAGCGATGAGCTCTCCACCCCGGGTGCCGCGTTCAGTCGACGATTCAGCTCCCGATAGAAGGTTTCCGCCTGTTCGGGCTTGTATCCACTCAGGCCGGGGTCGATTATGAACGTCACTAGATTCGACACCGAGAACCCTGGATTCAGAGACTTCAAATTCTGCAAGCTCTTCAGGAACAACCCGGCCCCGATAAGCAGCAGCAGCGACAGCGAGACCTGGGTCACCACGAGCGCCTTCCGTAACCACACCGAGCTATTGGGCTTCAACGCCAAAGTCTGCCGGGTCGCTTGCAGCGCGGGAACCAACCCGAAGGCCAAGCCCGCAACCAACGATATCGCGAAGTTGAACCCTAGAATACGCCAGTCCGGGTCTGCGCTCAGGTTCACTGAATCAAGGCAGCATCGCCAGGAAGACGCTCAGCACGGCGCCAGCCAACGATAGAAGAGAACTCTCGACCACCAGCAATCGAATGATCCGTCCGCGCGTCGCGCCGATCGACAGCCGAATTGCAATTTCCTTTTCCCGAGCGTTCGCCCGCGCGATCAACAGAATCGCCAGGTTGGCGCAGGCAATCAACAACACCAGCCCAACTATCCCCATCAGGACCTGCAGCCGTCGTTCCATCTGTCGCCGCAAGTTGCCCGCGCCCTGTCCTCCCCGGCATTATCCGAATGTTCATTTGCAAGAACTTTTCTCGCGTGTAGCTCGAGGCCGTCGCAAACGCCTTCTCGCTTACTTCCCTGCTGATCACCTGCCGAAATACAGACTGCAAATTCGGCTTCACCTGATCCTTCGTCACCCCCGCTTTCCGCCTACCGAATACCTGCACCCAGCGCGACCGCCGCTCTTCCAATTGCCCTCCCCGTGGGTTGATCTCCTTCCGCATCGCTAACGGCAATCGGACCTTGGGCAGCACTCCCGGCGATAGCCCAGCAAACCCGGCCGCGCTGACGCCTACAATGGTCATCGGGTAGTTGTTAATCACGATCTTTTGCCCCACACTCTTCGGGTCCGCGTTGAACCGGCTCTGCCAGTAGTCGTACGCCAGCACCACCACGGGATGGCCGCCCGGTGTGCGATCATCCTCGGACGTCAACACCCGACCGAGCGTCGGCCCCACGCCAAGAGGTTGAAAATAGTTGCCAGAAACGACCTCGCCCAGCACCCGCTCCGATTCGGTCCCGAACGAGACGGTCATCGAATCTTCGCGGCGAGCCAGCATCCCGACGAGAGTCTCGTTCTTGTCTCGCAGGTCGCGATACATCGGATGGGACAACATCTCCCGGCCCTGATTGTTCCCGTAGTGCGACCCGCTCGAAGCCACCTGCACGATCTCGTCTGGATTCTGAATGGGCAGCATCCGAAGCAGCAATTGGTCGAGCAAAGTGAAGATCGCCGTATTTGCCCCAATCCCAAGCGCGAGCGACAGGATCGCGATCATCGAAAAGAGCGGACTCCGGCGCAGCGATCGGGCGGAGTATTGTAGGTTTTACCAAAGGAAGGACATCGTCCCCTATACGGACGAGATCGAACGCTGTTACCTAAGCGAGTAACGGTCGAGCAAAGTGAAGATCGCCGTATTTGCCCCAATCCCAAGCGCGAGCGACAGAATCGCAATCATCGAAAAGAGCGGACTCCGGCGCAGCGATCGGGCGGAGTATTGTAGGTTTTACCAAAGGAAGGAC
>JANXMS010000219.1 GCA_025354525.1 Acidobacteriota bacterium
CCAATGGAACTGGTGGCGGGAGTGGAGGATGAAACCGAGGTCGCCGACGCGGTGGGAGCGAATGAGGGTTCCGCGGTCGAGGACGCTGGCGATGCGTTCGAGGCCTTCCGAGATTTGGACGCCGTCGATGGCGGTGGGGATGGGCTTGAAGGTGGATAGAACGCGATCGCTGGGGAGGCCGGATTGATAGGGGGTGTAGCGTTTAGGGTCGAAGGTTTCCGTCTGCGCCATGCCGCCGGCCATCCAGAGAAGGATCATGCTGTCGGCGGTGCCGGAGCGGGGGGCGGCGAGGAGGCGGGGGTTGTTGCCTTGGAGAGCGGCGAGGGTGGCGGCGACGCCGTGACGGACAAAGAAACGACGATCAATCGACATATTGAAACTCCCGGTGGTTCAACAGGATCCAGTGCAGGTCTTCGGCTTCTGCTGTCTGGGCGAGTTGGCGTTCGGTGGGGACGGGGCGCGACCGAGGGTGGCGGCGATGCCCTGACGGACAAAGAAACGACGATCAATCGACATACTGAAACTCCGGGTGGTTCAACAAGATCCAGAGCAGGTCTTCGACTTCGGCCTGTTTGGCGAGTTGGCGTTCGGTGGGGACGGGGGCGCGGCCGAGGGTCTGCCAGAAGAGGTCGTCGACGATATTGGCGGGCTTGCGACGGGGGACGGGCGGGGGGTCGGTGATGCGGGAGAGGAGATTGCGGTCGGGCGCTCCGGGGAAAATGTAGCCGCGGACGGCGCTGTTGATATCGCTTTGCTTGCCGCTGGGATCGAGTTCGAGCGCGCCCGTGAGGCGGTGGGGGCCGGGGGGGAGGGCGACCTTGACCGGGGTTCCGAGTTTCGCGGAGGGGACGGTAAGGGGCTGGCCGTCGAGTTGGAGGTTCGACCAAGTAGTGACCGTACGTTCTGGATCGAAGCTGCCGATGTCGTCGACGAGGAAGTACAGGGTATCAGCGGTTGTCGCGATATCGATGGGCTTCTTCCCTTCCCTACGCAGCCCCGCGCTATCCCAAAGGCTGGCCGGCGCTTCTGGCAACATGCCGACGAGGCGCTGGGCGCCGCGGCGGAGTTGCTGATGAAGGGTCGCGCCGTTGACGAGTTCGAGGGCTTGGAGGGTGGCGCTTTCGGTGTTCCGGGTGGTGACGACTTGATCGCGGATGGGGCGGCCGAGGGCGCGGGTGAGTTCGGTAGAGCGAAGTTCCCATTCGCGGGCATAGCGGGCGGAGGTGTCCGTTTGGATGACGCGCCATTCGCCGGTGATGGCGGAGAGGGTATCGACGACCTGTTCGGCGGTGAGGCGGCGGGGGAGGGGGCCGCGGAATTTCGAGGTTAGATTCTCTTCGGCGGGCTGCTGCCAAGCCTGGCTTGTGAGGATGAGATTGACGAGACGGTGGATGTCGTAGTCACGGGCGAAATCGACGGCGAGCCAGTCGAGGAGGTCGGCGTTGAAGGGTTTGGCGTCCATATCATCGACGGGTTCGACGATGCCACGACCGTAGAGTTTAGCCCAGACGCGATTGACGAAAGTCCGAGCGAGGCGTCCGTTTTTGGGGCTAGTGAAAAGGGCGGCCGCATCGGCGCGGCGGTTGGCTCCGACGGGCGGCCCGACGGAGGGAAAGAGGAATTCGGGGCCTACTTTTTCGCCGGTTTTGATGTCGCAGCGGTAGAGTTCGAGTTCGCGTTCCTCACTGAACAGGGCGGCCATGCCGTAGCTTTGTTTTAGCTTGTATTTATTGATGAACGAGTCGTGACAACTGGCGCATTTGAGGTTGACGCCGAGGAAGACCTGGGCGGTGTTTTGAGCGGCTTGAATCATGGGCCGCTGGCTGGCGTTGACGTCGCCGCGCCAGTTGATGCCGAGGAGAAAGCCTTCGGGGGAATCGGGGCCGACGGGATTGACGAGTTCGCGCACCATTTGGTCGTAGGGCATGTTCGCGTTGAGCGCTTTAATGAGCCAGGAGCGGATGGTTTTTTCCCCGCCGTGGTAGGCGCGGAGATCGTCGCGGAGGAGATCGTTCCAAAAGCTGATCCAGTGGCCGGTGACCATCTTGCGGTCGGCGAGGAGAGTTTCGATCAGCTTAGGGCGGTTGCCGTCGAAGGTGCGGAACTGGTCGGGGGTGGGGGTGATGCCCCAAAGGTCGAGGTAGACGCGGCGGACGAAGACGGGGTCGGCGACGGGCGGCCGCCAGGCCATCTGCTGGTCGATGAGTTTGTCGATGGGGTTGGCTTTGGCGCTGGACGGGAGGGCGACAGCGCGGGGTTCGAGCGGAGCCTGCCAGCCGGAGGAAGCTTGCTTGGAAACATCCGTCATTTTGATGTCAACCCAGGGCAGGTCCGCTTTGACCCAGGCTTCTAATATGGCGATCTGTTTTTCGTCGAGGCCCTTGCCGGTCGGGGGCATCGGCAAGCCGGCCTCGCCCTTGATGCGAGCGACGATGTCGCCTTTGGCCCGGAGCGCGCTGGCTCGGGATTCAAACGACAGCCCGGCCTGGGGCGTCTTACCGCTGTGGCAGCCGAGACAGCGGGCGGCGAGGATGGGATGGACTTCGGTCGCGAAGTCCACGGCCATTAAAGGGACCGCGACGAAAAACAGAAGCCGCTGCATTTGTTGCTTAGACCTTAACCCATTTTTGTTTTTTGGCCGATTCGGCCACTTTTTCGAGCAGGATCATCCCGCGGAGACCGTCTTCGAAGGTGGGGTATTCGACGGGGACGGAGGGGTCGGCAACCTTCTGGTAGAAGCGTTTGTAGAGGGCCTTGTGGGAGTCGTCGTAGCCTTCGCTGTGGCCGCCGGGGAGTTCGGCGTAGGCGGCGGCTTTGGGATGGAGCAGGGAGCCGTCCTTGACGATGAGTTGGTTGGGAGTGTTGCGGTGGCCGATCCAAAGGCGGTCGGGTTCTTCCTGATTCCACTGGACGCCGGCTTTGGTGCCGTAGATTTCGAAGGCGAATTTATTTTTGCAGCCGGCGGCGACTTGGGAGACGGTGAAGGCTCCGCGAGCGCGATCGCCGAGGTGGAGCATGACGGCTCCCCAGTCGTCGGTCGTAATGGCGACATCCTCGTAATCACTGGGTTTGAGCTTCTTTCCGGCGAAGGTTTGGACGGCGACCTTTGGCTTTTTGCGGGTTTTATGGAAAGTGGCCAGATCGGCGCAGACACTGGTGATGGGCAGACCGGTGAGGTGTTGGATCATGTCCATCCAATGGGAGCCGATGTCGCCCATGGCGCGAAGCTCACCGTTGCGATCGGCTTCGATGCGCCAGTTGAAATCGGTTTCATAGAGGAGCCAGTCCTGGGAGTAGGTGCCCTGAACATGGAGGATTTCGCCGAGTTCACCGGATTCGATGATGCGGCGGACGTGTTGCACGACGGGGTAGTAGCGGAGGTTGTGGCAGACGGCGTTAGGAAGATTCTTTTTGGCGGCGAGGGCGACCATCTTTTTCGCTTCCGCGGAGGTGACGGTAAGCGGCTTTTCGCACAGGACGGCTTTGCCGGCTTCGAGGGCGGCCATGGACATGGGGAAGTGCAGCGAGTTCGGGGTGAGGACGTGGACGGCGTCGATGGAAGGATCGGCGAGGAGCGTGTTGTAATCGCCGGTGGAGCGTTCGACGCCCATTTCCGCGGCGAACTTTTTGGCGGAGGCGTCGGAGGATCCGGCGACGGCGACGACGTCGACGTGGCCTAAGCGGCGGATGCCTTCAATATGTACGCGGCCCATGAAGCCGGTCCCGATGATCGCGGTGGTCACTTTTTTCATACGATCACTCTATCTTATACTGGGCTATGCTGTTATGAGTTTGGCATGAAGGTAAAGATTCGCTTAGCTTCAGGCCCGCGCGTGAAGCGGGAGGGAACACGGAACCAGCGCTTGGCGCTCGGCACCGGTGCTCTTCTCACTCCATTTTCTCTCATGGCTTTTGTATTGGGAGTGTGGCGGCTGGCTGCGGATATGAATTGGGCGAAGCAGTTTGCCTTCACCGAGGGTCCGTTTTCCCATTGGCAGGTGTGGATGGCGGCGGGTTTCTTTTTGCAGTTGGCGGCGGTGTTGTTGAATCGCTACGGAAATCCTTCGGCGGAGTAGGAACCGGAACCGATTTTTGTGCATCTGTATTTGAGTATGCCGACTGCTATGCTGGGAGGGTAAATGGGCTCCTTTAACCGCTCTTTTTCCTCGGGTCCGTCTTCGTCGGGGTTAGTTACCTCTGGCGTGAAGTGGTTGTTGATTGGCAACACCGCGATTTTTGTGTTCACGCTGCTGGCGCGATCCTTTGCGGGCTGGCAGTTTCAATCGCTGAAGCTGATTCCTCAAGACGTGTTTTCCGGAGCGATCTGGCAACTGGTGACGTACCAGTTTTTGCACGATACGACGGGATTTCAGCATATTTTGTTCAACATGGCTTCGTTGTTCTTCATGGGGCCGATGCTGGAGAGCAGCTGGGGCACGGCGCGATTTTTGAAGTACTACCTTTTGAGCGGGATCGGGGCAGGGGTCGTGGTTTGTTTGGCAAGCGTTCCGTTGGGCGCGATGGAATCGGCGACGATTGGGTGCAGTGGGGCGATTTTTGGCCTGATGATCGCTTACGGGGTGCTGTTTCCGAACATTCTGTTTTTCGGTGCCCTGCCGGCGAAGTATTTTGTGATGATTTTTGGGGCGATCAGCTTGTTGGGATCGATTGCAATGGACGGATCGCGGGTGAGCTATGTGGCGCACCTCGGAGGTCTGGCGACGGGTTGGGGGCTGATTCGGAGCGGGTTATTGAAAAAGTTAGGCGGCAAGCCGGGGGCGGCGTGGGATCCGATGAGCGCGTTCCGCCAACAGTTCAAAGAGTGGAAATTGCGGCGGGCACGGAAGAAGTTTCAGGTTTACATGAAGCAGAAGAGTGGCCGCGACCCGTTCGACATTCAATAGGAATACATAAGTGATCATCATGCGCAACCGGTTAAGCCTACTCGCTTTCCTTTTTTCCCTCTCTCTTTCTGTGGTTTGGAGTCAGCAAGGTCCAGGCCCGACGGGCTCGGAGACGAAGGCCAAGCCGCGCAAGAAGGCGGGAGATGGGTCATCGGTGGAAGAGCCGAAGCAGGAGAAGATTCCGTCGAAGTTTTCCAGGAAAGAGGGCGACGCGTTGCCGGATGGGCTGCCGACGTTTAAGAGCGACGTGTCGACGGTGAACGTCGATGTGGCGGTGCTCGACAAGAACGGCCGGTTCATTCCGAACATTCCGAAAGGGAACTTCCGCGTGATCGAGGACGGGGTGCCGCAGAATATTGGGGGCTTCAATATGGGCGAAGCGCCGATGACGGTCTGCCTGGTGATTGAGTTTTCGAATTTGTACCAACAGTACTGGTCGCAAGGCTGGTATGAGACACTGCAGGCGTCTTATGGGTTCTTAGAAACATTGAAGCCGGAAGACTACGTGGCGGTGGTCGCCTACGATCTCCGAAGCGAGATTCTGAGTGATTTTTCGACCGATAAGCGCAAGGCATATGAGGCGATGCAGCGGTTGCGGATTGCGGCGTTCAGCGAGAGCAATTTGTATGATGCGCTGACCGATACCGCCGACCGGATGTCGACGATTGAAGGCCGCAAGGCCATTGTGGTGATTGCCAGCGGTATCGACACGTTTTCAAAGCTTACCTTCGACAAAACGAGAAAGTCACTGCAGCAGAGCGGGGTACCGATATACGCGATCGGGATTATGCAGGCGCTGCGGGAATGGATGGACGCGCGGGGGGGGATGGGGGCGATTCAGCGCCTCGACTTCCTGCAGGCTGACAATCAGATGCGGACCTTTGCTCGAGAGACTGGGGGGCAGTCGTACTTCCCGCGTTTTTTCGGTGAGTTTCCCAATATTTACAGGGCGATCCACGAAGCGCTGCGCAGCCAGTACGCGATTACGTACGCTTCGACGAATCAGGCGAAAGATGGCAAATTCCGCAAAATTGCGGTGCAACTCGTCAATCCGGCCACCAACGAGCCATTGCGAATCGTGGATGAGAAGGGCAAGCCGATGAAGTACACGGTCATCGCCAAGCCGGGCTACAACGCGCCCAAAGAAGTTGAATAGTCAAGCAAAACAACTAGCGCGTTTTGAGGTCGATAGAAGATCGTTGACACCCGGTTTACAGGTCTGTTACCTTCGCAAGGTTCGTACTCTGCAATGAAGTTGAAAGTTGAAAACATGGCTCCAGTAGCGACTCGCTTGCTGCTGGTTGACGATAACCCCTCCGGGTTGGCCGCACGCAAGATGGTGCTGAGCGAACTTGGTTATGAGATCACTACTGCGACAAATGCTGAAATTGCCCTAACCCTTTTTGAGGCGAGTCCGTTCCCGTTGTTGGTAACCGACTACAAGATGCCCGGCCAGAACGGCGTCGAATTGATTCGAGCAATCCGAGCGGTAGCCCCGCAAACGCGCATCGTGCTGGTATCTGGTTTTGTGGATGCAATGGGCATCACGGAAGAAAACAGCGGTGCGGATGCGGTGATCATGAAGAGCGCAAACGAGGTATCTCAGCTTGTACGCGTGGTGAATCGATTGAGCAAGCGGACTGCGGCCAAGCAGCCTGCCCGAGCGCTGACGGGGAGTCGGAAGTCGGTTCTGAAGATAAAGAAGTCGGTCGGCAACTGATAGGATGGGCAAGTGACGCCTTTTCGGCTACTTGCCCTTCTGCTTTTTACCGCGATGGCTGGTGCTGGCGCACCGGGGAAGAAAGCGCCGCCGGCGAAGAAAGTGGCTGCGGCGAGTCCGGTGCAGCGGTGGATGACGACGTTAACGCCTCGCGAACGGGTGGCACAGCTGGTGGTCATCAAGAGTTTTGGAAACCTGCCGCCGGTACGGAGCCGGGCGTATCGCCAGTTTTTGAAGTCGGTGCAGATTGAGGGCGTGGGCGGGATTATCGTCAATAATCGGGTGGGTCGCAGCGGCGCGATCACCGCCGAGCCGTTCGAGATGGTCAGCTTTCTGAATCGGATGCAGAGGCTGGCGAAGGTGCCTCTGCTGATTGGGGGAGATTTTGAGCGGGGCGCGTCGATGCGGGTTTCCGGGACGGTGAAGTACCCGCATATGATGGCGTTTGCGGCGACGGGGTCGGTGGAGTATTCGCGCTATCTGGGCTTGGCGACGGCTCGCGAATCGCGGGCACTGGGCGTTCATTGGGTGTACGCACCGGACGCCGACGTGAACAATAATCCAGAAAACCCGATTATCAATATCCGCTCTTATGGGGAGGATCCGGCGCTGGTGGCGCAGCATGTTCGCGCTTATATCGAAGGGGCGAAGAGCGATCCGGCAAACCCGGTGCTGGTGACGCTGAAGCACTTTCCCGGGCACGGCGACACGGCGACCGATTCTCACTTCGGCATGCCGAAGCTGGAGGTGGATCGGGCGCGGCTGGACAAGGTCGAATTGGTTCCGTTTCGGGCGGGCATTGCGGCCGGGGTGGATAGCATCATGACGGCGCATATCTCGGTGCCGGCGCTGGACCCGACCGGGGTGCCGTCGACGATTTCGAAGCCGATCATAACGGGACTGTTGCGGGGGGAACTGGGGTTTCAAGGATTGATTTCGACCGATGCGATGGACATGGCGGGTTTGGCGGCTCAATATGCACCGGGGGAAGCGGCCGTACGGGCGCTGGAAGCGGGCGTAGACGTGCTGCTGATCCCGAGCAACCCCGAGGCCGCCATTAACGGAGTAATGGCCGCTATCCGCAGCGGACGACTGACCCAGGCGCGGGTGGATGCGAGCGTGCGGAAGGTTCTGGCGGCAAAGGTGAAAGTGGGGTTGAACAAGAGCCGGTTTGTGAAGTCGGACGAGATCGCCGACGCGCTTGACGCCGCAGGGGCGGCGGAGAAGGCGCAGGAGATCGCGAGCAAGGCCGTGACGCTGATTCGCAACAAGGCGGGGCTGTTGCCGCTGGCCAAGGACGCCAATGCTTGCGTACTCCTGCTGGCCGAGCGGAAGGGCAGTAGCAACGGACAGGCATTTCTCGACGAGATGGCCATTCGGGCGCCGAAGATTCCGACGATGCTGGTGGATCCGCAGATGGCGGATGTGCAAGCGCCGGCGGGTTGCCAAACCGTGGTGATTGGCGCTTACGCCCAGCTTGGCGGCTATGGGGCGGATAACGCCGCGCTGCCCGGGTTGTATCCGGCGATCGTGAACGGAATGGTGAAGGCGGGCAAGCAGTTGATTTTGATCGGCTTGGGGAATCCGTATCTGATTCGGGCGTTTCCTGATGTTACGACTTACTTCACCACTTACAGCCCGGCACCGACGAGTGAGGTGGCGGCGGTGCGGGCGCTGTTTGGGACAGTTCCGATGACGGGTCGAAAAGTGGTAACCGTAGAATAGTGCTACAAATCACCTGGCTTGGCCACTCCACTTTTTCTCTGACGCTCGCTTCCGGTGAGGTGGTCGTCATCGACCCCTTCGTGGCCGGGAACCCGAGTTTCCCGCAGGGCTACGATTTCACGCGGGTGGACATCATCCTGGCCACGCACGGCCATGGGGACCACATCAGCGGCATCGCGGAGCTTTCGAACCGCTTTTCACCGCATATTGTGGCCAACTACGAGGTGGCTACCTGGCTTGCCAGTCAGGGCATGAAGAACACGATTGGGATGAACATCGGCGGGTCGGTGACGGTGGGCAGTTTAAAGGTGACGATGACGCCGGCGGTTCATTCGAGCATGATGGAGGAACCAGACGGCACGACCGTCTACGGCGGCCTCGCGGGCGGGTATGTGCTGCACTTGGCGGATGGCCGCAACGCCTACTTCGCGGGGGACACGGATGTTTTCGGGGACATGGCACTGATCCGCGAGTTACACGCGCCGACGCTGGCGGTGCTGCCGATTGGTGACTTTTATACGATGAGCCCGCGTGGGGCGGCTATCGCGACTCGGCTCCTCCAGCCCCACGTGGTCATCCCATCGCACTACGGGACGTTCCCGGTGTTGACGGGAACGCCGGCGGAGTTACAAGCGCTTGTCAGTTGCAAGGTTCTGACGTTAGTGCCCGGTGTGCCCGTTACTTGGTAGCTTTGATCTCTTTCAGCCGGGTGTTGCGGAATTCGGCTCTCATATCGGGGCCTGCGTGGAGTTGAAAGGCCAGTACGCCGCTGGCTTTGGACGTATCTTTTAATTCGCTGGTCACGGTGCCGTTGATTTTGATTTGGATGTTCTCGCCGATGGCCGAAAGTTCCATGTCGTTCCATTCGCCCTTTTTGTACACCTTTTCGCCCTTGCCCTTCCAGCCATTGACGATGACGCCGCGCTTGCCTTTTTCGTCGTAGATTGAGCCGGTCCAGTTGTCGAAGGCGATATCGGCCTGTAAACCTTGGACGACAAATTCCGGCAATTCGGTGCTGCGGAATTGAATGCCGGAGTTGTGGTTGCGGAGCTTGAATTGGGTGCGGAGGACGAAGTTCCCGAACTCCTTTTCGGAGATGAGAAAGGTGTTCTTGGTGATCTTGACGCCGTCGGTGGATCCGACGACGACACCTTTTTCGACCTTCCAGAGGCGGTTGTCTCCCTTCCAGCCCTTGAGCGACTTGTTCAGGATCGGCTTGAAGCCATCTTTTTTCTCAGCCTTATCGAGTTGGCCGAATGCCGCGGTGACGGCGGCGAGGAGAAGCAGGGTTGCGCATTTCACAGCCTAGATCCTATCATCAAGGGAGTTGAGCCGTCCCAAAATCTCTCCCTGGGAGATGATCCAGAACCCGCTGCGCTTCTTTGCGCACCTCGCTGATTCCCAGGGATTGCGGGCGCATCTGAAGCTGGGGAGCCGGAACTTCTATTTGATCAATGAGCCCGAGTTAATTCGGGATATGTTGATTACGCAAGGCGCGGCGTTTGAGAAATTCCCTCGGATTGAGCGGACGAAGGGGCTGTTCGGCGAAGGGCTGTTGACGAGCGAAGACCCGACGCATTTGCGCCAGCGGCGACTGATGCAGCCGGCGTTTCAGCGCGAGCGGATTGCCGGATACGGTCGGATAATGACGCGCTGCACGCAGACGCTGATGGCCGATTGGCGGGACGGGCAGGAGCTTGAGGCGACCGAGGCGATGAGCAGGCTGACGCTCGAAATCGTGGCGCGGAGCCTGTTCACGACCGAAGCCGGCGACAAAGCGGCTACGATCGCACACGAGTTGGAGATTGTGCTGAAGATGCTCAATCAATTGGTGATGCCCTGGGGGCCGCTACTGCTGGATCTGCCGCTTCCGGCGAGCCGACGGTACCGGGCGGCGCTGGCTAAGCTCGATGAGATCGTCTACGGTGTGATCGACGCTCGGCTGGCGAGTGGGGAGGAGCGGGACGACCTGCTCGGCATGCTGCTGAGCGCGCGGGACGCCGATACGGGCGAGAGGATGGACCGCCTGCAAATTCGCGATGAGGTGATGACCATCTTCGTTGCCGGGCATGAAACGGCGGCCAACGCGCTGGCCTGGACGCTGTACTTGCTGGCGACGAATCCGGACGCCCGGACCGAGATGGAGGCCGAGATTAGCCGGGTGGTGGGGGATCGTCCGCCGGGGCCGGAGGATTTTCCGAACTTGGCGTATTGCCAGCGTGTTTTCAGCGAATCGATGCGGATGTTTCCGCCGGTATGGATTCTGGGGCGAAGGGCGTTGGCGCCCTATGTATACGGGGATTTCTCGGCACCGAAGGGTTCGATTCTGCTCGTCTGCATGGCGGTTCTCCACCGGCGGGCCGAGTTTTTTCCCGACCCGGATCGGTTCTGGCCAGACCGCTGGCTGGAGCCGACGGCACCGAAGTTTGCGTATCTGCCCTTCGGCGGGGGCGGCCGGCTGTGCATCGGAGAGCGCTACGCCTGGATGGAAGGCGTGTTGTGTCTGGCCAACTTGGCGCAACGGTTTCGGATGGAGCTGACGGCGGGGAACAAAGTGGAGCCGTTGGGGATGCTGACGCTGCGGCCGAAGAACGGATTGCGAGTAAGACTCATCGCTCGGGGAGAATAGTACTATCTTTGCCCTGGTACTTGGAAGGGGGTTTTAGGCCATGAGTAACCTTGTTGGCCCGTTGGTCGGGGGGCTATTCTTGGCCTCAGGAGCAGCGCAGTTGATCCAGCAACTTTACCAATACTCGTACCTTCAGGCCCTTGATTTCCTGACAACCGTCGCGTTTCTGCTCAACGGGGTGGAGGAGGGCAATCCCATCGTCCGCTGGGCGATCCAAGCGGCACCGTCACCTTTGGCCGGCTTGCTGTTCGTCAAGGCGATCGCGCTGGGGTTGGGGATCTTCTGCTGGCACCGGGGCAAGCTAGGGCTGCTGACGAAGATGAACATCGGCTTCGCGGCGCTGATTGCGTGGAATTTGATCTCGCTGATTTTGAAATCGGCCTATTTGGGCTAGAGCGATACCCGCCTTAATGGAGGCGTTCTGGAAACCCGAACTACCGGCCCCGTATTGGGCGGACTGCAAACTACGTTTATCCCAGCTCAGGGCCCCGTCAATGCATTCGCTTGTCGTCGATCTCGCCGTGGCTCTATCCCCCTTCCTCTCTCCCGACATTGCTCCGGATCTCTTCAGACGTCGCAGATTTTCCCTCTGTTAAGTCAAGACTTGCTATAGCGGGCGGCAAAAGACGGTCCCTTATCGGTCGCGGCCCGGGCTTTTCTTACTGCCACCGCGAACTGCTAGGTGATGGGCAATCCATGACCTTCGGCACCGGCGGCAAAGGCCTTCTGCTTGGATTGCGGCTTGATTTTAGCGGCAGCCGAGCAGGTTTGCGGGTTCGCAAATTTTTCCGAGGTTGATTCGAGCGGCACCGGAGCCGGAATTCCGTTTTCCGGGGTGACGGCATCGGTTTGCACTTGGCTTTGGTCGTCGACCGGCATGGCACTTGGATCAATCCAATCAGCAGGTTGCAGGTTTACAGATTCTTCCGTCATTTGTTCAAGCGGGGCGGGAGCCTGGGACGGTCCGATGATCCGCGCGTTTTGGGTGAGCGGTGATTTGGGCCTGGGATCCAGCTTTCGGAGCATTGTGTACTCTCTATAGCTGGCGTTCAGGGAGCGCTGAATTGCGGCTTCCTCGCGTCGGAATTCCTTGAGCAGCTTGCCTTCGGTGGCAATTTGGAATCCGTTCAGGCAATCGAGGTCTAACACGCGGATTTCCGGGACGCCGGGGTGGGCTAACTGGCCGGCCTTGATGAAGCATTCTTCGTTAAGGGTGCGCTCATTGAGGGCGAGGCGCATGAGGCGCCACTGGGTATCGGCAATTTTCTGGCAGACGCCGATTTCGACCTGATCGCGAGGCTGCAATTTGTCCATATAGTCGGCGACGGCGGCCTTGTAGGCTTCCGGCCCTTCCCAGGGGAGCAGGACGAGACTTTCGAGGGCCGACATATCGATGACGCTGGAGCGGGCGCCGGTACGGAGGCCATTGAGGCGGACCTTCGCTTTCCCGGCGGGTGTTTTAGGGCCAGTGCTTTTCTGGGCATTCTGGCGATTGATCTCGGCGCGATGGGCCTTTTTTTGTTCGTCGGTCAGTTCTTCCGGCATGGTGAAAACTCCTTGTAGAACGCAAAACGCCCCGCCTGTTGAACAGGTCAGGGCGTGGTTGCCATTTCTATTTTTATTATACCCGTAGGGTTCCTAATTTTCGGCTCTAATGGAAGTTTAAATATGAGGTTAAGTGCTTTGTAATCTAACTGGAAAATTTATTTCAATGGGTTGTGAACGAGTTTGGGGAGGAGGCACAAAGTTGGGTTTTGGGATGTTTTGACGGGAGATGAGCGTTGGCGGGGGGGGGGGGGG
>JANXMS010000592.1 GCA_025354525.1 Acidobacteriota bacterium
TGATGGGCGACAATTAGGAACCGCTTCTAACGACAATTACTTTTGCAGCACCATCAGCAGGTGTTTTGATGTGAATTCAACATCTGCCGCTGGGCTTTGGTTGAGATGGGACTTTGCCCCAAGCCCCAGGATTTAGCGCACTGTGCCATCCCAGGTCGGCTACGAGCCCGCCGACAGTGGGCATGAAGCCACGGGAGCACCCTCCGCCGGTGGCAAGTCGACTTTGGTAGTTGTCGTTTCGGCCGTTTCTAATTGTCGCCAAACAGGATGGGTCGGGACACGCGCGGCGATGGAAAAATGGCGGCCAAACAATTACCGAGTGCGGGGCGGCGGCGAGCGTTCGATTCGGAACAAACGTCGGCGGAAGGGCCTATTTCCGACAGACTCCTAGAGCCTCGCGCAGCTCCCCCCCCAAAATGCGCGCCAACTCCGCATCCGGGTCCACCACCAACAGTTCCGCACTGGAAGTCGCCATCCGATCAAACGCTTCACGCACGTCCGCCAGCGAATGCCCCAGCGTCTGCGCTGCGACCAACCACTCCCGGACGAACGCGTCGACATTCGGCTGCGACTTAACAAACACCCCGCTGCCACGTTTCCAAAACCACACAGTCCCGCGCCGGGCCAACTCCCGAACGCTCGGAAGTTTATATCCGGCTGGCAAGGGGCCCCTCAGTATGCCCAGCAGCAACTGCGCGCTCAGCTTACACCGTCCCTTCGTGTGCATCGCTCTGCACGCCTCAGTGCCCCTCACGCCACAGGCCTCCAGCCCAGACATCCGCAGCCTGAAATCCCTCTCCTCCCTAAGTAACCTCGACGCCATACCCCCGCCTCCGCCCATCCGCCGAAAGCATCCGCCTGATTCGCCACTTACTCAGTCGCCGGAATCGGCCGTGGCAATCTCCCCAGCCCCGCCTGACTCAGCATCTCCCGAAACTCCCGTCGTCCTCTAAGAGCTCCGGGTATTTGCGAAAGAGCTCTTCCCTATTCGGATCAAGAGACACCTCCTCGATTACGCGGCGCACGGTAAGGCGCATCCCACGAATGCATGGCTGGCTACGCCAACTTACTTCCTCTCCTCCTTCCCCGGACCATCATACGGCGCCCCCGTCCCCGATGAACCCATGAAAAACTTCTGCCCCCCCGGCAGCGTAATATCCCGTCCATTCGCCCGATTCGACCGATCCTTCGCCTGATACCCATCCACAATAATCGACTGCCCCGGCTGAATCGAATCCCGCTTCAAACCCCGCCGCAGCAAGCTATTCGGCGTCCCCCCCTCCACCATCCAAATCTCCTTCTTCCCGTCCGCCTTCGTCGTCTCCAAGTGGATCCACGTATGCGGATTGATCCACTCCACCCGCGTCACCGGGCCCTTCAACAACACCGGCCGATTCGGGTCAAACTCCGCCCCAAATGCATGATGCGCATACACGCTCCGCACCTGCACAAAAACCAGTCCCAGCCCACAAGCCGCAACGACACCCAGCCATACCCAAGTCTTCGAAATCATTGTTTCACCTTCTTTTCCGCCTCAGCCTCTAACAACCGCGCACCCTTCAAAATCCCGCTAAAAGAGTAATTCCCCTCGTGGCACGCATACTCGAAAATCCGCTGCTCCGTCATTGGCCATACGATCTCACCGCTCCACGGCTTCGTCCACATCGTCGGATCCTCCACCGTAAATCCATACAGCAGCGACTTCGCATCAATCCGCCGAAACCGCTCAATCACATGCAAATTCCGCGTCGCCCCGATCGCCGGGTTGTCGTTGAAGTTCGTCGTATCCACCACCAACGTATCCCCCTCCCAACGCCCAATCGAATCCCCCAGCCAACGTCGAATCTCCGGCGGCTCATGCTCTCCATTGATCCGCACCACCCGCGCATCATGCACCATCTCGTTCAATATCACCAGCGTATCTTTCGTCAGCACCAGTTGCTTCAGGTTGTTATACATCACCGGCAACATCGGCGGCCCCCCACCCGACCCAAACGACAGTAAACACCGCTCCGCCGTCGGCCGCATCTCCGGGTCGTCGTACGGTCCCGGCGAAATCCCTTCCGTAATCCAAAACGCGTCCCCCCGATTCGGCCGCGACATCTTCGCCCGCTCCGCCCCCAGTCTCCGCGCCTCCGCCGTCACCGCCGGCATCCTCCCATTCGGTGGATCAATCAGTATCGAAGTCCGCCACTTCCCGTCCACCTTAAACGCACCCTCGCCAAGATCCACCCACAGCGAATTGTAGCCCCCCACATTCCCCGCCGGGCCTTCTGACCCGTCCCCGCCCGTCGGCGGCGCTTTCCGATCCGGATCGCTCGCCTTGTTCCTCGCCGCCGCCACTGCCTTCGCCTGGTCCGCCACCGCCTTCGCCTCGGCGTCCGTCAACGACTGCCGTTCGCCCAGGCTCGCCGGCCGCGTCAGCGGCGTCAGCGTCGCAATATCATACGTGCCCGAAAGGTCCGGCTTCCCGTCCGGAGTCCGCGGAATCTCCGCCCCCCAAACCGTCGCCGCCATCGCCACAGTCATCGCTATTCGCATGTGCATAATCACCTCGGCAACGGCTTCCGCCGATGCTCGCCAAACACCAACTCTTCCACAAACTCAACGCACTTAAAATCCATCAGCCGCGCGTCTTTCTCCATCCGCCGATACAACGGCAGCGAAATCTTCCACGGCCGAGTAAACACCGCCGCGTCCGTCATCGTCGCCTCGTACTGAATGTGATTCGGCGTCATATACGTATACCGCTCCACCACCTTCAACCCGCTGCTATGATGCGTCCCAGCCCGGTCAAACCAAGTCTGATCGTTAAAGCCCGATACCTCCACCACCAACGTATCCCCCTCCCACCGGCCCACCGATTGCCCCATCCACGAATCCGTCTCCGCCGGACCCGGGTCTTTGAAATAGATGTCCCGCACCGCTCCCGCATACTCATACGCAAAGAAAAACTGCGCCTGGTTCTGCACAATCTGAAACGGAAACGGCATATACGTCGCCCGCGGTATCCCCGGCAAATAGCACTTGATCTCCGGATCCCGGTCTAGCCAATTTCGCCGATTCTCATCCCGTAGTTTCGCCGCTTCGGGCTTATACGGAATCATCCCGCCCTCCACCACGCCCATCCCGCCCGGCACAGCGCCCACGGCTCCCAACCGCAGCACCGCCACCGCCGGCAGCGGTCCATGCGGCCCATCCCGCAGCATCAAGCTATGCCGAGCCATGTGCCGCTCCACGTCGAAATGTGCGGAACTCACCGCCTGCCAAACCCCGTTGAAATCAGGCTTCCCATTCGATAACCGAGGCACCTGTCCAAACGCCGAACCCGCCACCACCAACAGCATCAAAATGGAAAAATTGTGCATTCGCAAATAAAGATACCACTTAGTAGAACGCAATCCAACGGCCCGCAAATCCCACCCCCAGCCACAGCCCCATCGAAGTCACCGCCGTCAACCAACCCCACACCGGCCGCACCTCGCTCCCCAGCACCCTCCGCCGCACCGTAAATGCAAAAACCGTCGCCACCACCAGCAGCCCCATCTTGTACCAAAACGGCGGACTATAGAAACACTTCAACGCCTCCGACAAAAAC
>JANXMS010000598.1 GCA_025354525.1 Acidobacteriota bacterium
GCCCAGGAAGACCCCGCCCGCGACTCCCGTCGCATCCTCCACGCCGCCCGGGATTGACAACCACCAGCCCCGAAGTCCATGATTCCCTAGATGCTCAAAAAGCTAGCGATTGTAGTCCTGGTCCTGTTTGTCGTCGTCGGCTTCGCCGCCTATCCCACCGTCAAGAAACTCCGTGTCGTCACCCCGCCCTATCAACCACCCGGCGAACTCGTTCTGCTCGATCAAGGCTGGACCGACACCCAGCGGAACGAGTACCACCACACCGCCCAAGGCACCCGCCTGGTGCCCTATCGCTGGCTCCTCGCCCTCGAGCAACCCTGCCTCTCGCCCTTCGGCTGCGATCCCTTCGTCCAGCCGGAATACCTCGGTCGCTTCGGCTTTCTAGCCAGCCCGGAGTCCACGCTGAATCCCCAAGCGCTCCCCGTCGGCTTCGCCCTCCAGGAAGATTTTGCCGACCCCGAAACCGGCAAGCGGTATCCCGTCGTCGGCCTCAACTGCGCCGCGTGCCATACCAACGAAATGCGCTACGGCAAGTACTCGGTCCGCGTCGAAGGTGCCCCCGCCATGATCCAGGTCACCACCTTCCAGAAGGCTATGGGTGTCGCGCTGATCCTCACGGAACTCATCCCCTGGCGCTACAGCAAGTTCGAAGCGAAGGTCCTCGGGTCCAACGCCACCCCTGATCAAAAAGCCGAACTGCACGCCGCGCTCAAGGCGTTCATGACCCGCGCCAAAGCCGAAATCGCCGCCACCGAAAAGGCTGGCATCTATACCCTTGACGCCGGATTCGTCCGCACCGACGCCCTCACCCGCATCGGCAATCAGGTCTTCGCCTCCGATATGGCCAACGACGCCAACTACGCCGTCTCTAAAGCCCCCGTCAAGTTCCCGCAGATCTGGGACTCCTCCTGGTTCACTTGGGTCCAGTACAACTCGTCCATCTCCGATCCTCTCGTCCGCAACATCGGCGAAGCTCTCGGCGTCCGCGCCGCCGCTAAGCTCTACGGCGCGGATGCCAAAGACTTCGCTAGCAGCGTCAACCTCCCCGGCTTAAAAAAGCTCGAAGACCTGCTCTGCGGCGACAACCCCTACACCGGGCTTCGCTCCCCCCGCTGGCCCGCCGTCTTTCCCCCGATCAACCCGACCCAAGCCGCCCACGGTGCCGAACTCTACAACAAGATATGCCAAGGCTGCCACCTGCCGCCCACCGACGAACTCATCGCCGATCTCCGCTCCCCGAAGCCGATTTACTGGGTCACCAATAGCACCGGCAAGCGCTTCCTCGATCTCCGCGACATCCCCATCGCCGAAGTCGGAACCGATCCCAATCAAGCTACCGAGTACAAGAATCGGACCGCCGATACCGGTGCCCTCGGCCAAGGCCGCGTCTCTGCCTCCAATGGCCTGAAGTTGGTCACCGAAGGTATCCGCGACCGCTTCTTCCGCCAAGCCAATCTATCCACCGAAGAAAAACTAGCCTGGCAGGGCTTCCGCGACGGCAGCATCCCGGCCGTCCGCGACGACTTGATCTACAAAGCTCGCCCCCTCAACGGCATCTGGGCCGCCGGCCCGTATCTCCACAATGCCTCCGTGCCCTCTCTTTACGAGCTACTGGCTTCCAAAGAACAGCGTCCAGCCAAGGTCTTCTGGCTCGGCTCAAAGACCTTCCTCCCCGAGAAAGTCGGCTATGAAACCGCCGAGGCCGAAGGCTTGTCCAGGTTCGATCCCACGCTGCCCGGCAACAGCAACGCCGGCCACTGGTTCCAGGGTGGCCCTAAAGGCAACGGCGTCGTCGGACCCGCCTTGACCGAAGTCGACCGACTCGCCTTGGTCGAGTTTTTGAAGACGCTCTAAGCCTTCGGCTCTCGCGAAAAATGACCCTAGCCTAGCCCAACCACGAAAAACTGACGACCAAACGGTCGACCCGCGACGCAACGAGCTGCACGCCTTGTGGGTAGATCATGAAGATGGCGGCGCAGCTCCGCGCCACGCGGCATAGCCAGTTCCCGGTTAGGTCAACTCTTTAGAAACGACCCCGTAATAGTGAGGGAGGATCTTAATTCCGTGAGCGACGACGCTGTTAGACTATGAACGCATCCGCGTCATCATGTACAGGCCAGCCAATAGGAAAATCGCGTCCGGGCTCCACGCCGCCACCGCCGCCGGTAGCTGGTTTAAGTTCCCAATCTGCACGAACAGCTCACTCACCGAGAAGTAGGCAATCGCAATCCCAAAGCTCGCCCCCACGCTCGCCATTGCGCCTCGTCGTCCACCCATAAAGCTGAAAGGGATCGCAATTACGGCCAGAATAAAGGCAAACAGC
The DNA here is from genome assembly GCA_025354525.1 of Acidobacteriota bacterium. Taxonomy (GTDB): domain Bacteria; phylum Acidobacteriota; class Terriglobia; order Bryobacterales; family Bryobacteraceae. The sequence goes on from JANXMS010000598.1 coordinate 2,324, forward strand.
GGCACCGCGAACTTTCGGTGATACTGCACCTGCAATCGAATCGTGTCGAATCCACTCTGCCGTAGGTCCTGAATGTAGGCGTCCAACTGCTGGAAGTTCATCTGCTTGTACTGCTTCTCTTCGATCAGGAAATAGTCCGGCTGCTCATCAATTTCAGGAAAGGTCTTCACCTGAAACGCCTCAAACTTCGTGATCCGAATATCGTCCATATCGCGCACCCATCCGTTCTGAAACACCCACGTCGAAACCCCTGCTTCCCAATGCGCCCGCTCGGCTGAAATATGCCGCTTCAAACGAAACGTCTTCGGGTCCAGCTCGTAGATATGAACCCCCACCATCACCATCTCCGCCGGCTCGAAATGCTTGTAGTAGTAAATGCGGGAATGCTTGCCAAATATCCACTTCCGATCCGGTTGTAAGTAGGTCTGCGGTGCCTTCCCCTTGATCTCCGCGCGAATACCGTCCTGCACCAAGTTAGCGTCCGGAACCACGTAGTGATCAAAAGCAAACAACGCCCCGCTCAGCAACATGCCCGCCAGCAGAATCGGAACAGACAACCGAAACAAACTGACGCCCGACGCCTTAAACGCCGTCACCTCGTTCTGCTTCGACATCACGCTGAACGTGATCAAAACCGCCACCAGCACCGACAACGGCGACGAATCATAGATCAGCTTGGGAGATAAGAAGAGGTGATACCGCAGCGACTTCTCCATCGGAATCTGGTGCCGAATCACATCGCTCAGAAGCTCGAAGAACGTAAACACCTGCGTCAGCAGCACAAAGCTGACAAGCCAGACGAAAAAGTAGAACAAGAACTCGCTCAATACATACGTATCAATCAGTTGCGGCATCAATCGAATACTTTTTCGCGGTGCCCGCCGCGCCAAAAACTCGCGCTTTTCTCGGTAGTGCTCCGCCATCCCACTGAACGTCTCGAGTAACAATCCCCGTATCGCTCCGATTAAGTCGCGATCACCCGGATGCTCCAAACGGACCAGCAACGTGAAGCCCACCAGAGCGAACAAAGCGTTCGGAGCCCAAGCCGCCATCTCGGGCGAAAGCGTCCCCTGCTTGGCCAAACCAATCAGACTTACCTGCGCCATGTAGTAAAGAAAGGCCAAAAACACCGTCATCACAAACGCGCCCGACTTGCCCGACTTGCGCGACGAAACCCCTAGCGGAATTCCTACTAAGGCAAGTAACAAGCAGGCGAAGGGCAACGACAGCCGACGCTGCAATTCAATATTGGCCTCACGAGATTTCTTCGCCTCAATCATCAGCGGGCCCGTCTCCATATCCGAATATGCTTTCGCCTGCTTCTCGGCTGGCTTCTGGGCTTCGAGTATCTCGTCCGTCATCGGAGACGCCGAGTTGAAGTATTGGCCGTCTTCCTTGCCCACCTCGTGGTTGCTGACGCTCGTCATGTGCAGTTGAATCCGGTTATGCGCCGAGTCGGGCACGACAATCGCCTCCGACGAAATCGTGATACGCGGAGCATCCCCGGCTGCTTCCTGAGTGCTCCGCTTTCGTTGGTCGGGAGGGGTCATGTCCGCGATAAACACGTTGCGCCATCGAGCCACCGGACCCGGGATCACGTCGCCGATGTAAATCGTCTTGTTCGGGAACTGCTCGGCGAAAACCCGCGGCTGAATCTCCGCCGTCATCTGGTCCGCCAAAATCCGATTGAACACCGCCACCGTCTCCCGAATCGAAAACGGCGTGAGGTACAACGAGCACGCCCCGGTCAACAACGTCCCCAGGACCGCAAAGGTCATCACCGGGCCCAGAACGCGCCTTCCCGGCACTCCGGCTGCACGCATGGCGATAATCTCCCCATCCGAGGACATGCGGCTCAGCCCGATTAGAATCCCCACCAGCAGCCCCACCGGAACCGACATCATCAACGTGAACGGGAGTGCCAGCAGAAAGATATACCCGACCGTTGCGGCACTCGCCGATCCCCTCACAAGCTGCTCCGACAGCAAGCTGATTCGCTGCAGGAACAACACGAAGCTGAACAACAACGTGCCCAATCCGGCACCAGCAAGAATCTCGCGAAATATGGAACGGCTCAGCAGACCCATAACGCCGAACTAATCGCCGGTTTCAATCGGCGGCGGCGGCACGACCGGCGCACTCGGGCGCTCTTCCTGAGGACGGTCCATGTCGACCTCATCGAACAAAAGCGACGGACTGACCACAGTTGCTCCCGTCACAAACCCTCCCGCGCCCATTAACGCGAACGGATAGGTGTTCACAAGTATGTCGAACCGATGGGTCTCTGTGCTGGCCGCCAAAATGTCACGCAGCGCTCGAACCGCCAATCCCCGGATCCGCATGCCCCGGATCAACTCCTCTCGACCGTCTGGATAGACCTTGTAGGTCGCCAAAGGAAGGGCGACCGGGCGATTCCCGCCCCCAGCCTGCAGCATCGAAGCCAATCGCCGAAACTCGCCCATACTGGCCGAACTGGGGAAGTCCATCTTCCGGACGATAATCCCATAGGCCTTGTTCCGCTGCTTTACGGTCTCCAATAGCTTTACCTTAAGCTGCGCCAACGGGACACTTTCAGTTGCCTTGACGATCAGATTGCTCAACAGGGCCGAACTCGCGCCGAACGATCCCGGTAGGCGCGCCCGACCGTTTGAACCCTCAAACCCTCGCACCGGCTGCCGCGTCAAAAAGAAATTCTTCAACGTCCCTTTGCTCACAATCGGTAGCACCAGCGGAACCACCCCTTCCATGTCGATCTCATAGTAACCAAACAGCCGCCTGCCTTGCGCATCTTTCGCAAACGGGTCGTCGGTGACCTCGAAATACTCCGGCATGATCCGCGAACCAATCCGGCCCTCCAGATCCGACGGGGCCAGGTTCACCGGACGCCCGGGCTCAGAAATCGGTGCCCGTAACGGTGTCAGATTGCCGCCGAAAAGTTGCGCCAATAGTTGCCCAGCCGCCTCATTCTCAAACAGCACCGGACCGCTGTAGCTCTCCCCTAGCGGAGCGTCACACAATGCCGTCAAACGCTTGGCCATCTCATGAACCGCCGCTATCAACTGAGCGTCCGACGGAAGGCCCGTTGCCTCGAAAGCGTGACACGTCAGGTAGTCGCGCAACGGCGTCCCGTCTGCGGCCAAGGCCTCGGCCCGCACGCGCAGGTTTACGATATTCTCAGGTGCTCGGTAAAAGGTCCCTTCCGTGTTTCCAAAGTAGGCGGTCGCCAAACCCTCTTCGTACTCTACTCGCGAGTCCAGGATTTTCGGATAGGCGGTGAAGAGCGCGGAGAGATTCCGCACCCGGTCATTGCCCCGCTTCTCATCGAGCTTGATCTTCGGTACCGGAAGAATCTTCACAACCGGAGCTTGCTTGGCGAAGTCGTTCAACTTCTCGGCCTGAGTTACATTCTTAAGCGCGGCCCGCTTCAGCGAAAGCGTCTCGACTGCCGCCTTGTAACTCCGGTCCGTCGCCAGCCAAAGGTCCTGCCGTATCTGGTTGTTGTCGGCCTCCAGGGGCCAGCTTTCGTTATCGAACCGGGCACCACGCACCATGCCGGTGTAGACGCAGTTGGTGTTGTCGAAATCGTAGTTGCCCACGCGAACCTGCACTCGCGGCACACGATAGGAAGAGGTTCGCGACAGTAAGAGACCGCCCAGCGTCGCCGAGCAGTTCAGGTTGGTTCCTTGTTCCACCGCATACTCGATGTAATAGGGCGTCTCACCAGCGATGCGTAAGCGCAGGGAACGATCCAATTCGTCTCGCATGGCCTCAAGGATGGGATCGTCCAGCTTTGTCTGACTCGACGCTGCCGACGCCGCCCCGATCAGGAGCATGAACGTTCGCCGGTTCATCATAGTCCACCGCCATTCGAAGGGGTGGGACGTCCGAGCAGAGGAGGCCGCTCCTGGGAACGATTCTTCTTCTGTACCTCAATCTCAGAAACCAACAGCGCCGGAGAGATCGCCGAAACCGGCACACTCCCACTTTCGGCCCCGCAATATCCGTTGAACACCTGCGGCTGATTTCCGGTCGCTACGATTTTGCCGAAGCTCGCCAGCGGAGTACCGACGATATCGGCCCCGCGCACTAGTTCATCTGGTTTGCCATCTGGGAAGACTCGGTACACCACAAGCGGGATCACCGTGAAGGCTTGCAAACCAGCCCGACCAGTCGTCGTATAGCCACCGGTTACGCTCTCAAAGAACAAACCATACGGCTTGTTCTGCTTCTTGATCTCTTCAATCAGCATCTCCCGCAATTTCGCGTCCGACACACTGTTTTTCGACGACACAATCAAATTGCTCTGCCGGGAAACAATCTCCGCCCCCGCCTGCCGCCGACCGTGGCCGTTCGAACGGCTAAACCCGGCGATAGGCGAACGGCTCATCAGAAACGTCTTCAGAATTCCATCCTCCACTACCGGAACCCGCCGAGCCGCCACGCCTTCGTCGTCAAAATCAAACCAACCATAAAGATCCGTATCGGCCAGCCGTTTCGCCGTCGGATCGAAAATTACCGAGAGGAACGAAGGCAGCACCGGGCCATTCACACTTTTGGTAAACGTCTGACCCTCAGTCTCATCCTTCTGACGATGACCCTCAATCCGGTGCCCGAAGATCTCGTGGAAGAATACGCCCGCCGCTCGCCCGGAGAGGATCGCAGGCCCGACAAAGGGGTCGACCTCGTCAGCGCGAAGGAGCCCCCGAAGGTCCTTTGCCACGCGGTCCACGGCCGCCTCGACCACCTTGTCTGAAGGCAGACGCGCTGGGTCGTCGGCCTCAATCGTCTCTGAAGTAGAAAGGTCCATGCCATCCGACGCCTTCGACCGGGCAACGATCAGAATCCGCGCGAACGTCCGACCGTGTTGCAGGCGTGTGCCGTCCGTGTTGACAAAGGTCTTTACTTCCCGCTGTGCCACCACCGTAACGCTTGAACTCAGAATGTCAGAATATTCAGCGAATCGTTTGGACCACTGCCGGGCCCGCCCCGCCCATTTGTCGCCGTCAAAACGCAGCTCCGGGGTCGGCTTAAAAGCAACGACGGCTTCGCTCGGCGAGAAATCGTCGGACAGGTCTTTGGCCGCTACCTTTACCTCTTTGTTCGTTTTGATGTTCAGCAAGCGCTGAGACGCCGCCCGGTAAACCCCGTCGGTGTCCATCCAAATTCGACGCTTCAAGGCGTTCGGGTTGTCGTCTAAGGAGAGGATCGATCCGTTGGTGAACGTAGCGAACTCGCGACCGACGCGGTGATAGTTGTCCAGTTGCGGCGTACCGACCCGCACCGTCACGTCCAGGGACCGCGACTTCGAATAGTCCTTCGACGCTAACATTCCGCTTGTCGCGGCCAGCAAATGGGCTTCTTGTTGCGTCACCGCATACGCAAGAAAGTAGGGCGCTGGCTCGCCCTTCACCTTCATTGCGACGAAATTCCGCTGCATCTCCGATTCCAGGATCTGAACCAATGGAGGCGGTGACTGCGCGGTGGCAGAGACGAGCGAAAAGAGGACCGCCATGGGAGCTAAATGAAACAGAGACCGCACCCTTAGCAGAATATCATGCGGTGGATGCGGCCCCCTGTAAACAGGCTCAGGAGGCATTGGCGAGTTCGGTCTCTCCCCTTTGGCGCATCACGGACAGGGCCAAGCCGTAACGGCCACGAACGCCCGTCTTTTCGAAAATGTGCTTCAGGTGGATCTTTACCGTCCCCGGCCGGATTCCCAGCTCGCGGGCGATCTCTTTGTTCTTCATGCCCTGCTCGACCAGCTCCATCACTTGTTGTTCCCTTGGCGTCAGTTCGCTGCGAGCGTAGCGCTCTTGCCGACCCGAGTCCCGGAAAATGGAATCGGCCATCCAACTGTTTCCGTTCGATACGGCGCGAATGCAAGCGATCACAGTCTCGGCATCGGAGGTCTTGCGTAAAATGCCGCGCGCCCCCGACTGCAAGAAGCGAAGCGACTCCGCCTCGGTGATGGAAACGCCCCAGACAATCACCTCCGTCTGGAGTGGAAGTGTTCCCTTGGCATAGGTGAGCCACTCCAGAACCGAGTGAATCCCCAGGGACTTATCGATAAGAACGACGTTCGGGCGTTGCTGCCGAATGATCTCGCTGACGCCGGCAAGCGTCTCGGTGCGACCGATGTATTCGAGATCAGCGCAACCGGCCAACAGGGCGCGAACACCTTCGGCGGTCACCGGTTGCGTCTCGCAAAGCAGGACGGTCTTCTTGATTAGATTTTGTTCCATGTTGTTACCCCTGTGGCGGGGATTACTCCTCTTGCTGGGGCATATCGACCACTGGCTGACGGGTATTAGGTCAAATAGGATTGTTGATCCGGCCAATTTGGCCTCATGTTTTTGCCGCGATCCGCCGATCAATCTTCATAGGTGAATCGCGTTTGCGCAAGGACAACTGGCAAGTAATCGTAATCAGCCCTAGCCGGAAGTACGTAGCGGAACTACTACCTCTGATTTCCAACGAGATGGCCGACGCGTCACTGGTTGAGCTGGGTGGGTATCCCACGGCCCAAAATATTTTAGATCTGCCGATGAACAGCTCGTCGAACATCTGCTTCCTTGATGTATTGAGTGATCGTCAACAGGCGATGTCGACGATTGCGGCGTTGATCGGACGCAAAGCCGACCTGCAAATCGTCGTCCTGGTCGAAGAAGCGAATCCGAATCTCATTCTCCAGTTCCTGCGCCAGGGTGCCCAGGAGTTTCTGATGCGGCCGTTCAGTCAGGAGCAATTGCGTCAGGTGCTGGAGAAGCTGAGCCGGTTGAACCCGTCTCTGAGCGCCGAACGTGGTCGGGTAACGGCACTCATCCCTGCCAAAGGTGCCTGCGGAGCCACGACGCTAGCCTCCAACCTAGCTGTCCATCACAAAAAAATCAGCGGTGGCCGGGTACTCCTCGCCGACCTCGATCCCCTGACGGGTACGATCTCATTCCTTTTGAAGCTGAAGTCCACCTACAGCTTCATGGACGCCCTCCACCATGCCTCCAGCCTAGACGCCGACCTGTGGAAGGGCCTGGTCACTCAGAGCCAGGGCGTCGATGTTCTCTTGCCGCCTGAGAATCCGGTCGATAGCATTCACGGGCTTGAATCTGCCTTGCCGGTGATCGAGTTCGCCCGCCGACTCTACGAACACGTCATCATCGACGTGGGGTCGATCTACGGAGATTGGACGGTTTCGATCGCCAAAGCCGCCGACGAAGTCCTCATCGTCACCACCAACGAATTACCCGCCCTTCAGGCGACCTCTCGCGGATTGCAGTACCTCGAAAACGCCGGGGTCCGAAGGCGCAAGCTGAAACTCGTGGTCAACCGCTTCAACAAAGAGGCCGGCCTTTCGAAAGAGATGATCGAGATGGCACTGCACACGGACGTTTACCACTCGGTTCCCAGCGACTATGAAAATGTTCAGAGGGCGCTTCTTGAGGGCAAAGTGATTCCTGTTACGACAACGTTTGGCAAGAGTGTCTTCGCGCTATCGCAAGCCCTCCTCGGCAAGACCGGCAAAGAGTCGGAAGCGCCAAAGAAATCGGCGGCAAGCGGCGTCTTCTCGGGGAGCCTTACGGGAATCTTCAAGGCCTTTTCCCGCGGATAGCTGATATTCTGGCCCTTGCTTCTCCTCGACGTCGGCAACGCAATTGAATACCTGAAAGGGCGTGACTTCGAAGTCACAGGGTCGGTGCGCCCGCTTGGGGGCGGCGTGTCGAACACCGTTTTACTGGCCGAAACAGCTCGTGGTCGTCTCGTCGTCAAGCAGGCTTTGGAACGCCTTAACGTCGCTGCACCCTGGTACTCCGATCCGGCCCGTACTCTTCGCGAAGCCTCCGCCATGCAGGACATCGCCTCGTACCTTCCGCTTGGCGCTGTTCCCGCCGTCTGCTTTATTGATAAAGAAAACTACATCTACGCCATGGAGGCCGCGCCGATGGAGGCCACCGACTGGAAGACGCTGCTGCTGGGCGGAGAAATCGAACCCAGAATTGGCGCAGCGGTTGGTGCCCTGCTGGCCCACCAAGTGCAGGCTACGACGAGCGGCCAATGGCGGGAACGCTACGGTGACCAGCGAGTTTTTAACGAGTTGCGGCTGGACCCCTACTATCAATATACCGCCGCACAACACCCGGACTTAGCCTCGCATTTTCGCCGTTCGATCGACCGTTGTCGCTGGAACGCAGTCAGCCTGGTTCACGGAGATTGGTCACCGAAGAACATCCTTATTGCTGCCGGGAAGCCGGTGCTCATTGACTACGAGGTGGTTCACTTTGGCGACCCGGCGTTTGACGCCGCGTTCCTGTTCAATCACCTACTTCTCAAATCCTTGCGTCGACCGCAGTGGGCAAGCCGCTACCGCGCGGTTGCAGCCGCTTTCTGGGAGAACGCTTGCCGAGTGGTAGCGGCGGAAGGGGTGACGACCCATCTCGGTTGTCTGTTACTGGCCCGGGTGGATGGCAAGTCGCCGGCTGAGTATCTCGATTTTGAAACGAAGCCAATCGCTCGGGCCTTGGCTCGCGATATCCTTGAAAATCCGCCAGCGGAAATACTCGACGTGTGGAGCCGATGAGCCTGAATCCACAGAACCTGTGCACTGTGTGTCGGTGGCGGCGGAAGGGATGACGACCCATCTCGGTTGTCTGTTGCTGGCTCGGGTGGATGGCAAGCCGATCTCGATTGCGAAAGGAAGCCGGTCGCTCGGGTCTTGGCGTGTGGAGCCGATGAGCCTGAATCCACAGAGCCTGTGCACTGTGTGTCGGTGGCGGCGGAAGGGATGACGACCCATCTCGGTCGTTTGTTGCTGGCCGGGGTGGATGGCAAGTCGATCTCGATTGCGAAAGGAAGCCAATCGCTCGGGCACTGG
>JANXMS010000004.1 GCA_025354525.1 Acidobacteriota bacterium
GGCTTCCACCGCCACCTTAGCTTTCAAAGCCGGCGAGTGAGTCTTGCGTGTTCGAGGCATTGATTCTCCTTCATTTTCAATGCCCTCCTACACTTAAGCAATAACCATTTTTGTGTCTAGTTTTTGGGGTCCACCACAAGCTTCACCTCGCGGCTACGCCTTGCGCTTCACTACGGTTGCCCTCATCGGCCCCGGTTGATTTCCCTCCTTCAACTAGATTCTGCCCATGCTGGGCACACCAACCACCGCCTCAAGGCCGTGGGGTTGGCAGGCGACTGAAAGTCGCAGGACGCGGCTGAAGCCGCTCCAGATCTCGGCGTTTGCGGCCACGTTCTCAATCGGTCGGCATTGTGATTTTGAATCCTTGGTCATCCTGGTCCCATTGCTGGTTCTCGATGTACTTCTTGATCGTCTCCTCATCCACGGCGCCCACCGTCGCACAGAAGTACCCTCGCGCCCACAAGTGCTGACCCCAGTATCGTTTTCGTATCTCCGGAAACTCGTCTTGAATCCGCCGGGATGATCGGCCTTTGATGTACTGCACTAGCTTCGCTGGTGACAAATCCGCTGGTGCCGATAGCAGCATGTGAATGTGGTCCGGCGATACCGAACCCCGCACGATGGTCACATCTCTGGTTTCGCAAATCTGCCGGATCAAATCTCGCGTTCGTTCAGCGACTCGACCAGTCAATACTTTGTAGCGGTACTTCGTAATCCACACCACGTGGTACTTCAGGTCATAAACCGCATGGGCACTCCGTCAATACTCGGCCATCGATCTATTTTGCAATACTGTGGCTGAAAGGCGGGGGGATTAGACCCGGCGCATTGAACTAAAATGTTCTATTGCAAGTAGACACTAGCTTGCCGTAGCGCTGTGATAAGCTCTAGGCCGAACCTCTATTGCCATGGAATCAACTGAAGTAACGCAGTTGCTGGGCCGCGTAGCGCAAGGAGACAAAGTCTCCGAAAATCGCCTTCTTGAGCTCGTCTATGGCGAACTCAAGCGGCTCGCAACGCAAGCCATGCGCCGTGAACGCCAGGATCACACCCTGCAGCCCTCGGCCCTCGTCAACGAAGCCTATTGCCGCCTGGCTGGAACGCAGCGAATCCCCTGGGAAAATCGCCGCCATTTCTACGCCACCGCCGCCAAGCTGATGCGGAACATCCTGATCGACTATTCGCGCGAGCATCAGGCGGCCAAACGCGGCGGGCCGGACCAGCACAAAGTGGAATGGAGCGACGACCTCCTGCGCGTTGAAAACAGTTCGGCAACTTTTTTGGCCCTCGATCAGGCGTTACAACGCCTTGCTAAGATAGACGCCCGACAAGCACAAATCGTAGAATTGCGATTCTTCGGAGGGCTGAGCGTTGAAGAGACCGCAGCCACCATGAACCTATCAGAGAGAACCGTAAAGAGAGATTGGATGGTGGCCCGTGCCTGGCTCGAAGCCGAACTGTCGAGACCCGCCGGAGAGGCTCATGCCGTGGGAGCCTGAGCGGTGGGAACGCGTGAAAGCGCTGTTCGGGGCCGCGGCGGAGCTACCGGAGTCCGAATGGGCCGAGTTCCTGAACCGCGAGTGCCCCGACGACGAGGCCATCCGCCACGAGGTGCTGCGACTGCTCGGCTTCGGCACACGCTCGACGGCCTTCATCGACAACATTCCCGTGCTGCCGGGAATACTGACCGACGCTGCCGAAGGGCCCCGCTCTTGCGAGCCCGGCGACCTTCTGGCGGGCCGATTTCGCATCGTCCGGCTTGTCGGCCGGGGCGGTATGGGCGAAGTGTACGAAGCTCACGACGAACTGCTCGATCAAACCGTCGCCCTCAAAACCATCCGGCCCGAAATCGTCGGCGAACCGCGGATGGAAGAACGCTTTCGCCGTGAAGTCCTCCTCGCCCGTCAGGTGACCCATCCCAACGTTTGCCGCGTTTTCGACTACGTGCGGACCGACAAGTTCGGCTTTCTGACGATGGAGTTTCTCGAAGGAGAGACGCTGGCCCACTTCCTGCGCCGCCAGAAGCGGTTGACGCTCGCCGAAGCCCGCCCGCTCATTGACCAGATGGTCGCGGCGCTCACAGCCGCCCATCGGGCCGGGGTTGTCCATCGCGATTTTAAAGGTGCCAACGTATTTTTGACCACCGAGCGCGACGGCGGCACGCGCGTCGTCGTTACCGATTTCGGGCTCGCGCGCAGCACCCAACCGTCGGGCGACGAAACCGCCACCGGCATGGGTGCCGGTACGCCGGCCTTCATGGCCCCCGAACAGCTCGAAAGCCGACCCGTCGGCCCGGCCGCCGATATCTACGCCCTCGGACTCGTCATGTACGAGATGGCCACCGGTTCCCCGCCCTACCCGGGCGACTCGCCGTTGCAAGTCGCCGTCCGCCGTTTGCGCGAGAAGCCGAAGCGGCCGCGAGCCCTCGCGCCGGACATGGATAGTAAGTGGGAATCGGTCATCCTGCGCTGTCTGGAGCATGAACCGCAGGATCGATTCGCCGAAGCCAGCGGCGTCATGAAGAGCCTTGCGAGCCGGTATTCGCTGCCCTGGTTCCGCGTCAAGAAGAGTTGGCGGATGGGCACGGTCGCCCTCGTGGCCGTCCTCTCGGTGGCCATCGGTTTAGTCGGAGGCCGATGGTTGGGCGAAGAGGGTCCAGCCCCAGCCGCCGCAAATTACTACGCGACGGGCGTGGCGGCGCTCGCGGATGGCACCTACGCCCGCGCGGCGCGGATGCTGGAGTTAGCCGCTGAAAAAGATGACCGGTATGCGCCGATCCGCCTGCGTCTTGCCGAAGCATACTGGCGACTGGACCAACCGCGGCAAGCCCAGGAGCAACTCTTACGAGCCGAACAACAAGGCACCTGGGGGAACCTGGATCGGCGGCGGTTGCACGACGGTACCCGGGCGATGGTGCTGCGCGACTTCAACACGGCGGAGGCGACGCTGGCGGCTCGAATCGGCTCTCCCTTCGCTCCGGCGGCCCCCCAACCTCACTTGGACTTGGCCCGGGCGCAGGACAGCGCCGAGCACATCGCCGCCGCCGAGGCGACCTACCTCCAGGTGTTGGCCGAACTACCGGGTCAGCCGGCGGCGCTACTCCGGTTGGCCGGGTTGGCCGATCAGCAGTTGCAGCCCGGCCGGGCAGCGAAATATTACGACCAAGCAGAAACGGCCTATCGACGCGGGTTGAACGATGAGGGGCTGGCATTGACCTTGATCCAACGGGCGATGGGACAGCAATTCCTTTCCGCCAAAGTGGCCAAGGAGCTGTTGACCAAGGCCGAGGCAATTTCGCCGACGGCTTTAACGGAAGGCATGCGGGCGCGTCTGCTCTTGACCCGCGCCGTTATGGAAGTTATGAACGCCGACTACGGCCAAGCGGAGCAGTTGGCAAAGTCGGGAGTCGCCTTGGCACGGGCGGCGGGCCTGGAGGGGCAGGCGGCGGCGGGCTTGGTCGATCTTGGCCTAGCCTACCTCGTTAAGGAGCAGATTCCCGAAGCCGAAAGGCACTACCGCGAGGCCGAAGCGGCGGCCAAAAGCGCAGGGTCGATTTATTGGGAGAAGCGGGCGCGACTGGGTTTGGCGTGGGCGGCGGCGTTGAGCAGCGGACGTAAGGCGGAAGCCTTGGCTACCCTCGACGAGGTGGAGCCGTTTTTTGCAACGAACCGCTATCGGATGCACGTGCTGGAGTGTTCGCGGATCCGAGCCGACGCTTTCTACTCTTCGCAGGAGCTGGACGTGGCGCTCGCGCTTTATAAGAAGACCGCCGAAGCGGCTCAGGACGCCGGATACGAGCGGGTACGGCGGCGAGCCCGACAGCTCCAGGGAGAGTTGCTGAAGCAACTGGGCCAGTTTCCGGAGGCCATTCGAGTGATGAAGGCAATTATGGCCGAGTACGAGCGCGAGGGCAAGGAAAAAGAGTTTCCGGTGCACTACTTCCAGTGTCGTGTGGCGTTGGGGAACGCGCTACGGGCTCAAGGCAAGACGCAAGAATCGCGGGAGGTGTTGGAGCGCCTGATCGCCGACCCGGCGCTGAAGAGCGCAGCCATTCGTACCCAGGGGTTGATCGCTCTGGCGGCGACGGAGGGGGAGGCGGGGCGAGAGGAAATTGCGAACCGATTGGTCGAACGGGCGGTGGCGGAAGCAGCCGTCGAAGGGCCCCAACGGAACGAAGTGCGACAGCAGCTATGCCTGCGCCTGGCGTCGAAGCCGGAGACGAGCGCCGAAGCACTGCGCGTATGCCTCGAGGTAAAACGGGAGTTGATTGCCGTGAAAAGCGCCAGCTTCCTCGCACCGGTGCAATACGGATTGGCCCAGGCCTATCTGGACATCGGCAAGCCATCGCTGGCGATGCCGGAGTTAGCCGAGGCTCTGGAGGCGTTCGAGAAAAGCCAGTCTCGGAATAACGTTTTTTACGTCCAACTCCTGCGGGCAGCGGCGGGCGCGGTAAACGGCCCAGCTGTTCACGAAGCCTGGAAAAAGCTGGCCGGAGATTGGACGAAAGAAGAGAAGCGGCAGTATTTGACCCGCGGACCGATTGCTCGGCGGGTGACCGCCGCCCGGATGCGCGTGGAGTAAATGGAATGGCCCGCGAGGAGATACAGAATGTGTAAATGTAGTGAAGATTTGGAGGTCCTCTTAGCCGCGTTGGCGATGGGCACGCGCCCTAACCCGCTTAACACAGCCACAGAGAGGCTTTTGAAGGCACTGGTGGCAAACGACAACGCGATCATGGTCGCCTTTCCCGCAATTGGAGCGGCAGCGATCAACCACGTCAAGTGGCTGCTCGACCCCTGCCAAGGCGTGCGGATGGATGACTCCCAGCGGGAAAAAGCCATCGCCGAGATCAAGGCCAAAACCGAATGCGGTTGCGCCGCCAAGCCTTCCCCGGCCCTGGAAACCAACCTGCGTTGCATGATGAAGACTTTGCTCGCCGAGGCGACCGAGTCCACCGGAGCCGAGGGCATGTGCGCGGTGGAGGAGATGTTGACCCGCGCCAAGCGCATCTCCGCCCAGCGGAAGTTTCTATTCGGGCTCTACGACATGTACGTAAATGCGGCCTTGGCGAGCGGACTGCCGAATAACCTGCTGCCCAGCGCCGTGGGCGGGCGCGGAGGGCAAGACGGAGAGGACGGAATGGGAAGGCCCAGCGCGCCGTAACCCCGACGCTTAGGGGCCTATGAAGTTCGCCACGGCGACCATATGGCCCCCCCGATTGGCAAGATCCGGAAGCTTGTCATTACACGCAGTCACCGCGTCCTCATAGAACGGCTTTAGCGTTGCGGGAACGCGGGATAGACGGACGCCGAAGATGCCGGTGGCGAAGGCGGTCGCCATCGACGTGCCGGACTTAAATCCAAACGGGCGCGATTGGTTCAATAGCGAGACGGGCATAGCACCCACGATATTGCGGCCCGGAGCGTAGACATCCACCGCCGATCGCCCAACGGAAATCCGTTCGTCCGTTAGGCCATCATTGCTCCGATCCCAGGGCACGTACGGGAAGCTATTCACTTGATTCAGATCCCGGCTCGAAGCACCCACCGAAATGCATTCCGGGTAACCAGCCGGATAGAGCACGCGGGTAAACGAATCGCCCAGCCGGTGGTTCCCAGCGGCGGCGACCACGAGCGACTTCGCCTTCGCGATCTGGGCGAGGATGTTCTGTTCGAGCAGCGACGGCTCCGGCCCGCCCAGACTCAGATTCAGTAATCGCGCGTTGGCCGAACCCGGAGTCACGAGATCATTGAGCGCTTGTATGTAGAGGATCCAGTCGACCTCAAACGCGCTTGCTCCCTCGTCGCCCACCACCGGATCCGCCTTGGCGACGTTGCCCAATCGGATCGGGTTCTTCGGCAAAACGCCACTGGGAATGAAATCGACTTCGTAATCGTCGGCCAATTGCATCGCGGCCGACGGAGGCGTCCCCCAGGCTTGGCCGCAGATCGTGGAAACTACGTGCGAGCCATGGCCGGCGATGTCCTCCAGCGGAGTCGACGAGAACGGCAAAATCCAACCGCCAAGGGCGGGATGATAGACGTCGGCACCGGAATCGAGCACGACGATTTCGATCGATTGATCGCCGAGGGTAAGCGGCACCCCGGCAGCCTCCACCTGCCACCCTGGGTAGTAGGCGGCCCACGCCCGTTTTCGCAGTAATTCGGCACCACAGGCGGTGATACGAGCGGCGGATTTGGTGAGGCAGGGCCTGCTTTGATCGGCGGTCCAAGCGGCGCGCGCGCCAAGCGAAAAGCTGGGGGAAAACGGGAGCGGAGACTCCAAAGTCGGTCCCATTTGAAAGTAGCGGCGGGGAGTCGGCCCGACCTCTTTAATTTTTCGCTTGGTCTCTTCCATGAGCCTCCGGATGCGGCGAATCGCCGCGTCCAGGTCAACGGCAGACAGGGACCGGACAAAATTTAGCGCCCACATTCCGCGCATACGCGAGCTTGGCGCTAAATCAACAACGGACAGCAGACCGAGGCGCACAAGTTCTTCATCCTCGGAAAGCGGATCCTCCGTTCGCTCGGGAACGAAAGATTCGGTCCAAAGCAGGATTTGCGTAAAGTCGAAAGCGGGAAATGGGTAGGCCATATCTAAGGAAGGCGAAATTATGTCAGTAATTGATTAGCGGCGAGCGGCCTCTCTGGCTTCGCTCGACGGATTCCGCCGGGGCGTCCACAACAAAAAGGTGTAGAAATGTTTCACAAAGTCTGGTAGTCTTCCGATAGCAGTCGCGAGCGTTTCATGGCGAACAGT
>JANXMS010000049.1 GCA_025354525.1 Acidobacteriota bacterium
CGTAGTAGTAGAGAGTGTTGGCTTTCTTCTTGGCGCCGAGCGAGGCCATATAGGGTAATACAAGTATTGTATAGCTAAGTCTCTATATGCAAATGGATTGTGCAAATTCCAGAACTATCGATCTTAAATACAGGGGAATACGCATCGCCCACGAGAAAAATGCGCTAACCCCCTTGTGCCCATTGAACATCCTCATCAGCCAACCAGCACAAAACGCGGACTCTCAGTGAACTCCCGCTAGCTGGATCTTCTGCTTCTTGCACGTGTCGGCGATGAGCCGGGCGGCCAGCTCCGCACTCTCGCGCGATGCCAACATCCAGCCGACAACGTAACGGCTAAAGACGTCCAGGATGACGTAGAGATAGAAGTAGGTCCACTTAACCGGGCCGCGGAGTTTGGTGATGTCCCAGCTCCAAAGTTGATTGGGGGCGGTGGCTAGGAGTTCCGGTTTCTGATAAGGCGGATGGACGCATTGGTCGCGCCGTTCGCGGGTTGCTCCATCGGCTTCGAGGAGGCGATACATGGTGCGCGTAGAGCATAAATACTGGCCTTCATCAAGCAACGTGGCTTGGATGGCGGCTGGCGAAACGTCCTGGAAGCGGGGGGAATTGAGCAGGTCGCGGACGGCTTGGCGTTCGTCGGGGCGGAGCGCTCTGGCAGGGACGGTGGGGGCGATCAGCAGCGGTTGGAAGAGCGGCAGCGGCGCTGGTCCGAGTAAAGGGTGCTGGCGATAGTAGGAGGCCCGGGGGACATCGAGAAAGTCACAGGCGGCGGCGATGCCGACGGTTGGGGCGAGTATGGCGACGGCGTTCATTAGCGTCTCCCTTCTGGGCTGGGGGACGGATTGATCTGCCCCAAGAGTGCGGCCACTTTTTTTTGGATATCGATGACGATTTCGGCTTTGCGCAGCTCTTCGGCGAGGCGTTGATTTTCGCGGCGCAGTTGTTCGAGTTCTGTGGCGAAGGGATTGATCTGGGATTTGGGGCCGCGCTTTTGTGGGGCGAGGGCTTGGAGGTTGGCGGCGTTGCGTTCGCGGCGCCAGTCGGTCAGCAGCGAGGAATAGAGCCCTTCGCGACGGAGGAGAGCACCGACGCCGCCGACGCCTTTGGCCTGATCGGCTTCGGTGAGGATGCGGAGTTTGTATTCGGCGGTGAAGCGTCGGCGCTGGGCTTGGGCAACGACTTCGGGATTGGGATGGGGGGAGGACGGCGCGGGGATGGAGTCAAGAGATTTCTGTTTGTTCATGGGGAAGAATCCTTCCCGCCCTGCTGTGTAATTAGGGAACGAAAAGTGTCTCAGTTATGTTGGCACGGAGGGAACGAAGCAGACAAGCTCCAATATTCAAAAGTGAACCAAACACGCGTCGCCGTCTGCACGGAGGCACTCCCGGCGTACACCACCACCCGCGTCTTGTCGCCAACCCCCCATTGCCTCATCCGCTCCCGCATCAATTCCGCCGATGGCATCTCCAAACGCAACTTCGATTCCGGCTTCGACACATCCACCAACGTCACCAGCCTCGCCCCCGCTATATGCCCTTCTGCATAGTCCTTCGCCGATCCCGCGTGCAGAATCACTACATCGCCCTTCTTCTGCTCCTCCTGCAACCACTCCGGAGTAACTAACAAGCTCGCCGCTGCCAGAATCAAAATCATGCTCCTATTGTGCCCGATTGCTCACTGGCTTTCCGCCTCTCGGGTACGGCGTGGCCCAACCCTTTACCGAATGCCAAATCACCCGGTCTAACAATTCCGCCGGTGCCTCGTCCGGCTCGCTGAAGTCCATCCGCAACGACGCCTCCGCCATCTCCTTCTCCTCCCCCTGTAACCCCGACAACGGCGGATTCATCTCATCCAGCGGAATCCGGTTCTTCTCGGCAACATACGGCGTCAAATCCGCTTTCCCACTAAACACCGGAAACATCGGTTCCGCCGCCAAGTCAAACTGGTTCTGCGGCGGCAATCCCAGCAGATGCTGAATCGTCCGGTACATATGGATCGTCGTGTAGAACGTCGAATCCACCACCTTTCGCTTCACCCACGGCCCAATTACCATGCCGATCGTTCGATGCCCGTCCACATGGTCCAGGCCGCTCTGCGCGTCGTCCTCGGTAACGAATATAACGGAGTCCTTCCAGTACCGGCTCTTCGAAATCGCCTCCACCAAACGCCCCAACGCCAGGTCGTTATCCGCCACCATCGCCCGCGGCGTCGGAAACCCCGGCGACGTCCCGCTCGTATGGTCCTGCGGCAGCAAAATTACGTTTAACCGCGGCAGATTCCCGTTCTTTTCAAACTCCCGAAACTCTTCGAGAAACCGGTCCACACGAACCTGATCCGGAATCACCAATCCATACGCCGGCACGTTCGGCGAATACACATCCCGCAAGCCCACAATCTGCGCCCGAGGCGTAATCTTCACGTTCCTCGTCCCGTTCTTCCAGTCCCGATAAACATCCCCCCAACTCGCCTTCGCCGGCACAATCGTGTTCAGCCCCCGCTCCCCATAACTCCGCACCGTCACCCCATGCACCTTCGCCGCGTCCCACAAAAAGTCGTTCGGCGCAAACAACATCGGGTTCTGATCGTTCCGCCCGTTGCTGTACTTGTGCACCCAGTCGCTGGCGTAGCCCTGCGTGCACCACCGATGGCCCAGCGCCGACTGGTCGGCCGGGGTATAGAAGTTGTCGAGCAGCACATACTCCTCGGCCAACTTATGATGGTTTGGCGTCACCTCCCGGCCAAAGTGCACCAACTTCGCATCCCCATTCCCTTGCGGCAAATCCCCGAAAATCTGGTCGTACGTCCGATTCTCTTTAATCACGTAGAACACATGCCGCACCGGAGCAATCTTGCCCTTCATGCCCCGGGTCAACTCCCCGGTATCGTCCCGCCGTACGGCCTTCGTCCAACTCGCCAACTGCCGCTCCGTCGGCTGCTCGACAATCGTGATCAGCCCCTTTCGGTTCTTATACGACGGCGGCAACGAACCCACGCCGTACCCGCTCGCCACCAGAATCTCCTTCTCGTCCGCCGACAAAACGACCGCCGTCGGATACCACCCCGTCGGCACAAATCCTCGCGTCTTCCCGCTGGCCGTGTCCAGAATCGCCACCGCGTTATCGGCCCCATTCGCCACATAAAGCGTCTTGCCGTCTTGGCTCACCGCCAACGCGTTCGGCGCACTGCCCACCGGTGCCTTTGGCGTTATCCGCGCCGCGAAAGTCGTCACCACCCGGTCGCTAGTTGTATCAATCACCGTTACCGAATCGCTATTCGCATTCGCCACGTACAGCCGATCTCCGCGCAAAGCCAACGCACTCGGGTGCAGCCCCGTCTCAATCTCTTTCGTCACCTTCCGCCCCACGATATCCACCACCGAAACCGTCCCCGATTTCGGAATCCCCGTCCGCGGATCCACCACCACCGGAAACACCCCGTCCGTCACATCGCCCGCCCTCGGCCGCCGCCCGCCCCAGTTCGATACGTACGCTTTCCCCCCACTCACTACCACCGTATACGGATAGCTCCCCACGGCCACCCGTTCCACCCTCCGACTCGCCAAATCCACAATTCCTAATTCGTGCCTCTGGTTCAACGCCACCAGCACCGTCTCCCCCATCACCGCCAACCCGCTCGGTGCCCCGTCCATCTTGACTACCCCATCGGCGACAAACTGCTCCCCGCTCCGTCGAAACAGCTTCAACTCCTGATCCTGCCCACCGCCAACAAATAGCCGCTCTCCGTTGCCGGAAAACGCGACCCCCACAAAGCTGTCCCCCAACTCGATTGTCTGCACCACCCGCTTGCCCTTCACGTCCACCAAATGCAGCGCCCGCGGCGCAAAGTTCGAACCCGTCACCACCGCCAAACGCTTCCCGTCCGGACTCAACGTCAACCCCAGTGGCCGATCGTTCACTGCTATCGCAGCCCCCGCCGGTTCGACGATCTGCCCCGTCGGCAGCAGATAGCGCCCATCCGTCATCTTCCCAGGGCGAACCGTCAAAGCCACCCCGCCCAATAAAACCAACCCGCCCGCCGCCAGTATCCATCTCATGCGTGGCAGCGTAGCACACCAAACGGAAAAGTGGCCCTCCACCGAGTGCAAACTCACCGCCACCATCTCCGACGGTCAGAAAATGCCGCAGCTCCCTTTTACGCGAATGAAGTGAATTCGTCATCGTCCGTTCACGGGCGATTCGTTACCCTATCTTCATGATTCGGTCTCTCACCCTCTCCCTGTTCGCCTCGGTCGCTCTCTTCGCGCAAGGCCTCTCCACCGCCTCCCTCTCCGGCCAAATCGCCGACCCCGCAAACGCCCTCGTCCCCAACGCCACCATCACCCTGAAAAGCCCCGACACCGGCTGGGAGCGCACCCAAACCTCCTCCCCCAATGGCCAGTACAGCTTCTCCGCCGTACCCGTCGGCGTCTACGCCCTCGCCGTCTCCGCCCCCGGATTCTCCAACTTCTCCCAAATCGGCCTCCGCCTCTCGATCAACACCCCCAGCACCCTCAACGTCCGCCTCGCCGTCGGTGCCGTCTCTGACTCGGTCACCGTCCAAGCCGACGCCCTCATGGTCAACACCACCTCCGGCACCCTCTCCCAGACCATCCAACAGCGCTATATTCAGGAACTTCCCCTCAACGGTCGCAACGCCGCCAACCTCGTCCGCATGGTCCCCGGCGTCGTCACCGGCACCGGCACCGGCAACGCCGGCTACGCCAACTCCGCCGATACCATCTCCATCTCCGTCAATGGCTCCCGCGGCAACGAAGTCAACTACCGCCTCGACGGTGCCACCCACATGGACAACGTCACCAACCTCAACGCCGCCTATCCCAACCCCGACGCCGTTCAGGAATTCACCGTCCAAACCTCCAACTTCTCCGCCCAATACGGCAACTTTTCCGGTGCCGTCGTCAACGTCGCCACTCGCTCCGGCTCCAACGAATTCCACGGCTCCGTCTTCTACTTCGCCCGCAACGGCGCTCTCAACGCCCGCAACTACTTCGCCGCCCAAGCCGACAATCTCAAGCGCAACCAGTTCGGCGCCACCCTCGGCGGCCCCATCCTCAAGAACAAACTCTTCTTCCTCGGCAGCTTCCAAAACACCATCATTCGCAACGAAAGCTTCACAAACCAAGCCACCGTCCCCAACGCCGCCTTCCGCGCCGGTAACTTCTCCTCCCTCCTCCCCGCCACCCTCATCCGCGACCCCCTCAATAGCAATACCCCCTTCCCCGGCAACATCATCCCCTCCTCCAGCCTCCGGCCCATCGCCGTCAACCTCCTCGCCAAAGTTCCCACCTCCTCCTCCGCCAACGGCCTCCTCCGCTACGCCCGACCCGACCGCTCCAATACCCGCCAATACCTCGGCAAACTCGACTACAACCTCGGCGGCCACCACCTCTCCGGCAGCGGCTTCTTCAACCAATTTGAAGATCCCGGCTGGGACGGTGCCAACACCCTCCTCACCGTCCGCATCGGGCAAGACCAACGCACCAATAACTGGAAACTCCAGGATTCCTGGACCCTCCGCCCCAATCTCATCAACTCCGTCATCGTCTCCGGGCTCATGCTCGACTCCTTCAACCTCCGCCGCAGCACCTTCTGGATGTCCCAGTTCGGGCCCATCCGCTACAACGAACCCCAGGAATCCGACCGCCAACTCGAACTCGCCGTCACCGGCTTCGGCGGCTGGGGCAGCGTCACCAACTCGCCCCCCGGCCAATGGATCCGCCGCAACGTCGAAATCAACAACGTCACCACCTGGGTCCGCGGCCGCCACACTCTCAACTTCGGCGCCGAATACTCCCCCTGGACCGCCTTCGATTCCAGCACTAAATTCCAACAAAGCGGCAACTTCACATTTTCCGGCCAACTCTCCGGCAACGGCATATCAGACCTCCTCCTCGGTCGCGCTTCCACCTTCGTCCAATCCGCCGGCAAATTCAAACAAACCCGCGGCTCGCAAATCAGCCTCTTCGTCGACGACACCTGGCGCATCTCCCGCCAACTCACCCTCAACCTCGGCCTCCGCTGGGACCCCTACTTCGCCTGGCACGATCAACTCGATCAAGTCTCCGGCTTCCGCGAAGGCGCCCGCTCCCAACGCTTCGTCAACGCCCCGCCCGGTGCCATCTTCGCGGGCGACCCCGGCTTCTACAAGTCCGGCCAAAAGAACGACACCAATAACTTCTCCCCCCGCTTCGGTTTCGCCTGGCAACCCTTCTCTAACCAAGCCACCACCGTCATCCGCGGCGGCTACGGCATCTTCTACGTCCGCCCCTTCCCCCGGCTCTATAACAACTTTGTCGAATCCGCCCCCTTCTCCCCCACCCTCACCCTCAACGGCGTCGACATGCAGGATCCCTACGGCTCCTCCGGCACCCGCAACCCCTTTCCCCCCTTCTCCCCCGTCAATCTTAACGACAAGAATCAGCCCTTCTCTTTCCCCATGCCCTACGCCTGGTTCAAAGAGGATTGGCGCGTCGGTTACTCCCAAGCCTGGAATCTCACCCTCGAACGCCAACTCGGCGCCGACTTCCTCTTCCGCGCCGCCTACGTCGGCAATAAAGGAACCAACCTCCAAACCTTCCGTGAACGCAACTGGGCCATTTACTCCCCCACCGCCACCGTCGCCAATACCAACGCCCGTCGCCCCCGCGGCCAATACTTCTCTTCGATGAAGGAGATGGTCGATTCCGGCAACTCCCAATACCACTCGCTTCAAGTCACCGTCAACAAACGCTTCAGCCGCAATTTCTCCCTCCTGGCTTTCTACACTTGGTCGAAATCCATCGACGACGAAAGCGCCAACAACCAGTTCGGCATCTCGAACCCCCATCCCACCGATGGCCGTTTCAACCGTGGCCTTTCCGACTACGACATCCCCCATAACTTCCGCCTCTCCGGCGTCTTCGACCTCCCCCGCCTTCGTAACTCCAACCTCTTCCTCCGCCAAGCCCTCGGCGGCTGGAGTCTGCTCAACATCCTCGATATCCGCTCCGGCCTCCCCTTCGGCCTCAACTCCGGCCGCGACAACTCCTTTTCCGGCATTGGCCTCGACCGCGCGGACGTGCGAGGTAACCCGTCCCTCGCCTCGGACCGTCCCCGCAACGACTATCTCAATACTTACTTTGACCGCACCCTGGCCAGCTTCAACGCGGTAGGTACTTACGGCAACTCCCCCCGTAACTTCCTCCGCGCCCCCGGAGCCGTCAACCTGGATCTAACCATCCAAAAGACCTTCCTTATCCGCGAGCGCATCAAACTCAATCTCCGCGGCGAGTTCTTCAACGCCTTGAACAAAGCTAACTTCGGCGCCCCTGGTGCCAACGTCAGCGCGGCCCCCAACTTCGGCATCATCACCACCGCCGCCGAACCCCGCATCCTCCAAATCGGCGCTCGCATATCGTTCTAAACTCAAAGCATGGTTTACCTGCTCCTTGCCCTCCTCCCGGTTGCGGCCTGGGCACAAGGCACCGTATCCGGTCGAATCGTCGATGCCCTCACGGGCAAGCCGCTCCCCGGAACTCTCGTGTCAATTGGCAGTGCGGATCGCAAAGCCGAAATCTACTTCCAGTCCACCTCCGGTGCCAAGGGTGAGTTCTCTTTCGCTAACATCCCGGCCGGGGATCAATACTGGCTCCGCGCAACGAAGCGTACTTACCTACAGGCCAACCTTCCTAAGTTCGCCCAACAAATGCCGCTTGTGATCGGTCCGCAAGGTCTCCCGGCGATTACCCTTCCCATGACGCCGCAGTCCGTCCTCGCCGGAGTCCTTGTTGACGCCGATGGCGAGCCCGTGCCCGGCGAGAGCCTTTCGACATTACAGGTGCCCTCCTCCCGCGAAATCCAACTCAATCTTTCCGTCGGCGCTGGCTCTTTAACCAATGACCTTGGCAAATTTCGTCTCGCCGGCCTACCCGCCGGGGAGTTCCGAATCATGATGTCTAACACGCAAGAACTTGGTCGGTTTACTCTCGCTCCCGGCCAGTCCCTGAAGTCTCTCCGAGTAGTCCGACCAAGTCCTAACGGTTACTCCATTGCCGGGCAGCTCTCGCGTCCCGTTCCCCAATCCTCTGATGTCATGCTCCGCCTCGACACCGGTTCGCATTTGGCTACGGTAGACCCCGACGGGTCCTTCCGTTTTGACGGCGTACCGCCCGGCGACTACACCATTATCGCGAACTGGTCGCGCCCTATCGTTCCCTTCTCATTCGAAACCGCTCGCGTCACCGTCACAGAATCAAACCTCAGAGATGTCCAGCTAGTGCCGCCCGCCCGGTACACCCTGCGTGGCCGCGTTCAGCTCAAAGGCCCGCGCCGCCTTCCTTCGATCACCTTTGTCCACCGCCACAGCAGCCATGAAACCTTCACCGCCGTCCCCACCGCCGATGGCTCGTTCGCCATTCCGAATTTCCCCGCCGGACCCTTCACGCTCCAACGGAATACGCCTGCTGGTACTTACCTGGAGAAGATCCAGCAAGCAGGCAAATCCGTAGGCGAAACATTTCTTGATGGCGGCCCCGTCGAGGTCATCTTCAACGCAGCCACCGCCCACCTCACCGGCACCGTCGAGCCCCCATCCGACGACCAGCCCTTGCGCGCTGGAATCGTCTATCTCGTGCCCGAAGGCCGCTGGCTCGGCGCTGGCCTAAACCCCGAACGGAACCAAGCTATCGTGTCCACAGATCTGAGCTTTTCATTGGCGGACCTCGCCCCCGGGCGCTATCTCGTCTTCGTCTCCGAAGGGATCCTTCTCGAAGGGGTATCGGCGGACAGCCTCCGTTCTCTCGGCGCTTCCGTCCGGACTCTCACCATCGCTCCCAATAGCCGAAAGAAAATCGTCCTGCCCCTCATCCGCGTCGAAAAAATGGTAGCCGCCGGAGTTGAGCTTTCCCATTAACCCATGCGCCTTATCCTCTTGCTCCTCGCGTTCCTCCCGTCCCTGCTCCGGGCGCAGGGCTCATTCTCCGGCCGAGTCATCGACGAACGCAGCGGAAAGCCGCTGGCGAACGTGGGTATCGGACTCTTTTCGCTGTTCAATCCGGAGAAAGCGATGGATACAGTAACTGGAACGGATGGGCAGTTCCAATTCCCCAAAGTGCCCGCCGCGAACGGGTACGCGATGTTTCTCCGAAAGGCACGCTACGTTTCCACGACATTCCCTCGGCCATCCTTGTTCAATCTCCTGGAAGTCGGCCCCGCCGGGCTCTCTAATCTCGAACTCAAGCTCCTGCCTCAGGCAGTCCTGGCAGGAGTCCTTGTGGACCACACAGGCGAGCCCATTGAAAGAGCCACGGTCAGCGCCTACCGGCTGCGCCACGTGAATGGCACGACAATCCACTTGCCCGTCCCGGCTCACTCCTATACCAACGATCTCGGCGAGTTCCGCCTCGCCTCACTCTCCGCTGGCGAGTACATCTTTACCGCGGACCGACGGGAAATCCCGACCCCGTACACGCTCGGCCCTGGAGAACTCCGCGAATCGTTGACTGTCGTGCTCCCTCCCAAACTCGAACAGCAAGTCAGCGGTCGCCTCTCTGGTCCCAAGGATTCCCTCACGCCAGATACCATCATGAGTCGCCACCTCGACATCGTCACACACATCAAGTCCGACGGTTCCTTCACCTTCCCTGGACTACCCCCCGGCACCCATACGCTCATCGCGACCTTTCTCTCCGACGCCCCCTCTCGCTGCGAAATCGCCACCGTCACCGTCGCCGATGCCGACGTCACCGGCGTCACGCTACGACCACCACCCAACTTCACCCTCACCGGTCGCCTCCGCATCGAAGGTCCGGGCGCCGCCTCTCCCGCTGGTCAAACCCTCAGCTTCTTGCCCCAGTGTTCCTATCACAAGCCAGTCGCCGCCACCACGAATCCCGACGGCACCTTCGCCATCCCCAACTTTCCCCAAGGCCCCTCTCGCTTAACGGTCTCCCCGCCCTCCGGCACCTACGTCCGCGAAATCTTCCAAAACGGCAAACCGGCAGACAGCCAAAACCTACTCCCCGCTCCCGTCGAGATCATCTACGACACCCGCACCGCCCACATCACCGGTCAAGTCGACGGGCAATTCAACCCCGCGCTGCCGCTAAGCCTCAATGTCTATCTCTTCACCGTCAAACCCGACGGAACCGTTGACCGCGATCGCCAGCCCATCGCCATCCACAGCCCCAACCGAGATTTCTCCATTCGGGATCTCCCTCCCGGCCAATACCAAATCTTCGCCACCGAAGTGCCTGGCAACTATTTCCGCGCGGAAGAGTTCCTCCTTACTTTCGCGTCTCGAATCCAGTCCATCACCCTCACCCCCGGCTCAACCCTCCCCCTCAACCTCCCCCTCATCACCATTCCCGCC
>JANXMS010000053.1 GCA_025354525.1 Acidobacteriota bacterium
CCCGCTGGGCTTATCGCCGTTGTGCCAGCCGCCTCCGGCGTACTCGCGCGTCTCGGCGATAAAGGTTAACATTGGCTGATAGCTGGGTTTGCCTTTGTTCTTGCGGTTGTAACTCACCCTGCCGCCCATCTGATCTCCATATAGCGTGACGCACAGGTCGTTAAAAGTTTCGTCGAAGACTTCGAGAGTTTTGCGCCAATGTTGCTGTTGGCTGTCGTTGATCTCGCGGAGATAGAGACAGCGCTTTTGAACGGATTTACCCGATGAGAGTCGGCGTGCCTCCACGATGATGAAATAGCGGTTCTTCTTGCCGTCCTTCTTTCGCACGTGGCTGCGCAAGTACATAGAGGATGGCAGCAGAATGCCAGGAAATCGGGGCGAATGATAGAGGGTAGGTCTGTACACGCCGCATGGCGAACTTTTCGCTGTTGCAGACAAATGGGTTAAGCGCCAGACAAGCCCGATATTCGCTGTTTCTGCGGGTTAGCTGCGAAAGTCAGGCTAGTAGTCGCCATTCATCAAGCAACGATCCGCCCGCGGCGATATGTTGCACTGCTGGACCTGCCAGCGAAGCGCGATGCCCACTTCCGTGACCCTTGCGGAAATGTCTGTGGTTAAGCGATCTACGCAGCTGCGGAAGCGGAAGAGGCGCCTTGTTCCGGTGCTCCATAACCGACCAAATCCGGGGCCACCATCCCCGTGAACAGTTCCTCGTTCGTGGCCCGCGCCTCGCTGAGTTGTTTGCCGAGAGCTTCGAGCACGGAGGTTGAGTCCACTTTCTGCCCCGCCCGGATCTGGCGGATTTTGTCCATTGCGAAGATGACGGTGCCACGAAGTAGGTCGTTTTGGCGAAGGAGTTCGATCTCGATGCTTGTCGGCATGTTGGAGAGTGGGTTGAGCGGAGGGAAGTTCTCAAGGTAGAAGTCGTCGAGATCGAGTCGCCTCCGGCGCTACGAGATTGATGTGGCCACATCCGGGATCTATCCAGTTCCCCCCATCGCGTTCCCTAGCGCGCAGAACGTGCAGACCAAATCGTTGATTCTAAAGTGCTTCGGGGCACGTCTGCCTGGGCATGCGACGAGCCATCTGATTTCTCGTCTTTCTCGCCGGGACCACCATCGCCCAATAGCGGCTCGTGGGCGACAGATTGCAGGCGGACGTGCAATTCTCCACCGCGAGTGCGAGTTTGACGCCCACAACAGGGTGCAAACTCGGGCGGGCGTTCCCAAGTTGACGTGGTCCCGCCAGTTGACAGCTCGTGCAAGCGATTGGGCGGCGAGTCTGGTGGCGCGTAGTCAGTTCGCTCACCGCTCAGATTCCGAGTACGGCGAAAATGTGTTTGCGATCTCTGGCGGGAGATTTTCGCCTTCGAAGTTTGTCAGCGAATGGGGGTTGGCGTTCCGTGATTGCGACCTGCGATCAAATTATCGCAATGGCGTCTGCCGCCACGACACACAAATCTTTTAGTCCGATACGAAATGGTCTGGTTGCTCCGCTCCTGCCCCATGGCGACTCGTCAACGTGAACTTCGTCTGCTGGCCCTGCCGCGCTTCCTTCTCCATCAGGAATTTCCTATTGGACAGACAAAAGGTGTCGAAAAGCACAGCATGCAAAGCTTTACACTCAGTATTATCCTATCTCTCTGTGCCTTGACTCTGTGCGCGCAGACCTCTTTAATGATGGATGGGCGAAGCTCCGGCGCAACTGGAGAATTTCAGACCCCCCCCAGTACAATCGGTGACCTTCGGATGGAGCTTCGCATTCATTCTTCTGCACCCCTCTGGGCCTCAGATAACGACATCGTAAACGGATACAACCTCTTCATTGCCGTGATAGGCTCGCAGCAGACGTTGCGAGTCGTGAATTGGAATACACCAGACGGCGGAAGTGAAACCATCGACATCCGAGGACTTAGGGACTTCATCGTGCGAGTCCAGGACGTGGTATCAACGGCGACTACCACAATCGAAGTGTGGAGTATTGACGGAAAAGTCTATAGAACAAAGAAGTTCCCAGGCCGGAGCTCGATTCTTTCGGGTCGCTCACCGCTGCAAATTGGACACAATGGCCAAGGTGTCGGGGCTTTCCTCGGCGGGCTAGCCTACCTTCGACTCTATGACTCAACGGTACCGCTAGGTATGTCCCCCACGACTTCTGCTGCTGGCGCATTGCTAGCATACGAATTCGACTCTAGGACCGCGGCCTATAGCTCTGTCGGGACGCTTGCAGGAAAGCCACTCCAGGTTTTTGGGAATACTACATTCGCCAATACGCCAGTATTCACACCTATAGTGAACAACATTCCCTCCGAAGTGACTGTCTCGACGAATACGCCTGTCACACTCAACGCTACCGGATCGCTGTCAGGAGCGCCAGTGTCTATTTGGAGGTGGAGTCAGATCGCAGGGCCTTCACAAGTCTCAATTTCGAACGGAACTTCTGGGACTCCGCTCTTATCCGGCCTAAGCATGCCCGGAACCTACACGATGCAAGTTACACTGACAGACGCACTCGGGACGACCGGAACGGGTCAGGTAACAATTGGCGCGGTAAACGCCAATTCGCTCGGCGTCGTAACTGTTTCGCGGCCCGACCTGTCATTTGCCCTAGGACCACTCCTCAAATCGGGACTCAGTCCGTGGCCATTCTACGATCAATTGCGCCAACAGTACGGTCGCCGATGGGGAGCGGCATATCCGGCTGGCCCCCCGGGAGAGTATGACTTCCGTCAAGGGTCAATATTCCTGACGAACAATAGCAAGACAATAGCTGGTTCTGGAACAAACTTCATTTCTGATTTCATGGAACCGATACGATTTGGAATTGGGACGGTCTCGGTCTCAGCCGGCGGATCCGAAGTAAGGGGTAATTCAACACGATTTATCGATACGTTTCTCACTCAGCGCACGGCAGCGGCCGGAACAATCAGCGTTTCTTCTAGCTCTGGGATTGTTCATGGGACAAACACGTCCTTTACATCGACCACCGAACCTGGACGTTATCTTGTGGTCTCTGTAGATGGAAAGCCCGTGAGCCTCCGCATCTCTAGAGTAATCAGCAATACCTCCGTTGAGATCGAACGTCCGTGGAGGGGGATCGCCCTTGCCTCGCGACCATTTGAAAACGCACGTGACGTCGGCCAAAGCCTAGCCATCCGCGATAGCAGTGGTAGGACTTGGCTCTCCGCTGTAGTAGTTGTCAGCGACACGAGCCTATTTCTTCGGACGCCGTTTCTTGGTCAGGGTGGAGTGGCATTGCCGTATGGCTCAACCAAGCTCGGTCCGGCAGCTTTTCTTGTTGCCCACTATCCAGTCGGCAACGGAACACTCGGCCGGATTCTATTACCAATCCAATCCGTTTCTAGTGACTCAAGTCTAGCACTAAACACTACTTACAGCGGGGTCAACTATAGAATGATATCCTTCGGAGGGACGAGTCAAGCAGACCTTGACCAATGGATGGGCCAGGTAAACTACTACGACAGCGTCCTAGTCCAGTACCAAAACTACTATAGGACTGGCCTCGAAGACTATCGTACGTATGCACGGAAACTGGCCGACGCGTGGTATCTGGATTTCGACTCCGGCCGAAACAAAGAGGCGAGTCCGTATGCGCCGCGCACGATGTCGCTGACCGGACTTATGCTGAGAGCGATGGACGGGCGTCCAGAGATGTGGCCCATGATCCGTCGGGCAGTATCATATAACTATAACCTTTGGATCGGCATGCGCATACAGTATGGGGGCCTCTACTATGGGCCTCGGGAAGGCGGCTTTACGCTTTACCATGCGGCTTTGCTCGGAGCCGTTGACCCGGACCCATCGTTTCGATATTCGTTTAGACAGTTAGCCTTAGATGCTGCTACAAATCTCTACGCACGCCTTCAGCTGCCAGACGGCTCTTGGCGTTGGACGGACGAAAGCTATTGGTCCGGCCTTGGAGAACAACCATTCCACGTGGGAGTGCTGCTAGAAGGCATGATTGCGACCCACCGTATTACGAGAGATTCCAGGGTCTTGAGCGCAATTATCAAATCAGTTGACCACCTGATTTCCGTCCAAATGCCTGCTCCATGTCGAGGTCCAGTTTACGCTTTGTATGTCGATGGCGGAGATTGGGGACGGGTATGCACAGGCTCCAACACAACGCCGAGTGTCGACGCGATTCGTGATGTGCGAGCCGGCAATAATACCATCATGCATGCTGTTGGGTATGTATATTCAGTCACGGGCCAAACGAAGTACCGTGACGCAGGAGACGACATGTTTGCGGCTACCTTTGGAAACTTGGATGGGCCGCTGGCAGATCAGTACTATGGGCGTGCAGACAGCGATATGAAGCAATATGGGCAGTCGTTTCGGACATCGGATGAATATCTTGCCCTACGAACAGCCGGGGTCATGGATATCTTCAGATAACTTCGCCCGTAGCTGCAACGACCTCGGGGGCGAACTTAACGCCTGGCTGGGAAACTAAGTCCTTCTGGAGGGGAGGTGGTCAGATAGGCTGTTGCCTATGGGGCGCAGGATCGCCTCGGAAAGGGGCGAGAGCGCACCCACTTTACGTTGGGTGTGCCCTCGCTCCGCCTCCGACACCGCGCTACTGCTAATCAAGCTGAACTGCTTGCATTCGACGCTACCTCTCCGGCAAACTCAAATGCATTCGCAGTGGGTAATGTGACGGCATGCTCCTACACATCCGGAGAACCTTCGAACCCGAGTTTTCCAAACAACAGGCCGAAACCAAAAGCTCCTGCAAGACTGCAAAACAAATTCTGTCTAGAGCAATGGTTTTACTCGCGAACCAATTCTGGCCCCGAGCCAAAGTAGCCTCTTGTGTGGCTACAACTATTGCGCTTTTGACTTCAGCCAAGTTCTTTCGCGAAAAAACCACAAGCCGAGGCATAGAAGGGAGGGAACGAAAAAGCTCGGCTCCGGGATCTGGGACGATACAACGGTGACGTCGCTGTTTGAAACATTGTAAGTCAGGGGATCACCGTTTTCGTTGAGCAAGTTTTCGACACTCAAAGTTAAGGGACTCCCCCCCAATGCAATCGAGTCAAAAACAACAGTCCCCAGCACGAAACTTCCAGTCTGGAGATTCTGAAGATCTGCCGCTGAGGCAAACGAAAACTCTTCCAACGTAACGCTGCTCCCCCCAAAGGTCGGGATTTGAGCTGATCCGCTACCCAAATTCCATTGTGTCCCAAAGTCAACCAACGACGGTGAGAGGACTGCACCGTCAAAATTCAGTGTGATACGGTAAGTCGACACCGAAGGGGGTAAGAAACTAAAAACGCCCAAAACCGCAAGTTCTACGGTGACCGGGCTACCCAGCTGCACCGAGGCCAAATTAGGTGAAGCAGTAATTGTTGCAGCATTTCCAGGCAAACTCAGCGTGAAGGCCACGAACGCGAAAACAGAATTCTTCATACAGATATCTCCAAGACTCTTGATCTCTTCGCCAAATGTATAGCCGAAAAATCTAATGCCAGCTAGCGACTAGAAGCCTCGACTGATGCAAGACACTTGCGCTATGATACCACATCACTAGCCAATAGCGGCTTACTGACCTCAAATACCT
Source organism: Acidobacteriota bacterium (assembly GCA_025354525.1). Lineage (GTDB taxonomy): Bacteria > Acidobacteriota > Terriglobia > Bryobacterales > Bryobacteraceae. Next base: position 5,584 of record JANXMS010000053.1, read on the forward strand.
GATCTGGATGGTTCGAAATCGGAAGGAACGCCGGACCACCGGCCTCCGCATTCCAGTCGAGAATCTCTCCGCTTCAGGGATGTTCTCTCATCCATTCAGCGGCCTTGCCTGGAGTCTCTTTGAGAATGCGCGCGATCGGGGCCTCCGGCGTGTCGCCGGCCTCGTACCGGGCTCGGGCCTGATCGTGAAGCTTCCTTACCTGGCGACGCAGCTTAACAAGCAGCTGTCCACGGATCTCCTCGAGGTGCTTCGGATCGTGGCGCGACCAAACTCTTCGGACAACGTAAGCGTTCGACCATCTGATGCGGGATGGGGCGTTGATTCACCGGATGTTCGTAACGCGGTACTACCTGATGGCGGTGGTGGCGTTGTCCTATCGGGCGGCGTTGCTGGACTTTACGGAGAACATCGCGCTGGTGTCGCGGCGGCTGTATTTGGATCTGCAGAGTGGGGCGTTGACGCGGCAGAACATGGAGATTGCGACGGACCTGCGGAGTGACTTCCTGAACTTTTCGAACTACTGGTACTTCACGGAGCTGGCGAATAAGGATGAGGAGATTGAGCACATTGCTAAGCAATGTAAGGCGTTTCGGGTAGAGGAGTTGCGGAAGGAGATCCAGGAAGAGATGGAGAGCATGAACGCTTCGATTCTCGAGTTCAACCAGAGCCGGTCGACGGATGCGGTGAACCGGTTGGCGGTCTTGAGCATGATCTTCGGCGCGGGCGCGGTGTTGAAGGGATTCTTTGGGATGAACTTTGGGCAGGAGTTTGGGGCGGTGTTTTTCACGGCGACGCCGGGGCGGGAGTGGATCCAATATGGGTCGGTGATGGCGGTGTCGTTGGTCGCGGTAGGGACGATTGGATTTGGGGTGTTTTTGGTGACGTCGAACTGGCGGGATTACCGGTCGATTTTGCGGGGGCGGCATGCGCGGCGGCGGGCGCATCGGTGGTTCAGTATCCGCAGCAGGGGGTGAGCGCTACGGCGGGACCTGCCAAGCGCCGAGGGGCTTCCAGGCGCTGTTGGCACCGCTCGAATTGAGGGCTCCGAAGATGATGCGGGGGCCGGCGAAGGCGGGCTTGAAGACGGTGTTGAGGTTCAACGTGAGGGCGTTGCCGACGACGGTGACGCTGGAGCCCTGGGCGTTGATGCGGCACTGGGAGTTTTCGAGGAAGCCGGAGCCGGAGAGGGGCATGGCGGTGGCGGCGTTGCCGTCGCCGTTATCGGGGAAGAGGAGGAGGAGATTGCCGGGGCGGAAGTAGGCGACGTAGCAGGCGCGGTCGGCGTTGACGGCGGAGTTGATGAGGAGCCAGGTGGTCTGGATGTTGGTGGCGTTGGACTGGTCGAGGAAGGTGGCGGTGAGGGTGGCGGCGGCGGTGGAGCCTGTCGTGGGGGAGAGGACATTGGCGCGCGGTAGCGGCGGGGTGGTTTCGGGTAGGGCGGAGACTCCCTGGGGCTGCCAGCCGGAGTTTTGTTCGGTGACGGAGCGGGCGGCGAGGTAAATGACGCGGTTGCCGGAGAAGGCGGCGGTGAAGCTGATGTTGAGGGTCAGGGTGAGCTCGGTGCTGGTCGAGGAGACGGACGACCCGGCGGAGAAGATGGCGCATTGGCTGTTGCTGACGGAGCCGGTGGCACCGAGGGTGAGAGGGCTGGAGAGGCCGGCGTCGGGCCCGGCGTTGTTGACGAGATAGAGAACGCGCTGGGGCTGGGAGAATGCGATGTAGCAGGCG
>JANXMS010000031.1 GCA_025354525.1 Acidobacteriota bacterium
CCGCAATCCCCTCCGCCCGCGGGCGTCCAAACGCCGCCGTCCACCGGCTCAACAACCACTCCGGCACTGACAACTCCACCTCCCGCCCCGGCCACGCCACCGGCTCTCGATTCACCTTCCGCAACACCGCGTTCACGAAACCCATCGCCGAACGCTTCTTCGCCCGCTTCACTAAATCCACCGCCGCCGAAACCGCCGCATGAGCCGGTACCCGATCCAAATACCGCAGTTGGTAAATTGCCATCCGCAGCGCCACCCGCACCTCAATGTCCAACTTCCCCGTCTTCCCAGAATACAGCCGGATCAAATGGTCCAACTGCGCCTGCACCCGCAACGGCCCAAACACCAACTCCCATGCCAGATCCGCATCCCGCATGTCCAGCTTCGCCACCGCTTTCCGCAATATCTCCTCGGCCCAGGCACCACCTTCCACCCGCACCGCGGCGTCAAACGCCACCTCCCGCGCGCTCAAACGCCCATCACTGCGCCACCATCACACCGTAGTGCGATTCGACGTAATCGTTCAACATCACCGTAAACTCCGCCACAATATGGTCCCCCCGCAAAGTCTTCACCAGCCGCCCATCCACGTACACCGGAGCAACCGGCTCCTCAAACGTGCCCGGCAACGAAATTCCAATATTGGCGTGCTTCGATTCTCCCGGCCCGTTCACAATGCACCCCATCACCGCCACCTTCATCTCTTCCACCCCCGGATGACCGTCTTTCCAAACCGGCATCTGGTTCCGCAGATAGGTCTGAATCTGGTCCGCCATGTCCTGGAAAAACGTCGAAGTCGTCCGTCCACAACCCGGACAAGCCGTCACCTGCGGCGTAAAACTCCGCAACTCCAGCGCCTGCAATATCTGCTGGCACACCAGCACCTCGTCCGTCCGGTCCCCATTCGGCAGCGGCGTCAACGACGCCCGAATCGTATCCCCAATCCCCTCCTGAAGCAACACCCCAATCGCCGCCGTCGTCGCCACAATCCCCTTCGACCCCAACCCCGCCTCCGTCAACCCCAAATGCAACGCATGATCGCACTGCGCCGCCAGCATCCGATATACCGTTATCAAATCCTGCACGCCGCTCACCTTCGCGCTCAGCAAAATCTGATCCCGCCGCAACCCGTACTTCTCCGCCGCCGTAGCCGCTTCCAGCGCGCTCACCACAATCGCATTCATCGTCACTTGCTTGGCATCCAGTGGCTCTGCGAGAAGCGCGTTCTCGTCCATCATCCGCGTCAGCAGCGCCCCGTCCAGCGATCCCCAATTCACCCCAATCCGCACCGGCCGCTGATACTCCACCGCTACATCAATCATCGCCCGGAAGTTGTCGTCGTGCTTCTTGCCAATATTCACGTTACCCGGGTTAATTCTGTACTTCGCCAATGCCCGCGCGCACTCCGGATACTTTTTCAACAGAATGTGCCCGTTGTAATGAAAATCGCCCACAATCGGCACATCGCAGCCAAGCAGCCGGATTGTATCCACCACCCGCGGCAACGCCTTCGCCGCGTCTTCGGAATTCACCGTCACCCGCACAATCTCAGATCCCGCCTTCGCCAGCGCCATCACTTGGTTCGCCGTCCCCGTCACGTCCGCCGTGTCCGTGTTGGTCATCGACTGCACCACAATCGGGTTGTCGCCTCCCACCATCACCCCGCCGACATTCACCGGCACCGACTTCCTACGCGCAAAAGCAGCCATGTTGAAATTGTACCAACCCCGCCCCTCCCCCCTCAGAATCGCGATCATAAGATTTTTCGATTGGATTGCACCCCGACTCATCCAATACCGTAATTGTAGGTGCAACGTCCCTCTAGGTCAGAGACTGGCGGGGCACACTCTCCGGGTTCGAGAGCCGATCTGTCAGTCTTTCTTGGAACACGACAGCATGTCCCCCCAAAATCTTGCTCTATCGCCTTCCCGCCGAACTCTCTCAGGAGTTACGGGATGTTCTCATCACGACCCATCACGTTCCTGAGATTGAAGATGACGAAAAGGCCGTTTCCAACCCAATCTCCTGGCAAAGCATCGACCTCCATCCCACCGCCTACCCCGTTCTCACGAACTTGGCCTTCGTCCATCTCAGCACCTATCGCCCCGTCTCCGCCGAATCCTTCGCCCGCCAAGCCGTCCAGGCAGATCCCCTCTCCCCCAAAGCCCTCTACCTCCTCGGCATCGCTCTCGCCGGCCAAAACAAAAACAAAGCCGAAGCCATCCGTCTCCTCGAAAAGACTTGCGGAACCTACGGCCGAGCCCACTTTTCCATCGCCCCTCTCCTCACCGAAGCCGACCGCCTCCCCGAAGCCGCCCAACATCTAAGGGCCTACCTCGCCCTCGACCTCCCCACCAACCGCGATCTCGCCCGCCAATGGCTAAAAAACCTCGAACAGGAGCTCAAACGCCGCCCATAGCCACCAAAATCCCAGAACCCCCTACAGACCCGCGACCGTAAGAGGCTTTTACCCAGTGCGCCCAGCAACCAAAAGCCCCTCCCCTGCATCAAACCGGTATACTGATGAAGAAAGGAAGCGCCCTCTTGTCCCTGCGACATTTTGCCCGTCTCGTAACTCACACCCAGCTGTTGCCCCTTCTCGAAAGCGGCGAGGAAACCCTCGTCGGCGGCCAAGCCGTCATGGAAGGCGTCATGATGCGAGCTCCCCATAGCTACTGCGTCGCCGTCCGCCGTGCCAACGGCGAAATCGCCACGGAAGAATCGCCCCTTCCCCGCGTTAGCGACAAATACCCCATCTTCAAACTCCCCATCCTCCGCGGCGTCGGCACCCTCGGCCAAGCCATGTCTCTCGGCGTCAAAGCCCTCCGCTTTTCCACCAATGTCGCCATGGAAGAAGAAAACGCCGCCAAAGGAAAGCCGGAAGCCTCCTCCGAAGTCCCCGCCTGGATGATGACCCTCAACCTCGTCTTCTCCATCGGCTTCTTCATCATCATGTACAAGGTGCTCCCCGCCTTCGCCACCGGCCAACTCTCCAACTACTTCCCAACTCTCCAAAACCCCGCCCTCTTCAGCCTCGTCGACGGCGTCCTCCGCCTCATCATCTTCCTCTCGTTCCTCTACGGCATCTCGCGTTACAAAGACATCCGCCGCGTCTTCGAATACCACGGTGCCGAACACAAAGTTGTCTATAACTTCGAGTCCGGCAAACCCGTCACCGTCGCCAACGCCCAGTCGTTTTCCACCCTCCACCCCCGCTGCGGCACCAGCTTCCTCCTCGTCGTCATGCTCATCTCCATGGCCACCTACATGATCGTTGACCCCCTCCTCGGTCTTAACTCGATCCCAGCCAAAATCGCCTCCCGCGTCATTCTCATCCCCGTCATCGCCGGCCTCAGCTACGAACTCATCCGCTTCGCCGCCAAACGCCGCGGCTCCCTCCTCGCCGCCATGACCATCCCCGGCCTCTGGCTCCAAAAAATCACTACCCAGCCCCCCTCCGACGACCAGACCGCCATCGCCATCCACGCCCTCGAAGGCGCCATGCAACTCGAACAGAAGCAGGGCGGCCAATTGGTCATCGCCTAACATGCAATACGCCGACAAACTAGACGCGCTCGAAACGCGTTTCGAAGAACTGGGCCGCTCCATGGCCAATCCCGAACTCATCAGCGATCCCGAAGCCTACCGTAAAACCACCAAGTCCCATCGCGACATGGAAGAGGTAGTCAATAAGTATCGCGAGTGGAAGCAAGCCAACAGCGCCCTCGCCCAAGCCAAAGGCATGGCCACCGATGACGACGCCGAAATGCGCGAAATGGCCCTCGCCGAAATCTCCGATCTCGAACCCGCCATGGTCAAGCTTGAAGAAGAGCTCATGATCTTCCTCCTGCCCAAAGATCCCAACGACGACAAAAATATCGTCCTCGAAATCCGTGCCGGCACCGGCGGCGACGAAGCCACCCTCTTCGCCAATGAACTCTGGCGCATGTACGCCCGCTACTTCGAAAGCCAACGTTGGAAAGTCGAAGTCACCGACATGTCCGAATCCTCCGTCGGCGGCGTCAAGGAAGTCATCGCCCTCATCACCGGCGACAAAGTCTACAGCAAGCTCAAGTACGAGTCCGGCGTCCATCGCGTCCAACGCGTCCCCCAAACCGAAACCCAGGGCCGCGTCCACACCTCCGCCGTCACCGTCGCCGTCCTCCCCGAAGCCGAGGAAGTCGATATCCACGTCGAAGCCAAGGATATCCGCGTCGATACGTTCTGTTCCTCCGGCCCCGGCGGCCAAAGTGTCAACACCACTTACTCCGCCATCCGCATCACCCATCTCGCCACCAACACCGTAGTCAGTTGCCAGGACGAAAAATCGCAGATCAAGAACAAGGATAAGGCGATGCGCGTCCTCCGTTCCCGCCTCTACGAACTCGAACTCGACAAGCAAAACGCCATCATCGGTGCCGAACGCAAGAAGATGGTCGGCTCTGGTGATCGCAGCGAAAAAATTCGCACTTACAACTTCCCCCAAAATCGCATGACCGACCACCGCATCGGCCTGACGCTTCACCAGCTCGACCTCGTCATGGAAGGCCGCATCGATTCGATCATCGACGGTCTCGTAACGTTCTACCAAGCCGAAAAGCTCAAGGAACAGTCTGGCGATGGCCAGCAAGCCGCCTAGCCTTACCGTCGGCCAGGCCCTCCGCCAAGCTACCAGCTTTCTTAGCGAGCAAGGCATCGACAGCCCCCGGCTCACCGCCGAAGTTCTCCTCTGCCGAGCGCTCCACCAGGAGCGCCTGTACCTCTACGCCCACCCCGAAGCCCCCCTCCCCGAACTAGCCTGGATCCACTACGGCCGCTGGCTCCATGAACGCACCCAAGGCAAGCCCCTCCAGTACATCACGCAGGAGCAGGAGTTCTACGGCCGCCCTTTTCGTGTCGCCCCCGGCGTCTTAATCCCCCGCCCCGAAACCGAACTCCTCATCGAGTTAGCCCTCCAAAACGAACCCACCCAAATCCTCGACATCGGCACCGGCTCCGGCATCCTAGCGATCACCCTATCCCTCGAATGGAACATCGAGACTTATGCAACCGACCTCTCCGGCCCCGCCCTAGCCATCGCCCAAGCCAACGCGAAAGCTCTCGGAGCCCGCGTCCACTTCGTCCAGTCCGATCTAGCCGCCGCCTTCGCAGACGCCGCCTTCGGCGCAATCGTCACCAACCCCCCCTACGTCCCCTCCGTTGATCGACCCACTCTCCAACGCGAAGTCCGCGACTGGGAGCCCCCCGAAGCCCTCTTCAGCGGCCCCGACGGCCTCGACCACTACCGCCGCCTCGAACCCGCCTGCCGCCGCCTGCTCCGCCCCGGTGGCTGGCTGCTAGGAGAGTTCGGCCAAGGCCAATCCGAAGCGTTGCAAACCCTCTTCGCCCGCTGGGACCACCTCGCCATTCATCCCGACCTAGCCCAGATCCCCCGCGTCCTCTCCGCCCGGCTTGACGCCGCCCCCGATTCCTAAACCAAGAAACCCCTCATTTACCTAACCCCCTCCTAACCCGCTCCGCGTATTCGATTTCTCCAATTCTTCGTTCAAACTGTGACGCCTGTGCTTCTGGCAGCGGACCTCGCCCTCTCACTTGGCGCAACTTGGGCAACAGGGCCGCCGGATCCTGTAGGCTCATGACGATAAGCGTTTCGGCCGCCTCCCTGGACACAGCAGTCGTCCCGTTAAATATGTGATAAGAGAGCACATTAGTCACGGACTCCAGTAATTCGGCGGGAACACGTCGCGACCCCATTGTTCCTGCTAATGCAAAACCTTCGTTGGTACGTAAGTTAGATTCTAGTTTTTGAAGCACAATCTCTTTGGCCCGTTGAGGTAGAGGGCGCAACCGTCCAAGAGCTATGAGTGAGTGCATTTCAAGATCAGACTTCCCACGCGTCGCGTGGAAATAGATTAGTGCTTCTCCCCGCACCGTCGGCTGTGCTCCTGTCAATGCCGTCACCCAAATTCCCGCCAACGCCCAATCACGCTGCTTCTGGCCCGCTGGAGACTGGGGATTAGATTCCAGAAATGACAGCACCCTTTGAAAGGCTTCAGATTCGGTCGTTTTCTGATTCACGTCTGGGGTGGACAGAACGGCCACATGAAAATACCCGGCCATGATCGATAAGAGCGCATCATTTCTCGTGCTTTTCCACACTTCAATCATTTCAACTAAGCTAAGTGCGAAGTCGCCCCCTCGCCGTTCACTGATGGACTCTAGCACACGAGTCAACTTGGATTGATCGCCGTCCTTCTCGAAAGCTACCACTGCGTTCTTGAGCGACAACTCTGGTAGCGCAGCGACCTGTCCAAAAGCTACACCTCGAAGTAACATCGAAACGGCGACTAAGACGCACGCCCAACTGTCATATCTATTGCCCACGCACGGTAGCTCCTCCAATGACGATACCAACCGCCCGACTACCGACGACACAACCCGCCGGAACGCGAAGCCTGCCAAGCGGTGGCTCTATCGCGTTTGGAGCCTCTTGCCGCCCAAACTGCAATTTCCCCCGGCGCTTGCCCTGTGGTAACCAATCCACTCCTCAACCGCCTTTGTACCTCGCCACCGCCCGTATCGATGAAGTCAACAAAGATCACGCCAAATGCAACCTCCTCCTCTGACTCGGCGTCGCCGACGCCCTCGTTGCCCTCTTCGCCCACTAGGACCACCTCTTGATGCACCCCAACCTCGCCCAGATCCCCCGCGTCCTCTCCGCCCAGCTTGACGCCGCCCCCCCATTCATGAAATAACATTCTCTAATCATGCAACGCCGTCAACTCTTTCAAAGTGCCGCCTTAGCCGCCGCCGCCCAACTCCCCGCCTCCGCCGCCAAGTCGAAAAGCCAGGGAAAACCTGTCCTCATGAAGGTCGGCCACCAGAACCACGACGACAACGAAAATCTCCCCTTACTCGCCGCCCTCGGCCTCAAAAACATCTGCTCCACCCTCCCCTCCCGCAAGCTCGACGAAAAGTGGAGTGTCGACGGTCTCAAAGCCCTTAAAGACCGCATCGAAAAATTCGGCATCAACCTCGACATGGTGCCCCTCCCGCTCAGCTCGGCCTACATCACCAAACACGAATACCCCTCCATCATGAACGGCAAGTCCCCCGAACGCGACCGCGCCATTGACGACATCTGCCAGATGATCAAAAACGTCAAAGCCGCCGGCATCGGTGCCGTCAAATACAACATGTCCATCCTCGGCGTCGTCTCCACCGAACCCACCAAGGGCCGCGGCGGAGCCATCCAGCGCAGCTTCCGTTATGCCGAAGGCAAGCAGGAACCAGCGCTCACCGAAGCCGGCCCCGTCCCCGCCGACGTCTACTGGGAACGCATCACTTACTTCCTCGAACGAGTCATCCCCGTCGCCAACGAATACAAAATTAAAATGGCCTGTCACCCCCACGACCCCGCCATGCCCAAGGGCAAAGGCTGGCGCGGCGTCGAAACCGTCCTCTCCCCCGAAGGCCTCAAAAAGTTTGTCTCCATCAAGGAGAGCCCCTACCACGGCCTCAACTTCTGCCAGGGCACCATCAGCGAAGGCCTCGTCGATCCCAACAAGGAGATCCACGACTACATCCGCTACTTCGGCACCCGCAAAAAGATCTTCAACGTGCATTTCCGCAACATCGAAGGCAGCTTCGGCAGCTTCACCGAAACCTTCCCCGACAACGGCTCCGTCAACATGCTCGAAGCCCTCCGCACCTACAAAGAGGTAGGCTACGACGCCATGGTCATGCCCGACCACGTCCCCAAAATCCACAACGATCCCGGCGGCGTCAAAGCATTTGCCTTCTGCTTCGGCTACATCCAAGCCGGTCTGCAAATGTTAAAGATGGAAGGGTGAACCCCGAGGATCTAATCCCGCTGCGTTGGTCCGGCCCGACCCCTGCCCCGGACCTCGCCCCCTTCAACTACGCCCTCGGGCAGGGAGCCCCCGCCCCCCAGCCATCACGGTAGTGACCAACGCCCCCCCTAGCCATTACAGTAGTGCCCAACGCCAACGGCTGGCGCATCCTGATGCTAAGGGCAACAGAACGCAAGCCCGTCTGGCTGGACACCAAGCCCGCTTCTCCCAATGTCGAACTGGCCGTAGCCCAAGCCGAAACCTACGGGGGCCGCTGGGTCGCCACCGCCGACGCCGACGCCGCAACCTTCCCCAAAATCAAAAACGCCGTTGCCTTCTTCGAAGCTCACAAGCACTGGAGAACTTAGCGTCCGGTCGCCCGTTTAGCGGTGGCCTCGGATTTCGCCGGCCCCAACGAGTCCCCCACCCGCGAGTATCTCAACTTACTAAGTCGCCGCCAACTCCTCTATCTCTTTGTTTGGCGACAATTAGAAACGGCCGTTTCTAATTGTCGTCAAACACCGTTCGTCCCCCGTCGCCAAATCCGAATACCTCTCCAGCCTCCGGCAAATCGCCCGACCGCGCCATCGACGACATCTGCCAAATGATCAAAAACGTCAAGGCCGCTCGCATCGGCACCGTCAAACACAACAAGTCCATCCTCGGCGTCGTCTCCACCGAACCCACCGAGGGCCGCGGCGGACCCATCCAGCGTAGCTTCCGGTATGCCCGAACTTACCGAAGCTGTCCCCGGAACGCATTACTTACTTTCTGGAACGCGTCATCCCCGTCGCCAACGAATACAAAATATAACTAGCCAGTCACTCCCAACGCCCCCCGTTAAACCTGTGTTACCCACCAAGTAAATGAGCCCAGACGTGCTACTCGAAAGTACGTACGCAATAAAAACACGCGCTTGCTCAATTGAGCACACTAAGGATCAGCCCGTTCGCAACGGCAACATTATTCCAAGTGGTCGTCCCGCCGAAAGTAAAAACGAAGGTCTGGGTTGACGAGTACCTAAAGTTCGGAGTCTCCGCGATGGGCTGCGGCTGGGTCTGCCCCAAAGCCTATCCGCTCCCGAGAGCCGCGAAACAAAATGCGCCTAGACTCCAGTTACTGCCGTGGCGCTTGGCGTTGCTTCGCGAATGAAAAGCTTCATCTCGTTCGGAGCCTCGCCCCACCCTGCACCGCGGAAGACCAAGCTCGCCCTCCTCGTGCGGTAATCCCCAAAATAAAATTCTATCTAGCCCCCTTCGGTGCGATTGGCGCACTTCAGAATCCCCTGGACGGAAGATTTTTTCCGGCCTGTGCTGGTCCGTTTCTATTTAGCCATAACTAGGCGTCTTTCGTCGACTGTGCCAACATTTACTCTCCCGACCTCAGCACGACACCACCCTTCACGTACTAGGCAGGGGCAGAAGGGCGTGTTGAGCCCAGTAGCACAGTATAAGATCTAACAGCTTTCTGAACTCAAACACGTCAAGCGGCTTCAAGAAAACGCCATTAGCACCACCCCGATAGCAGGCCTCAATCTCAGCCGGATTAGCCGACGATGTAAGCATCACTACCGGCAGCGAACAGGCGTAGGAGGAATCCTTGATGTACCGCAGTATTTCGCGCCCGTTCATACGAGGTAGATTTAGATCGAGGAGAACAAGAGTGGGCACCGGGCGCTCCGCCTCCGAGACAAAAGCTCCTCGGTTCTCCAGGTATTCGATAACTTCCTCGCCATTTCTGCACCGCACGTAAGGTATTGATTTTGCGTGATCTCCGAACGCCCATACGGTAGCTTCGTAATCGGAGTCACTATCCTCCACGATGAGAATGGGTCTCTTCTGGGACTTGTTCATAAAATTGTCGCGGCAGCGGCTCCTGAACTTAGAGTGAAATAGAAAGTTGTGCCTTTACCAAAAATCGACTCCGCCCAGATTCGCCCACCGTGCCGGCCCACAATCTTCTTGACGATCGTTAAACCCGCGCCCGTTCCGCCACCAAATATATCTCGATCATGCAGCCGCTGGAACATCAAAAACACTTTTTCGTAATGCTCCGATCGGATCCCGATACCGTTATCGGTCACAAATAAAACCTGCCCATCACGCGATTTTTTCCAGCCGATTTCGATCCTTTTGGCCAGCTTGTCATTGTATTTGATGGCATTAGAGATCAAATTTGTGTACGCCTCCTCCAACTGCACTCGGTCTCCTCTGACGGTGGGTAGAGTGGCAGGGATGGCGACCTCGACCGATCCTTCCCGGATCCGATGATCGAGGGAATCGAGCGCGGCGGCGACGACCTGATTCAGATCCACATCAGTTTTGATGATCGTTCGACCCATCACGCTATAAGCCAGAAGCGAGTCCAGCAATTCGTCCATCCGTTTGCTGAGGCGAATCACAGAAACTAGCTTCGACGCGCCTTCTGGATCGAGTTGGCTCGCGTATTCTTTCTGCAGCATTTGCGCATACTGATGAATGCCGCGCAAGGGCTCTTTCAAATCGTGCGCGGCCACGTGCGCGAAAGAATCGAGTTCGACATGACTCAACTCAAGATCGTCATAAAATGTGCTGAGTCTTTCGGCGCGCTCCAAAACCAACTCCAGCAACGCTCGCCCTAGCGATCTCGCGGCATTCACCTCAATTTCCCACCAAGGTTCTGACTTCAGGTGCACCATTTCCTTCCACAGAGCGAAAGAAGTGCGGGGATGCAATCTCTGGCCGTCGTCGGTGGTGTCTACCGGTTTGGCCGGATCCCCCGCCCAATCGACCGTCTGGATCGTCTCTGGGCGGAACCAAACTAAAAGGTCGCCGGCGGCTTTTGAGAAACGTACCGCCAATAAACCCGCACAGCGGTCGGCAAATGCAGCCGCCTCGGGCAGATGAGAAGAAAGGCAATCGGTCACGTAAACATGCTGATCCATTTCCGAAGAGAGCCACGTAACGATCCGAACAATTTGATCGGTACTTGGAGTCGTACCAATGGGATGTACCTCGCCGTTAACCACGCAGGCCGCGCCTGTCGAACGGATAAAGTCCACAAGAGTTGGGGAATCGTTCAAGAAACTAGAAGCAAAGTCCGTGTGCCGAGAAACGTTCACCAGCAGCATCGCCTGTACGGATTGCATTTGCATCTTATATTCAGAGTGTTCCGCGTTCTCCTTGGCAGACATCAATAAAGAAACCGTCTGCGCCAGAAATTCAGACGCAACGCGTATTTCATATGGCACATGTTTCGGGCCTGAATGATGATGGCAGGAAATCATTCCCCATAGCTTGCCCTCTTTCATCAGCGTCATAACCATGCTCGAATGCGTGCCCATGTTTTTCAAGTAATCGACGTACATGACCGACACGCTTCGCAGAAACGCATAACTCATATCGAGCGGCTTGCCTGTAACAGGATTGTTTTCGGGTATCATGGGCACCGGCCGATACAAAATATCCGGCTGATGCCTTACCCACGTGAGCGAAAACAAACGGCGCGCGGGCGCGGGAATGTCTGACGGGGGATAGTGTAAACCTAAAAATGGCTCGAGGCCATCAGCCAAAGCTTCCGAGCACACCCAGCCGCTGCCGTCTTCCATAAACTTATAAATGATCACCCGATCAAATTCTGTGAAGCGGCGCACCTGCTGCGCAGTCAGATCTAAAAACGACTGCAGGCTGGTGGTCGCGCCGAGCTTCGCGATAGAGCTTTGCAGTTCAGCGTAAAGGTCCAGAATCGAGGAATTGGCGGCTTGTGGTCTCGCGTCGAACTCCAAAATGAGAACGCCATCAAAACGATGGGCGAGACAGTCAAACTCGCGACTACCGATTTCCTTGCGCAGGATATGTAGCGGCGCACCTGCAATCTGATCCTTTGAAAGACGACTACGGAGGGTCGCGATCTCAGCTTCACTGAGCACCGCGCGCAACTCCCGACCCAGCAATGATTCCGCCGCGACGCCCAGCAGGTCCGCAGTATTGGCGCTCGCCTGAAGCACGCAAAGTTCCGGTTCGCTCAGAACCAGCATGGCACCGTGAGGCTGGATCGATCCTGGATATTGAATCTGCTCTTGATCGCAGTTGGTAAGGTCAACGTTTTTGGCCGTTACCATAGGTTCATTTGTAGGGTCATTCATTGTCGTCTCAGCCTCTTGCTTAGTGCCACCTACGCCATCTCATTCGTCGCCGCTTGAGCCTTCAGTGGCATAATCTCACAGATACACCGTGCCCTGTCCTGGAGCCGATCCAACAACGATCTTTTCGCCATGGCGCTCGACAGTTCGCCTAGCGATGGGAAGTATCGCACAATATTCTACCCCAAAGGCGTCGCGCGCCTGTAGCCGCGGGAGACATCGAAAGCTGCGGTGTGATGCTTGGCACCCATTCCGATGCTCGACATCTCGAACATAGAAGATAAGCGGCGACCCTGACTTACAGCCGACCGCTATTGTTTTCTTGGGCTTGTCGTCGTAACTTCCAGTTGTGCGTTCCAGAAGCGTGGCCCCGTCTAGCTTGGCTTGCACGATTAAGTGGTCCGCATCAATCAGGGTCAACAGGACACCGAAGGGCTGACCGATGCTTGAGCACGGCATTAGTTCGTCACCGCAGCTACGAAGGTTTACGCTCTGCCCGGCAATCATCACTGGTTTTCCGATTGCCCAAGTCGACTTCATATTCGTCTTCCTTGATCCAGCCAAGTTGTGAAGAAAATGAAAGTTTGTCGCGCCGCGACAACCACTTCCGTCTGTTGCGCCACGGGGAGTGTGTTCAGCGAGTCGGTGAGTACTTTCCACATCGCTCCTCGCTGCTCACCATAGCTGCTGAAGAACGCGCTGCCTGAGTCCGTCGCAAATCTCAGAGTTGCCGCTACGTGCCTCGAAATTATTGCGCCGCCGAGTGTGGCCCCTTCTGTGACGTAGAGACATCCCAATGCTTGAGCAGCATTCGCCAGATCCGGCAATTCGCTACAACGTGGAAGGCTGTTTATAGCATCCGTCGTTAATCCCAGAGCGATCAAATCGCGTGTCAACAAAAAGACCTTCTTGCGGGAGGCAAAATCCGGACACGCCACGTTGATTCCAGCAACGCCCTCCAGTCGTAACTCCAGGGGCGCATAGAACCCGTAAAAGCGCTGCAGCAAATTACGGTACCTTTCCTGCGAAAGGTCCGGGCGCATCACGTCCACTCCCTGCTCAATTGCGGCATGCAGGTCGCGTGTTTCGTCTCTCAATCGGGCAGCCAGCGTCGTTGTTGAAGTGCTTGAAAATTCGGTGTTCATTGCAGGTAGGGTCCGACCTCAGCTGCCGTCGGGCCATTACCCGCTACTCCGTAGAAAGTAGTAATTCTCAATCCAGACGGGAACGTCATAACCGACCATTATATTAGAAAGCCGATGCTTCATGCGGTGGCTCGGTTGTGCATGGCAAGTTTGCGCAAGCATTTTCGATCTTCAACTGCGGAAAAGTTTGAGCGAATCCAGATCGATAGTCTAGGTCAGCACCAGAAGACCGCTATGCCGCCAGTTTCGTGGCAGGTTCGGGTTCAGTCTTTCTCGTCTCGCCAGACAGTATTAGTCCCGCCACGCGCCAACCCCGGGTACGATCAGGTCGTCCACGCAGGCGAAATGTCCGCTTTGAATATCGCCCCGCACCAGCCGATCAGTCTCTGGCGTCACGCGAATAGTCATGCCGTACTTGATTAGCGGGTTTCGAGATCATTCGCCCCCAGATCTTTGCCAGTTTCCTAGCGTTTTGGGAGTTTGTGTCGCAAAGGGCCCGTCGAAATCATGCCACAGGCTCGCGCAATGCTACGGAAGCCATTGAATCTAT
>JANXMS010000129.1 GCA_025354525.1 Acidobacteriota bacterium
ACTTGCCGCAGGCGAACGTGGGGCGTCGATTCCTTCTAAGTGACTTCTTTCCAGTTGGTTGTGGAGCTCCGCAGGCCGGTTAGCGGATGGGTTCGCTTTTGCTTGGCGGTCGGCTTTTTGAGTCGGCCGTGCAACTGATGATTCGCGCTCGATACTTTCTACCTCGACAGCATCAGGGAGATTCCTACGGGTTCGCTTTTGGCGGAGCGTCGGTTTTTCGAGCTACTTGCCGCAGGCGAACGTGGGCGTCGATTCCTTCTAAGTGACTTCTTTCCAGTTGGTTGCGTAGCTCGGTAGGCCGGTTAGCGGATGGGTTCGCTTTTGGCGGAGCGTCGGTTTTTCGAGCTACTTGCCGCAGGCGTACGTGGGCGTCGATTCCTTCTCAGTGACTTCTTTCCAGTTGGTTGCGGAGCTCCGCAGGCCGGTTAGCGGATGGGTTCGTTTTTTGCTTGGCGGTCGATTTTTGGGGTCGACCGTGGAACTGATGATTTGAACTCGATACTTTCTACTTCGACAGCCTCAGGGAGATTCCTACGGGTTCGCTTTTGGCGAAGCGTCGGTTTTTTGAGCTACTTGCCGCAGGCGAATGTGGGCGTCGATTCCTTCTCAGTGACTTCTTTCCAGTTGGTTGCGGAGCTCGGTAGGCCGGTTAGCGGATGGGTTCGTTTTTCGCTTGGCGGTCGGTTTTTCGAGTAGTCGGCGAATCGTTATATTGGGTTTGTGGCGCACGCGATTTCGGTAGCGTACGCCAGGATTGTGAGCGATATTCGGGCGCACCCAAACGGGAAGGCGGGGCTCGATGCCCCGCCTTCCCGCCCCCCGGGGCGAATACGGTACGGGAGCAGCCATTGAGAACGCCATTCGACAGGTTGATTCTCGGCTGTGTTCGTGTTTTGCTTGGTCACGATTCGTTTCAAGAACGCCGCAGTGCGAATTGTGCGGGTTCGCTCTTTGCTTAACGGTCGTTTTTTTGCGATGTTCGAGGAACGCATAATTCGGTTTCGAACCCTACTAAGTGCTGCTTTTACAATCTCTTGCGTCTTCTGGCAGGTCGATTCCTGGCTGGGTTCGCTTTTTCTTGGTCACGACTTATTTCGACAGCCGCTGGTTGATTCATACAGCTTCGCTTTGGGCCTGGTGATCGGTTTTTTGCGTATTTCGAGGAACACAGGATCGGGGCTTATTTGGACTAAGTGCTTTCTTTGCATTTCGTTGCTTCGATCAGCGAGCTGATTTAGTCTGGGTTCGTTTTTTTAATTCAGCCGCTTTTTAGGCGGCCAGCGGAATCGGCGCGGCAGTCAGCTTTTCGAGCAGTTCGTCGACATCGTAGCCGGGAGCCATTTCGGCCATAAGTAATTCATCGAGAAGCATTTCCGCGACCCATCGGGGCAACTTGTAGCTGGGTTCGTTTTTGGCTCGTTCGGCGTGAGCGATTGCCTCGGCGACCACCTCGGGGGGCGGCAACGGTTCTTCGGCCACGTTCCGGTCCGCATCGGAATTCACCGGTTCCGGCGGAATGAGCCGGAAATCGCGACGGGTTTGTTTGAACAATCTTTGATAGGCGGCATAGGCGGCGAGATGCGCTTTTTTCTGCCTTTCGATCGCCCGCCAGACTTTGTCTTTTTGCACTCCGTTGATGAAACTGAAGAGTTCGAGGGCTTTGTCCGTGAGATCGGGGTATGCTCGCAATGTTTCATCGAGGTCGTGCTGCCGCGCGTAGGTTTCCAATGAGATCGCCCTTTCAACGCTGAAGAGTTCGACGCACATGTGCCGGAGCAAGGTTTGTTCGCATTCTGATTCTGGTTTGTACTGCCGGTAGTGCCGCTGATAGAGCCGGACGTAAGCCTGACGGCAGTCTGTAGAAAGCAGGGCGATGCATTCGGGTAGTTCCTCTTTGAGGATGTCCAAGTGCTCCCCGGTGGTGATGCCGTTGAGAGCGCTTATGTATTTGCCGGCTTCCGAGACGGGGCCTGTGCTTTTGGCACCGTTTTCCCGGGCGATTTCGGCTCGCCGAGCTTTTTGGTCTTCGGTCATGGTGACTCCTTTTTCACGTTCGTAGAAACGGAAAAGCGCCTGAACCTTGGATTGAGTACAGGCGCTTCCTCAGTTGTAATCTACGACGGCGGGAGTACTGGTTCAAATGGAGGCGAGTTGGACGAAATTGGCAAGTGGCTTCTTTTCAGAGTGATGCTGGGAGCAACTTTATTTTTTCACCTTGTGAAGCCCCATTCCGAGTACCCCAAAACGGCTCCCGAGGGGATGAAAAAGGCGCCAACGGCACCAAGCTGGAGGTGCCGCTCCAATGCCACCGGGCGGAATTCTTAGACTCGAGGAGTCAACGAGTCAGGGTCACTCTTTTTCTAAGGAATCCTCATGTTGGACTTGTGGCGCAGCACGAGCGAAGGATGAAAATTGGGCTCCAGCGGCGGCAGGGCAAGCGGGAGGGCAACCGCGCGATGATTGACGCGCTGTTTTGCGGTGGGCGGTCAGGGCCACCGAGGGCGAGGGATTGCGGCACTGGGAGAAGAGTCGCGGATACGGTTGAAGATGCGCCGTGCGGTGTGGCGTTGTTTGCGAGGTACCTTCTGATCGCCGACGAGAATGGCGTCGATGAAGGAGGTGAGCGATGCACCGCACCGATGCTCTTCGCATGGTGAAGCGGCGAGCTTTGGCGGCTGATTCAAGTTCTGGTGCAAGACGTGTGGCTCGCAAATGGACTTATCGATAGTTATTACTAGTCCGGCGACATACTGCTTCCGGTGCGATGACTGCGGTCGCCACGTTGACCTATTAGAATGGCAGTATAAAACAGAGGTAGAGCCATTGCTCTACGACGACGAACCTAAACAAATAACGTAATTGATTAGCGGTCCGTCGACCCCTACCGAGCCGACGCGACGGTCGGCTTTGAGAAGAGTTGCCGAAAGGTCTCGGTGACGGATCCAGATCCATTCTTCCGTGCGGTTTGGGCAAGACTGGCGAAGGTCGCAAAGG
>JANXMS010000183.1 GCA_025354525.1 Acidobacteriota bacterium
GTGTTGTGCTCGCGCGATGTGGGCGAGGACGGCGGTGGGAAAGTGCCTCAGAGATCATTGAAGCAACAAGTGCGGTGACGCTCTCGATAAAGGGACATGAAAGTTAACACGGCGATGGGATTGGCGGGATCGGCACCGGTGGCAGACTTGGACGAGTCGGCAATTTCAGTTTCGTCGGTTTCAGTGGAATCGGGGCCTTCCCCCGCAGACGTCGAAGGGTTTCGATCCTAGCAGCAAGCGGCGAGACGTTTTCGGTGGCTTGGCCGGGGACTCTCCTTGACGCAAAGGGGGCGGCTGGCGCGTTTGAAGATGCCAAGGCGGTTCTGATGGGGGGCAGTGCGGAATGGAAGTCGGTGGCCGGCGGGTTGGTGACGGGGATGGCCGGGCGGACAGTACAGCGGTTTGAAAAGTTACCGGATGGAGGGATGATGCGGGAGACAACGATGGCAAGCAATGACGGGGTATTGAGCCCCGGTATTACTCGCGATGTGGTGAAGAACATCGGCGGCACATGAATTCATCAGCATCAACCGGCAGAAAGTCGTGGCGATGGGTCTCTAACTATTGTCCATAACTTGGACAAGGGGCCGAGTTACCGGATGGATCACTTACAGTCATTGGAGGACTGGCGGAATGGCCTCCTCGCTAGCCCTTCGGGCGGAATTAACTCGTTAGGGGGCCGTAGAGATCGGGGCGGCGGAAGCGGAAGAGATATTCGGGTTCGGCGCGGGCGGCGCGGAGGTCGGCGTAGTGGAGTTCCTGGATGAGGAGGTCCCCTTCGGTTTGTTCGGCGAGGATCTGGCCGCGGGGGCCGAGGGCGAGGGCACCGCCGGGGAAGGTCTGTTCGAGGCCGAGGCAGGAGACGGGGCCGCGATAGTTGCAGGCCAAGCCGAAGACGCCGTTTTCCTGGCAGCGGGCGCGGAGGGCGGGGCCGGCCCAAGCGGACCAACCCTGGGGCGTGACGGGAGCGGGATCGGCGGCAAACGGGAAGAGCACGAGTTCGACGTTTTGGACAGCGAGGAGGCGGGTGGATTCCGGGATGAGCGCGTCGAAGCAGATGTTGATGCCGAGGCGGCCGAGCGGGGTATCGACGACGGTGGGTCCGGGGCCGCCGTTGTAGAACGGCATTTCGAACAGGGGGATGTGCATTTTTCGCCAAGCGCCGAGGAGGCCGGTGGGGCCGAGAAGGACTTGAGTGTTGTAGAGCACGTTGCCCGCGTCTTCGAGGAGGCCGGCGGAGAGATAGACGCCGGTTTGACGGGCGAGGAGGGCGAGCGCGTTGATGGATGGACCGGAGAGGGGTTCGGCGATGTGGCGGGCGAAGAGGAGGGCTTCACGGAGCCAGGCGGCATGGTTGGTTTCGGGGTGGTTGGGGAGGAAGCCGGTGAGCGAAAGTTCGGGGAAGAGGACAAGTTGAGCGCCTGCGGCAGCGGCGCGGGAGGCGTGATGGAAGATGGCTTCGAGGTTGCGGGTGGTGGCGCCAGGCTGGGCGTTTGAGTTAGCGGCAGCGATGGTGAGACGGTCGAGCATGGAGGGGCTGTTTAGTTGGCGACAGCGCGTTCGGTGGTGGCGATGGCGTAAAGTGCCCCGGCGTCATTGACGAGGGCGGAGGAGATGATGGAGACAGGAAGGGTCTGGCCACCTTTGGCGACTCGATTTTGGACTTTCGGTGCCAGGAGGCCGGCTTCGCACAGTTCCCGGACGGCGGCTATGGCCGATTCGCGATCATCTTCGGGCATGATGTCGCGAATGTTTTTGGATAACGCTTCGGCCTCGGTCCAGCCGTACATGGCCACTGCGCCAGGGTTCCAGGCGAGGATGCGTCCGGTTAGGTCTTGTACTAGAACGGCGTCGCGGGAATCGCGGACGACGACGGCCAAGCGGCGGTGGTTTTTCGAATCTTGGAGGGCCTTCTGGGCGTTTTTCAGGGCTGTGCAATCGGTGAAGGTGATGACGACGCCTTCGATGACGTTTTCGAGTGTGCAATAGGGGCGAGTGCGGAGTAGGTACCAAGCTCCTGTATTGGCTTGAACTTCGAGTTCTTTCGGGATGAGGTTGCTGAGAACTTCTTTGCTGTCGGCGGCGAGATTGTCGTAGCCACGGAGGGTGGAGCGGATTTGGTCGACGGGACGACCGACGTCGGATTCGATGAGGTTGATGAGAGAGGAGACGGTGGGGGTGAAGCGAAGGATGCGCAGTTGATGGTCGACGAAGATGGTGCCGATGCCGGTGCCGCTGAGCAGATTCTTCATGTCGTTGTTGGAACGGGAGAGGTCGAGGACTTTGGCTTGCAGTTCGCTGTTGACGGTGGCGAGTTCTTCGTTGACCGATTGCAATTCCTCTTTTGAAGTTTCGAGTTCTTCGTTGGTGGATTGCATTTCCTCGTTAACGGACTGCATTTCCTCGTGGGCGGAGCGAAGTTCTTCGTTTGAACTTTCGAGTTCTTCGATGACGGTTTGGAGGTGTTCGTCTTTGCCGCGCAACTCTTGTTTGAGGCGAATGATGTAGTCGTTGAGATCGAGGCTGGCGCTGGCGGCGGCACCATCGGCGGCGGCCAAGGCGACTTCGGAAGACCGCTTTGGGAGGACGGATTCGGTTTCAAGGATGACGAGAAATAGTCCCCGCGGAATGGCACCTTCGGCATCGGTGGGGACGGGAATGACGGTGAGCTTTACGGTGGAGACGTAGCCATTGTTTTTGACTTGGAGGCCGGGGTGGCGGGAGGTGATGCCGACGGAGGCAGCGCGGTGGAGCGCAATGGTTAGATCGCTGCGCAGTCCTTCTCGGGCCATGCGGAAGATGTTCATGCTGGCCTCCCCGGGGGAGGGTTCGAGATAGGAACCGGTACGACCGAGGAGGTAGAGGATATCGCCGCGTTCGTTGACGAGGGCACCGACGGGGGCGTAGTGATCGAGGATGGTGCGGACGGTGATCTCGTGAAGAGAGATTTTCAGGTCGGCGGTGCCGCCGCGAGCCGATTGGCGTGCGGTATCGATGGCGGGGGGACGGGGGAAAAGGCTGGCAACACTGAGGCGATGCGGACCGGCGGAATCGGGTTTGCGTTGGTAGATTTTTCCTCGGCGATCGAGGGTGGCGAAGAGGTTGGTGGAGTCACCAACGCTTTCCGACGAACCGAGGAGGAGGGCACCGTCTGGGTTCAAGGCGTAATGGAAGAGGGGCATGAGCTTTTTTTGTAGTTCTGGGCCCATGTAAATGAGGAGGTTGCGGCAACTGATGAGATCGAGTTTCGAGAACGGTGGATCCTTTATGAGGTCGTGCTCAGAGAAGATGAGCATGTCGCGGATGGTTTTGTGAACCCGGTAGGCGCTGCCATCGGGAAGGTCTTGTTCGAAGAAATGGGAGAGACGTTCTGGTGAGACGTCGGCGATGATGCTGGAGGGGTAGACGCCAGCGCGGGCATGGTCGAGGGCTTCGCGGTCGATGTCAGTGGCGAAGATTTGGACTTTGAAGACCTCTTTTAGTGCTTCCATGCGTTCGCGGAGGAGCATGGCGATGGAATAGGCTTCTTCGCCGGTGGAGCAACCGGGGACCCAGACGCGAATGGTTTGGTTCGCCGCTTTGGAGTTGAAGAACTTGGGAATGACAAGTGTCTGGAGGGTTTCGAAGATTTCGGGATCGCGGAAGAAATTTGTGACGCCGATGAGGAAGTCGCGAAAGAGGGCATCGACTTCGGGGCGGGTGAGCTGGAGATAGCGGATATAGGCTTCGATTCGATCAATTTGGTGGACGGCCATGCGACGTTCGACACGGCGGATGATGGTGCTTCGTTTGTATTGGGAAAAATCGTGGCCGGTTTGGGCGCGAACGAGGGCGAAGATTTTATCGAGGCCGTCGGCTGGATTGGGAGACTGGGGGGAGACTGGAAGGATTCGTGTTCCGAAGGCGCGCCCGACGTAGGCGAGGAGGTGGGCGGGCATTTCACTGGGAGGGAGGACGAAATCGACAATGCCGGTGGCGATGGCGCTGCGGGGCATGCCATCGTATTCGGTGGATTCGGGAGTCTGGGCCATGACCATGCCGCCTTCGCCTTTAACGGCCCGCGCACCGAGGGTCCCATCACTGCCGGTGCCGGAGAGGATGATACAGATGGCGCGGTCGTGCTGTTCCTGCGCGAGGGAGCGGAAGAAGAAATCGATGGGGAGGCGAATGCCGCGGGCGAGGGTGGGTTCGAGGAGATGGAGGGCCCCGCCTCCGAGCGACATGTCGCGATTTGGCGGGATGATATAGGCACAATTGGGCTTAACCACGATGCCGTCTTCAACTTCGAAGACCTCCATTTTTGTATAGCGGCGGACGAGATCGGAAAGGATGCTTTTGTGGTCGCGGGAAAGATGTTGGACGAGGACGAAGGCCATGCCCGGAACGTTGTCGACGGGCATGGTGGAGAAGAAGGCTTCGAAGGCGGCGATGCCCCCGGCGGACGCACCGATGCCGACGATGGGGAAATCAGGAGGGGGCGGATCCGAGGCTGGCTTGTCAAGTTTGGGGGTGACGATGGGGGCTGTTTCTGCCATGGAGCTTTCCTTGGAATGTCGCTAGGCCGACGGGTTCCCGAAGCGCGAATCGCTAAGAGTCACCCAATTGTAGAACGTTACGACCTTGGAGGCGGGCTCTGAATGGATTCGCTTGGACAAAAGGTGCATACTGGTCGGGGGTAAGGTCGTCAAAGGAGACTCAATGAATCGCAAGTTTACGGGACGAGATTTTCCGGTGGTGTGCGTGGGCGGTTCGGCGGGTGGCTTGGATGCTTACAGTCGCTTGTTGAAGCAAATGCCTGCCGATATGGGTGTGGCGATCGTCATCGTGAACCATCTGCGAACGGTGTCTACGAGGCTGCATGAGATTCTTCCGCATTTTACGGGGATGCCCGTTGAGTTGATTACGGAAAAGCTGGTGATTGAGCCCAACCATGTGTATATCATTCCGGAACAGCGTGATCTGCATGTTTTGGACGGAGAGTTTCGTTTGAAGCCGATCTCGAAGCCGCGAGGCTGGCCGGACGTGATCACGGTGTTTCTGCGCTCGTTGACCGAATACTGGGATGGCAAATTGATTGCGGTGATCGTGTCTGGTTTTGATGGCGACGGGGCGGCGGCGTTGGGTGGCATCAAAGAAGTGGGTGGAGTGACGATTGCACAGCGGCCCGATACGGCGATCCAGCCGGATATGCCGGAGTCGGCGATTGCGAGCGGTTCGATTGACTTTGTGCTTTCGCCCGAGGAGATCGCGCAGAAAATTATGCAGATCGCGAGGCAAGAGTAGCGAAGTCGCTATGGTGTTGCAGCGGGGCTGGCCTTAGGATGTATCTCGACGGTGCCAGATTAGAGCGATGGACGCTGCCGGCGGCTCTATCGACGGCGACGAGCAGTTGCCGCAGGGGCCGGATGGAAGGGATGAAGCCGAAGAGAACGAGTGAGGTTTGGCTGGGAAGGATGGGGGGGAGTCGGAATCGGTGTTGCCGTCGAGTCGGGCGGTCCAGCGTCGACGGGGGGAGAGGGAGTCGAGGGCTTTGAATGTTTGTGTATCGCGGAGGAGAGGGACTTCATCCTTGGCGGGGAGCGGTGGGGGCGAGCCATCGCGTTCGGAAGAGAGGCGTTTGCGGAAGAGTGGTTCGGCGGAGTTGGCGTTGAAAGCCCAGAGGCCGAGGTGGAGGTCGATGACGGCGAGGCGGCGATTCGAGAGTAAGTTGTAAGTGATTCGTTTTTGGAGTTGGTTCGTGTATAAGTAGACTTGGTCGCCGTGGAACACCAACCGTTGAAAGGCGGCGAAGGCGAGGGGTTGCTGGCGGAAGGTCATGGTGGTGTCCGCGCGCTGGCCGATATATATTATTGACATGAAATGGGTCTTGTTTCTTCTTTCTGCTTTTGGACTGTATGCGCAATTGGATCGAGCTTCGTTGACGGGTACGGTGACCGACCCGTCGGGGGCGGCGGTGCCGACGGTGAAGGTGGTGATTCAGCAGGTTGCGACCGGGGCGAAATTTGAGACGACGACGAATGAGTCGGGCCAGTTTTCGCGACCGAATTTGGCGATTGGGGAGTATTCGATCAGTTTTGCGGCGGACGGGTTTCGGAAGGCGACGAGGGCGGGGTTGAGCTTGAAAGTGGCGGAAGTGTTGCGGGTGGATGCGCAGTTGGAGGTTGGTTCGACGACGGAGTCTGTTGAGGTGCGAAGCGAGTTGCCGCGGGTGCAGGCGGATACGCCGCAGATTGGGACAAGTTTGGGGGCGAAGTCGTTGACGAATTTGCCGTTGAGCTTTTCCGGCGGGCGGCAGGCGGAGAATTTCGCGTATGCGATTGTGCCGGGGGTATCGGGCGATACGTTTCGGGGAAGGGTGAACGGGTCGTCGGATTTTGCTTACGAGACGCTGGTGGATGGGGCGTCGGTGACGGTGAACCAGGGCGGGAATTTTTCGCCGATGTCGGTTTCGGTGGAGGCGCTGGCGGAGGTGAGGATTCAGACGGGCGGGATGTCGGCTGAGTTCGGGCGGAGCCAAGGCGGCGTTTTCAACTACGTGATGAAATCGGGGACGAACTCGCTGCATGGGAGCGCTTTTACAGGGATTCGGAATGAGGCGTTGAATGCGAACACGTTTGCCAACAACGCGCGGGGGGTGGCGCGGCCGCAGGATCGGAAGATGAACTGGGCGGGGAGCGTGGGGGGGCCCGTCTTCATCCCGAAGGTGTACAACGGGCGGAATAAGACGTTTTTTTACTTTTCGTACGAGCAGTATCGGGAGCGGAACTATGGGTATGGCGCGCCGAATCGGAATGCGCCGATCGCGGAGTTTTATCAAGGCGATTTTAGCCGTTTGTTGGGGCCGGTGACGACGTTTCGGGATGGGCTGGACCGGCCGGTGATGCGGGGGGCGATTTATGATCCGACGACGTTTCGCCAGTTGGCTGGTGGGCGATGGGTGGGCGAGATGTTTCCGGGGAATCGGATTCCGGTGTCGCGGTTCAGCGGGGTTTCGCGGAACGTCAACGCGATAGCGGTGAAGCACTATTTGCCGAAGATTACGGGGCCGGATGGGTTAGTGCCGCTCGTGAATAATCAGGTGTTTCCGGTGTCGGGCAATCCGGAGTTAGATCAGTATCAGTATTCGGGTAAGGGCGACCACATCTTCAGCGAGAGGCATAAGATTAGTGGGTCCTATAACTTAAAGGAGGCTCCACGGCTGATTTTAGACGCGGGTGGGCTGTGGGATACGAATGAGATTTACGGTGGACCTCTGGCGAAGGCGCGGCGGCGTCCGGACGATGGTTGGTTCGGGCGGGGGGCGTGGGACTGGACGGTGTCTCCGCGAGTGCTGCATAACTTGACGCTTTCGTATAACCGGCGCGGGAATCCGGAGCGGGTGTTAGAGGCGGATTTTGACGGGGCGAAGGCATTGGGGATCAAAAACTTAACGTCGCTAGGATATCCGAATATCAACTGGGGTGGGGGGCCGTTTGTGAGTTTGGAGTCTCCGGGCTTCCAGAACGTAAGTTTTCGGGCGGATAACGGGTGGGGAATTTTGGATTCGGTGAGTTTCTCGCGCGGGCGACATTTTTTAAAAGCCGGATTTGACTATCGGCATAATCAGCAGAATCGGCGGCAGACACCGGCGTCTTCGTTTAATTTTGGGGCGCGGGGTACGGCGATTCCGAATGAGGCGTTTTCGGCCAACCAGACCGGGTACGCTTTTGCGAGTTACTTGTTGGGAATTGTGGATAGCGCGAGTTTGTCGGATCCGGTGGGGTTGGGGGGACGACGGAATTACATGGCGATGTATGTTCACGACGATTTCAAGATGACTAAGAACTTGACTTTGAACCTGGGACTGCGGTGGGACTATCAGCCGCCGGTGTACGAAGCGAAGGATCGGCTGTCGAGTTGGAACCCGAGTAAGATTGACCCGGAGTCGGGATTGCCGGGCGCTTACGATTTTGCGGGGAGTTGCAAGGAGTGCACGGGTCGGCGGTATTTCGGGCGGCGGAGTTTCAAGGATTTTGGGCCGCGGATTGGATTCGCTTGGCGGGTGAAGGAGAAGTGGACGGTACGGGGGGCGTACGGCATTATGTATGAGGGCGATTCGCCGAACGGTTACAATGCGGTGCCGCTGGGAAAGGCGACGAGCGTGGCGTGGGGCGGGACGTTTGTGTTGGCCTCGGATCCGGTGCGTCCGTGGGGTGGGATTTTCAACTGGGACAGCGGGTTTCCGACGGATCGGTTTCAGCCGGCGGGATACGATGCTTCGTGGGGGAACCGGTCTCGGCCGGGGATGATTGATCCGGAGTATGGGCAGACGCCGTACATTCAGAATGTGACGATGAATGTGCAGCGGGCGCTGGGTAAGTTTGTGTTGGACTTAGGCTACGTGGGGAATAAGGCGACGCGGCTGCGAATTGGAGAGTTACAGCGGATTAATCAGTTGCCGGTGTCGGCGCTGTCGCAGTATGGGACTCGGCTGAATAGTCAGGTTCGGAACGCGAGCGAGGCGGCGGCGAATGGGATCCAATATCCTTATGCGGGTTTTGCGGGGACGGTCGCGTCGGCGCTGCGGCCGTATCCGCAGGTGCAGGGGAATCAGACGGTGCAGGTGTATGGGTCGCCGCTGGGGTTCTCGACGTATCATGCTTTGCAAGTGGTGTTGAATCGGGAGTATGCGAACGGATTGACGCTGTATTCAAATTATGTGTGGTCGAAGCAGATGAATAACGTCGAAAGTTCGTTGGTCAATGACAATGACGCTCGACCGTTGGATTACTACAACCTGAAACTGGAGAAATCGATTGCGCAGAATGATCGGTCGCATGCGTTTAAGACTTATGTGAGTTATGACTTGCCTTGGGCGAAGGGCCAGGGTTGGACGAATAAGGTACTGGGCGGCTGGAACGTAGCGGGGATTGTGAACTACTACTCTGGCGAACCGCTTGAGTTTGCGGGATCGTCACCGTTAAGCGGAGGATGGAACGGAGCGATGAACCGGTTAAACGTGGCGGCGGGGCCATTGAAGGCGGACGGGTACGACCGAAGGAGTTTTGATTTGGCGAACGCGCGGAGCCCGGTGAATACGTATTTGAACAGGGCGGCGTTCAGTGATCCGGCGTTGCTTCCTTTGACGTTGGGCACGGGGGCGTTTCGGTATGCGCAGGTGCGCGGGTTTGGGACGATGAGCGAGAACTTTACCTTGACTAAGTCATTGCCGCTAACCGAGAAAATCCGTTTTCAATTGCGGGCTGAGTTTTTCAACTTGTTTAACCGGCACCAGTTGGGAGGGATCACGACCGGGATCAATAACCCGAACTTTGGGCAGGTGACGAGTGTTTCCGGGAGTCGGCAGGCGCAGATTAGCGGGAGGATGGATTTCTGAGGAGCTATTCTCGTTGGGCGGCGGTATTGGTGCCGGGGCTGGCGGTGTATTTTCTGCCGGTGCCGGGGTTCACGGAGCCGCAGCGGCATCTGCTCGCGGTGTTTTTGGCGACAGTGCTTTCGCTGGTGGTGAAACCGGCGGTGATGGGCGTTTGTGTTTTGCTAGCGCTGACTTTGTTGGCGGTGACGGGGACGGTGCCGGCGAATCGGGTGCTGCTGGGATTTAGTAATCAGACGGTTTGGTTGATCTTCTCGGCGTACTTGTTTGCGCGGGCGGTAAGTTCGACGGGGCTGGGGATGCGGGTGGCGTATGTGTTGATCCGGCGGTTTGCGACGACGCCGCTGCGGTTGGGGTATGCGGTGGTTTCGGCGGGGATGATTGTGGCTCCGTTTGTGCCGTCGGATACGGCACGGGGCGGGAGCGTGGTTTTTCCGGTGACGCGGAGTTTGGCGCTGGCGTTTGGATCGGAGCCGGGGGAGACGGCGCGGCGGATTGGTTCGTTTTTGATGCTCGTTAGTTTCCACGGAAATTACTTGGCGTCGGCGGTGTTTTTGACGAGTATGGTGGCCAATCCGCTGATTGCGCAGATGGTGATGAAGATTGCCAATGTGGAGATCACGTGGCTGGGTTGGTTGGGAGGAAGTTGCGTGCCGGCGGTGGTTTCGGCGCTGTTGGTGCCGTACTTCATCCATCGGTGGCATCCGCCGGAATTGACGGATACGGCACCGGCTCGGGAGTTGGCCGGACGGCGGTTGGCGGAGTTGGGCGCAATGACCGGGGCGGAGTGGCGGTTGGTGGTGATTCTGGGTGTTGTGATGATGGGGTGGGTGACTTCGCCGTGGCATGGGATTGGGAATGCCTATGTGGCGCTGGTGGGGATTTGCGCGCAGTTACTCAGCGGGTTACTGAGTTGGGACGAGTTACTGGGGGAGACGAAGGCTTGGGATGTGTTGTTGTGGTTTGCGCCGTTGATTATGATGGCGGATGAGTTGAACGCCGGGGGGGCGGTGAAGGTGGCGTCCGATGCGCTGTTCGGGCGGTTGGTGGGGCTGCCGTGGACGGCGGGATTGGGAGTGTTGGTGCTCGTCTATCTGTACCTGCACTATGGGTTTGCGAGCATGACGGCGCAGGTGACGGCGTTGTATCCGGCGTTTTTTACGGCGGCGTTGGCGCTGGGGGCTCCACCGATGGTGGCGGCATTGCCGCTCGGCTATTTTTCGAATTTGAATGCGGGGTTGACACCGTATGGGACGGGGTCGGCGCCGGTGTTCTATGGGGCTGGTTATGTGGGGGAGGGGGAGTGGTGGCGGATTGGGTTCTTGGTCTCGCTCGTCAACGTGGTGGTGTGGTTGGGGGTGGGCGGGGTTTGGTGGAAGGTGATTGGGCTGTGGTGATGCTAGAATAGTGGCGAACAGAAGGCGAAGTTCTTGAGTACTTTAGGCAACCAACTCGATAGTCTCCGCCAGCGGATTGCCGCGGTGGACCGGAAGTATGCGCCGGTGCCTACGTCTGCTTTGAAGGGGCAGCCGAAGCCGAAGATAGAGGAGTGGATTTCAGGCTCCACGGTGACGACGGCGGCGGGGACCCACTTCGAGTGCACTCGGGTTTGGGGACGCCACCAGCGGCACGGGAGCATGCATCTTTCTGAGCTGGAAGAGTGGCCGGTGGACCTGCTGCACGCGATCTCGGACGGGGCGATTCCGAAGACGATTCCGCAGCGGATGGCGTTTTTGGATACGGAGACGACGGGCTTGGCAGGGGGGACGGGGACTTACCCGTTTCTGGTTGGCGTGGGTGGGATTACCAAGGGAGGCTTTGAAGTTCGGCAGTTTTTCATGCGGGATTATAGTGAGGAATCGAGTCAACTGACGGCGTTGAGCGAGTTTCTGGAACAGTTCGACGTGCTGGTGAGTTACAACGGTCGGTCCTATGATCAACCGTTGCTGGAGACGCGGTATCGCCTGGCCCGGATGAAACCGCCGTTTGGCCGGATGGAACATTTAGACCTGCTGTACGGGGCGCGACGGCTGTGGAAGCTGCATTTTGACAGTTGCCGATTGGTGGAGCTAGAGACGCAGATCCTGGGTTATGAGCGCCAGGACGATGTACCGGGTTCGGTGATTCCGTACCTGTATTTCGAATATTTGCGGACTCGTCATGCGGGTAAGTTGGCTGGAATTTTTGAACATAATGCCTTGGACATTGTGACGTTGGCTTGTTTAACGGGGATTGTTCCGCGGGCGTTTGCCGAGCCGTTGACGGTGAAGTTACACCGGGGGGCGGAGATGGTGGGCTTGGGGCGCTGGTTGCGGAAGGCCGAGCGGTTGGACGATGCGGCGGTGCTGTTTCGGCGGGCGATTGAGAAGGGTTTGCCGGATGAGTTGCTGTGGCGGACGATGTGGGACAGCGCGTTGCTGGAAAAGAAGCAGGGCAGGGGCGCGGCGGCGACGGCGATGTTTTCCGAGCTTTCGACGGTAAGGAATCCGCACCAGTGCGGGGCACTGGAAGAGTTGGCGAAGTACTTCGAGCACAAAGAGAAGAACGTCGCGATGGCGATTGATATGACCGATGCGGCGTTACGGCTGGGGAAGACGGATTCGCTGTTGAAGCGGCGGGCGCGGTTAGAGAAGAAACCAACGGCTGGCCGCCGCCTGCTGTAACCGGGTTAGAACGAGAAGCGGCCACCGAGTTGGAAGGCCCGCGGACCGCCGGAGCCAAAGACTTGGCCGGCGCGGCTGGTGGGGATTCCGAATGCAGCCGGATTGTTGAGGCTGCTGCTGATGCCGCCGAGGTTGGCGATGTTGAAGATATTGAACCCCTCGGCGAAGATATTCAGCTTGTAGCGCTCGCGGAAAAGCAGGATCTTAGTAACCCGAATATCCTGGGACGAGAAGTTATCGCCGAACGAGTAAGTGGCCGGGAGCGAGAGCCGCGGGATGGTTTGACCGCGGCCGGTACGGGGGCGCTGGCCGTTGGGGAGGTCGGGATAGGCGGTGTTCCAGGCGGCGACACCGGCTTCCAACCGTTCCTTGGTGGGCTTGCGATCAGGGACGTTCCAGCCGGGCAGGAACGATGTATCGAGGCCGTCGCCGTCGAGATCGACGCTGCCAACTTGCGGGCGGTACGGGCCACGGGTGCCCATGGAGGAGATGAACGAGATCTGCGTTTTGAAAGGGAGATCGACGATACCGGAGACGTTGAGGCTGTGGCGGCCACCAGTGGGGCCCCAATTTTCGAACCAGTTATCGAGGTTTGTGATGCTGTTCATACCTTGGGCGGCGGCGAGGGAGTAGGAGGCCAGGAACTGGTAGCGCTTGGCGAATCGCTTGTCGACTTTGACGAGGAGGGCGCGGTAGACCGAGCGGCCGGCGGGAGTCCGGATGCCGATGGGCCCGGAGGAACAGTTGGCGAGCGGTTGCGCGGCTTGGGTGCCGGTACAACGGGGGATTACTGGGCCTTGGAGGCGGAAGAAGCGGTTGTAGTCGAGGGCACCGAGGTCTTCGCGGAACGCGTGGCGATAGACGAAGTCGGCGGTGACGACGAGGTCCTTTCTCACTTCGCGTTGGACGCCGAGAGTGAGGTGGCGGGAGTAGCCGGGGCCGTAGCGATAGGGAAAGATATCCGTTCCTTGCTTCGACAAGTTGATGTTGCGGATAGACAAATCGTTCGGGTTGGGATTGGTGACGGCTGCTTCGGCGGTGGAGCGGAGTTGGGGCAGGACGTTGAGGAGATCGGAGAGGCGGAAGCCGGTGGGTAGGGTGCGGAAATCGAGCGGAGTGCCGACGGCGACGTTGGGGAGGACTCCCGGGATGGGGTTGATGATGCCGGCGGTGGGGTTGCCGACGCTTTGCCCGCCGATCTGTTGCCGACCATTGCCGACGGGGCCGATGGCGGCGCGTTCGCCGAGGCGCTGGGAGAGTTCGGTTGTATCGTAATAGAAACCGCCGCCGCCGCGAATGACGGTTTTGTTGTTCTTGAATGGGCTCCAGGCGAAGCCTAAGGAGGGGCTCCAGTTGGTGTAAGTAGGCTTAGTTGGGCTGAGGCTTTCCATGATGGGGGCGAGTAAGGCTGGCTTACTGAGATCGCCGTTGACCAAGGTTGATTCGAATTGCCAGGCCAGGCCGTAGTTGAGTGTAAGTGATTTACTTACCTTCCACGTATCCTGCCAGAAGAAGTGATACCGCCGGTTGTTGCCGGCTTGATCCCGATTGAACGGCGGAGGCTGGGAGGGGTCGCCGATGCCCATGGCGAAGACGGCAAGCGGGAGTTTCAGGACATCGGCGTTCGTGACGAACTGCGAGGGCAGGCCGAAGGCGGCCAGCGGAATGCGATTGGCGACCATGATGTCCGGGCCCCAGACCTGGCCGGCGGCCGGATCGCCGAAGGCCCAGAAACCGGCGAACGGCATGTTTTCGTAGCTGCCGCCGAAGCGCATGCGGTGGGTTCCGCGCTGCCAGGTCATGTTGTTGACGAGGTTGTAGCGGCGGATGTCGCGGCCTTGTGGGGCGTTCGAAGTGTTGCCGAAGCGGACGTTGGTGCCGACCACCGACATTTCCGGAAGGCCGAGGCCGAGGCAGCCGGGGCACTCCTTCGAGGTCGGGTGGAGGTTGCGATTGTTCCAATACTGGTAGGCAAAACGGAAGTCGTTGACGAGAGCGGCGCTGAAGGTGCTGGTGACGCCGAGGATGCTTTGGTCGGCCCAGTTGCGGTTGACGAGCCAGTTCGAAGGCAGCGGGGAGCCGCTGCGCGGGCCGAAGCCGTTGTTGCCATCGTGCGAGTAGCGGGCGAAGAGGTTGTGATTGGTGTTGATTCGATAATCGAATTTCGCGCTGATCTGTTTGCCGTTGTACGGGTTGGAGGCGTTTTGGGCGAGGCCGGCAAAGTAGGGGGAGTCGGGTTGGATGGTTACGACGGCGTCCTGATTGTTGTTCTCCATATTGAAGAAGAAGAACAGTTTGTCTTTCTTGATCGGCCCGGAGACGAGGAAGCCGCTTTGGCGGCGGGCGAAAAACGGATTGGGGGCGAAGGCGTTGCGGCGGAGGGCGGGGTAGGCGGAGAGGTTGTTGTCGCGGAAGAAGAAGTAAGCGCCGCCGTGAAAATCGTTTCCGCCGGAGCGGGAGACGATGTTGATGGCACCGCTGGCGGCGATGCCGGTGGAGAGGTCAAAATTGGCGGTGGAGATTTGGAATTCTTCGACGACTTCCTGGGAAAAGTTCTGGGCGGACCCGCCTTCGAGGGGGTTTCGAACGTTGCCGCCGTCGACGGTGAGGGCGGTCTTACCCGAACTGCCGCCAAGAATGGAGACGCCGAATTGGGCGTTGTATTGAGCGAGGCTCTGGGTGCCGACGGAGACGCCTGGTTCGAGGAACGCCAACTGCAGAAAGCTGCGGCCATTGAGAGGTAGCGATTCGATTTGGGTACGCCCGACGACACCGTCGACCTTATGGCTGTCGTAAGCGATTTGCGAGTTGGCGGCGGCTACGGTCACGACTTCGGTGACGGCTCCGATTTGCATTTTCAGATCGACGGTGGTGGTGCTGCCGACGGTGACTGTGGCCTCGCGAACGGTTTGACGGAAACCGGCGATTTGGCTGCGGACTTCGTAGCGGCCGGCGGGGAGTGCGGGGGCGCTGAACTGGCCTTCGGCGCTTGATTTGAGTTCGCGGATGAGGCCGGTTTCGACGTTGGTGATGCGGACGGCTGCGCCGAGGACGACCCCGCCGGATTCGTCAAAGACTGTGCCTGCGATGGTGCCGACGGGGGCTTGGGCGAACGCGACCGAGCAGAGAAGTAGCGAAACGATTGCCTTGAGCATGCCCTAGTATCGTATCGCTACTTCCGGGCTATGCGAGGACCCCTTTTACGACACTTCCCGCGACGTCGGTAAGCCTGAAATCCCGGCCCGCGTATCGATAGGTGAGCTTAGTATGGTCCATTCCCAGCAAGTGGAGAATGGTCGCATGAAAGTCGTGAAAATGGACCATATCCTTTGCGACATCAATGCCATACTCGTCGCTTTCGCCGTAAGTGATGCCCGGCTTTGCGCCGCCGCCAGCGAGCCAGGAGGAGAAGCAGCGGCTGTGATGTTCGCGGCCTTTGCCGTCGGCTTTCTCAAGAAACGGTGTGCGTCCGAATTCGGTGGTCCAGACGACGAGCGTATCTTCAAGCATGCCTCGGGACTTGAGATCCTTGAGGAGCCCGGCGATGGGTTGATCGACGTTGCGGGCCAGAGTGCGGTGGGTTTGGAGATCGAAGTGGGCGTCCCAGTTTTTGTTGATGTCGGCCCCGGCATCGATTAGTTCGATGAAGCGGACGCCGCGTTCGGCGAGTCGGCGAGCGACCAAGCACTGCCACGCGAAGCCTTTCGTGGAGCCGCGTTCGAGACCGTAGAGCGCGTGGGTGGCGTCTGTTTCCTTCGACAGGTCGAAGACTTCGGGCGCTTCCTGTTGCATGCCATAGGCGGTCTCCATCGATTTGATTCGGGCGGCAAGGGACGGATCGGACTCGCGGCCCTTTTGGTGTTTGCGGTTGAAGTCGGCGAGCCACGAGAGTTCCAATTCTTGCAGGCTGGCGGACTCGGCGCGGCGCTTCATGTTGGGAATGGGATCGCCCTGGCCGGGAACGATTCGAGTGCCTTGATGGACGCCGGGGAGGAAATCGGCACCCCAAACTTGGCCGCCGCCGTAGGGCAGATGCGGCGCGAGAACCATGAACGACGGCAGCTTTTGATTGACCGTTCCAAGGCCATAGCTGGCCCAGGAGCCGATGCTGGGGCGAGAGAGGTTGGTGGAGCCGGTATGGATGGCGGTCGATGCGCCGAAGTGGTCGTTGTCGTCGGTCTTCATCGAACGGATGACGCAGAGGTCGTCGGCGCATTGGCCGACGTGGGGGAAGAGTTCGGAAACTTCGAGGCCGCTTTGGCCGTACCGTTTGAACTGGAATGGCGAGCGGACGAGGAACTGTTTTTTGTTGCCGACGGTCTTGCCGTGGTCGCGGGTGAGGTTGGGCTTCGGGTCGAAGGAGTCGACCTGAGAGACGCCGCCGGTCATGTACATGAAAATGACTCGCTTGGCCTTGGCGGGGAAGTGGGGGGCCTTGGGGGCCATGGGATCTTCGGCGGCCAGGGCGTTCGAGATCATGCCGGGCATGAGGAGTGAGCTGGCGAAGAGGGAGCGGATGACTTGGCGGCGTGGTGGGTTCATGGGCTACTCGACAAAGAGGAATTCATTGCTGCTGAGGAGGGCGTGGAGGTAGCTCGACAGCGGAGCGCCGCCGAGTTTGCGGGCCTCGGCGAGGTAGCGGTGAGCGCGGGAGATCTCTTCGGTGGTGGCGGCGCGTCCGAGGGCGGTTCGATAGGCGGCCTGGATGCGGCGTTGGTCGGTGGGGTGGGCTTCCAGGAGGGCCTTGGCCCAGAGCGAGGCGGTTTCGGTTGTCAACTCGCTGTTCATCGAGAAGAGGGCTTGGATGGGGGTGATGGTGAGCGGGCGTTGCGCGGTGCTGATGGCGGCGTCGGCACCGTCGAAAAGAGAGAAGTATGGGTGGCGCTGGATGCGCTGATTCATGACGTAGACGCTGCGGCGCTTGGATTCATAGACGGCGGAGAAGGGGCCGTGCTGCATGAATTGCCAGGTGCCCATGTGGGGAAAAGGATGGGGGCCGGGAGGGCCGTATTCCAGTTGACCGCTCGTGAGTAAGAGGGTGTCGCGATAGGACTCGGCGTCGAGACGGTGGCGGGAGTAGCGCCAGAGGAAGTCGTTGGCGGCGTCGACTTCCTGATTGGCGGCGTGTTCGGCGCTGGCCTGCTGGTAGGTTTCTGACAGCATGAGCTGGCGGTGCATGGCTTTGATGGACCAGCCACTTTGGACGAAGCGGGTGGCGAGATAATCGAGGAGTTCTGGATGGGTGGGCGGGGTTCCGCGCTTACCGAAATCGCTCGGCGAGGCGACGAGGCCTTTGCCGAAGTGGTGTTGCCAGAGGCGGTTGACCATGACGCGGGCGGGAAGCGGGTTGGCGGGGTCGACGACCCAGTCAGCGAGTTCGAGCCGTCCGCTGCCTTGCAGTTTGGGAGTGGGTTGGGAGGAGGCAATTTCGAGGAAGCCGCGGGGGACTTCTTCGCCGAGATCCTTCGGTTCGCCGCGCTTGTGAATGCGGGCGTTGCCGGGGCTGCCTTCGACGACGGCGTAAGCCATTTCGACCTTAGGGGCGCGAGCGAGCATGGGGTCGCGCTTGCCTTCGAGTTCTTTGATTTCGGCCAGGATGCCGGCCATGGTGCGGTTGGGGGTGACGCCTTCGACGAACGACCTTTTTTCGCCTTCGACCTTGCCGAGACGGCCGGTGATCTTATACAGCTCGTCGAGGTAGGGCTTGAGAATTGTAGTCACTTCGTCGGGATGGCGAGGGATGAGGCCTTGGGGCCGGTGATTTTTCTCCGAACCCGGGAACGGATATTTGGTGCTTTGAAAGATACCGTAGAGGGCGAAGTAGTCGCGGTTGGGGATGGGATCGAACTTATGATCGTGGCAACGGGCGCAGGCGATGCTGAGGCCGAGAAAAGTTTTGCCGAAATTGTCGATCGAGTCGTCGATTGTGAGGTGGGAGAACTGGAGGGGGTTGACGTTAAAACGCCGGGCGTTGGCGAGGTAGCCGGTGGCGATGAGTTGCTGCCATTTCTGTGGTTCGGAGGAGGAAGGAAGTAGGTCGCCGGCGAGTTGTTCGCGGACGAATTGGTTGTAAGGCTTGTCGGTGTTGAGGGCGTCGATGACGTAGTCGCGGTAGAGGTGGGCTTGAGGGATGGGGTAGTCGGAGGCGTCTCCGGCGGTGTCGGAGTAGCGGACGACGTCGAGCCAGTGGCGGCCCCATCGTTCGCCGTAGCGGGGTGAGGCAAGGAGGCGGTCGATGCGTTTGGCGAAGGCCGTGGGGGACTTGTCGGCGAGGAATGCGTCGATCTCTTGCGGGGTGGGAGGAAGGCCGGTTAGGTCAAAGCTGGCGCGGCGGATGAGCGTTTGTTTAGAGGCGCGCGGGGACGGAGCGAGGTTCTTTTCGTCGAGCTTTTGGAGGATAAAGGCGTCGATGGGGTTGGCTTGCCAAGGCTTGAGGCGGGCGGGAGGCGGGGCGGGATTGCGCACCGGTTGGAAGGCCCAGAAGGCGCGCTGCTGCGGGGTGATGCGGTAGCGGCTGGCGGTGGAGCGCGCGGTTGGCGCCGGGTCCGACTTGGGCCAGGGAGCGCCGGCCTCGACCCACTTCGATAGGTCGGCAAGGTCAGCGGGTTCGAGCTTGTCGGCCGGGGGCATTTTGAGGCGGGAGAGGGTGTGGTTGGTGGCTTGGATGAGGAGACTGGCGCTGGGATTGCCCGGGATGACGGATGGACCCGAGGCACCGCCTTTGAGCAGCGCTTCGCGCGAGTCGACGCGGAGGCCACCGCTGCTGGCGCCGGTGTGGCATTGGTAGCAGTTGTTGGCGAGGATGGGGCGGATGCGGGATTCGAAGAATTGGTCGGCGAGGGGTTCCTGGGCGTGGAGGGGCTGGAGGCAGCCGAAGGCGACGACGAACGAGAGAATGGATTTCATGATGGCGGGTCGACCTAAGCGAATAGCTTGCCCATATAATGACAGAAATGAAACCGGCCTTGATATTGATGATGGCGTTGGCAGGAACAGTTTGGGCGCAAGAGAGAATCGGCAAAACCGAGCGGGTGGACAAAGCCACGCTCGATCAGTGGATGAAAGAGCTTTCCAACTGGGGACGATGGGGCGCGAAGGACCAGTTAGGAGCGGTGAATCTGATCACGCCGGCGGTGCGGCAGCGCGCCGCGAAGCTGGTGACGGAGGGCTTTTCGGTGTCGTTATCGCGCGCTGCAGATTCCCAGCGGGCCGCCGACAATAGTCGGCCGTTTGAGCGAAAGATAATTTCGTCGGGGATCGACCCGGAGCCGATGTTTGCGATGGATACCTACACGATGAGCTTTCACGGGGCGTCGCTGACGCACTTCGATGCGCTGTCGCATATGGTGTATGAAGGCAAGGTTTATAACGGGTACGCGCAGGAAGAGATCAATGGCACGGGGGCGCATCAGCTGGCGGTGGACGCCTACAAGACCGGCTTTTTTTCGCGGGGGATTCTGATGGACATTCCGCGCTTGAAAGGCGTGAAGTACTTAGAGCTTTCGACGCCGATCTATCCGGAGGATCTGGAGGCTTGGGAGAAGCAGGCCGGAATCAAAGTGGGGCCGGGAGACATCGTGTTTATTCGGACGGGCCGTTGGGCACGGCGTGCGGAGAAGGGGCCTTGGGCTACCGACAAGGCATCCGCTGGACTGCATGTGTCGTGCGCGCGCTGGTTCAAGCAGCGGGATATTGCTATGTTGGGCAGCGACGTGCATGCCGAGTTGATGCCATCGCCGGTGCCCGGAATTATGTTTCCCATGCATCAATTGCTGCTGGTGGCGATGGGGGTGCCGATGTTCGACAACTGCGACCTGGAGATGTTATCAGAGGCGGCGGCGAAGCGGAAGCGGTGGGAGTTTTTGCTGACCGCCGCGCCGTTAGTTGTGCCGCTGGGGACGGGGTCGCCGCTGAATCCGATCGCGACGTTCTGACCAGTTGACTCGCTGCGGCAAGTGTGATGAGATATGCCCCGAAGCAGTACATTCCCATCTCGTTCTTTGGAGAACCTCGTTTTGATTTTCAACATCTTCCGGCTTACACTTTCGCTAGCGCTAGGCACTAGTGTCCTGATGGCGCAGACGACCGGCACCGGCACTTTGGTCGGCACAGTAGTGGATACGAGCGGCGCGGTGGTGGTGGGAGCGAAAGTTACTATCGTCAATCCGGCCAACGCGTTTACTTCCGCAGTGGTGACGAATGGGGAAGGTGGCTATTACCTTCCTTATCTTGGTCCGGCGACCTATCGGCTGACGGTGGAACTGGCTGGATTTAAGAAGTACGTGCGAGAGGGTGTGGCGATTCGAACGGGTGAAATTCCGCGTATCGATATCGAAATGCAGTTGGGCGGGGTGACGGAGACGGTGCAGGTGACTGGCGGCGCGCCGCTGTTGGACACGGAGACATCGGCGTCCGGGTTGGTGCTTTCGGGTGAGACGCTGGTAGCGATTCCGGTGAGCCAGAAACGGCCAGTGCGGATGATGTACTACTACCCCGGGACGAACTCGATAAACGGCTACCACGTGCTGGGGCAACGGTCGCGAGCGATCGGCTACCAAGTGGACGGCGTGAACGGCAAGGAGCCGGGGATTGGGAATATCGGCGGTCCGAACGAGCAGGTTTCCCCGACGCAGGACGCCTTTGAAGAGGTGAAGATTCACACGACCGGCATGCCGGCCGAGTATGGGCATTCGGCGGGCGGGCTGATGTCGATGGTAATGAAGTCGGGGACGAACAATCTCCATGGGGCGATTGAAAACCGCTATATCAACAAGAACATGGTGCATCGGACTTACCTGGAACAGTTGGCGCGGACCAATCCGTTCACGTACAACGAGAGCACGGGGTTGATCAACGGTCCGGTGATGTTGCCGAAGATCTATCGCGGGAAGGACAAAACGTTTTTCCTATTTGGCATTGCGCGGCACGCGGAAATAGCCGGCACTTCGTCGTCCCGCGTTACTGTGCCGACGGCCGAGATGATGAGCGGCAACTTTGCGTTTGCCAACCAAGCGACGGTGCGGGCGCTGCCCATCTATAATCCGTTTACGACGCGGCAAGAGGCGGGGACGTGGGTTCGGGATCCGTTTCCCGGCAACGTGATTCCGCGATCGTTGTTTGACCCGGTCGCGGTGAATTTTCTGGGACGGAAGCCGTTCAATGAGCCAAATCAGGCAGGTATTCCGGGGGCCTCGGGACCGACCGAAAACTTGGTGATGAACACGCCGAAGGAGATCTATCGCACTCGTCTCGACATTAAGATCGATCATCAGTTCACGGCCAACCACAAGGCCTACTCGCGATATTCGCGGTCGATTCATCGGGCTTGGAAGGGCGACCATCAGGCGCAGTTTGCCTGGCTCGACATTGACCCGAATGCGCAGCCGCAGCCGGTGGACCATCACAACGCCGTGTTCGCGGACATGATGATATTGTCGCCGACGGTGAGCAATGAGTTCCGCGTGGGCTTCAATCGCCGGGTGCTTAAAGAGGTGGCGATTACCAAGGGCGGCGACTGGGCGAAGCAGTTGGGAATTCCGAATGTTTCGGGTGACACTTTCCCCCTGTTCAATATTGGATTCGGGCTGGCGGCGTTGCCGAGTTTTCAGAACATCGGCGAGGATATGACGTTGCAGAACAACGTGACGAAGGTCGCCAGCAAACACACGATCAAGATGGGATACGAGATGATGCGGACGCGGTACAACGCGACTGCTTCGGCGCTGCCCGGCGGCACTTACAACTTCGGCGGGACTAACTTGCCGTTTACGCCGAATACGGGAAACACGTTCGCTTCATTCCTGCTGGGGACTGTGACGTCCGCGCAGTTTTCGTCGGACTACGCGAGTTGGCTGCCGCGTTGGTGGTCGCATCAGGCATACATTCAGGATGACTGGAAGCCGATGCGCGGACTGACGCTGAACCTGGGAGTACGGTATTCCTACGAGAGCCCCTATTCGACCAAGTACGGCCAGCAATCCCAATTTGACGCGACGGCGCGGGACCCTTTGACGGGCCGGATGGGCGCGATTTTGCACGGGGCCGGGCCGCTGGCGAAAAAGGATTTGAATAATTTCGCGCCGCGAGTTGGTTTGGCCTGGAACTTCCATCCGAAGATGGTTTTCCGGGCGTCGTTCGGCATGGTGCATCAAGACATTTTTGCCACCGATCGGAACAGCATGTTCCAGGAGTACTTGGCGACGGCTAACGTGCAGGCGCCGGTGGGCGATCCGCAGCACGTTTTCCGGCTGTCGCAGGGGCCGGGGACGATTCGGTATACGGTGCAGCCCGATGGGTCGGTGCCGTTCGTGGGGACGAACTACAGCGGTCGGGGCGCGCATACATGGGATACGAATATGCGATTGCCTTATGTGATGAGTTGGTCAGGTGGTTTGCAGTGGAGCTTCCGGCAGGGTTGGGTGATGGAGGGGCAGTACCAGGGGCAATCGGGGGTGGGACTGCTGAATAGCTGGAATACGAACGTGCTGCCGCTCGACGTGTCGAAAGATCCTGCCGTGCTGAACCAGATCTTTACGGCGCAGCAGAACTACCTGCCCTATACCCATTTTGGTGAAGTCCGCTTATTCTCTAACTTCGGGCATAATTCGTATCATGGCGGGACGGTAAGGGTGGAGAAGCGGCTGGGCAACGGGCTGTTGTTCAATAGCTTTTACACGATGAGTAAGACGCTGACCGAGACCGAAGTCGAGACGGGCGACAACGGCATTACTTACTTCAACCGACGGTTGGAGAAGGCCCGGGCGAGCTATGACGTGCGGCACCGGTTTGTAACGGTGCTTTCGTATGACTTGCCGTTCGGACGGGGACGGCGGTGGTTGACCGGCGGCGGCGCGGCGAACGCGGTGCTGGGAGGTTGGCAGTTGACGATGACCCAGACGCTGCAATCGGGGCCGCCGTTCACGGTGAGCTTTGCGGGCAGCCCGAACCGGTATCTGCCGGGAGAATCGAGACCGAACATCATCACGTCGAATAGCGATGCGCAGGTGAAGGATTGGACATTGGGAGCGAACCGGTTCCCGACGCAGGCGCAGAATCCGTACTTGAACTTCAGCTCGTTTGCCTACCCGGCTCCGTTTACGGCGGGGACGTTGGGGCGGAATACGTTCGAAGGTCCGGGCTTGGCATGGACGCAGTTTTCGATCGCGAAGTGGTGGACGCTGAAGGAGCGTTATCGCTTCCAGATCCGGCTGGACGGGAACAATATGCCGTTTAAGCAGCCTCAGTTTGCGGACCCGAATGGGAGCTACAACGTAAACTCACCGGGGACATTTTCGCGGATTGGGAGTGGAACTCGCGG
The DNA here is from genome assembly GCA_025354525.1 of Acidobacteriota bacterium. Taxonomy (GTDB): domain Bacteria; phylum Acidobacteriota; class Terriglobia; order Bryobacterales; family Bryobacteraceae. The sequence goes on from JANXMS010000183.1 coordinate 23,354, forward strand.
GGCGTTTTCAGATATTGGGACGTCGAATTCGAATCTGCTGATTATTGGCCGGTTCCAGTTTTAGTTCGCGGGATCTTGCGTCTAAGGAGGTGGCCGCTGGTGACGCCCAGCGGTCACTTCCCCAACGATTGCAGCCAGTTTGGGCCTGAAAGTGGGTCCGATCGGTTCGGCCCTCTACCTGCAAGCAGCAAGGTATGGCTTGCAAATGTATTGAAGAAACGACGACGGACGCGTTTGAGCAAGGTGAATTGGACGGAGGGGAGGAACGGGAGGTAATCACGTTGGCGCAGTTTGAAGCGGCTTATCGTAGTTCGTTTTCGCGAACGGTGAATCGGTTGGCGGCTCGGGGAGTGAGTCGCGAGACGGCCGAGGATTTAGCGCAAGCGGCGTGGGCGAGGGGCTGGGAGTATCGGGAGCAATTACGGAACCCGAGTCTCGTGAGTTGGTGGGTAGGTTCGATCGCGCGAAATCTGCTGTTTATCGCCTACCGCGGCCGGAAGCCGACCGAGCAACTAACGGAAACTTGCGCGACGATTAGTCCGGACTGGAAGCCGTTGTTAGTAGAGCGTTTGCTGCGGGATCTGCCGATGGCGGATCGGGACTTACTGGTTGAGACGTATGCATTTGGATCGACGAGCTATGAGTTAGGGCCCAAGATGGGGGTTTCCGCGACGGCGATCCGGGTCCGCTTAAACCGTTTGCGGAAGACTTTGCGGGGGATTGTGGATGGGACGGGGAAGGGTGCGGCGCGGGCTGGTTACGCGACGGTCTAGTAACTCGAGAGGGCAGGGCTTCATTCCGTTTGTGGCGGAAATACTGGGTGCGCTCGTCCAGATGTGGAACGTGATTTGGCTGGTGTTGGGGTGGTAGGGGGTCGGGGGCAAGGGCGGCGAACGGGCGGAAGAAACTGATTGGCACGTGCCACTTTCAGGTATGGCCGGAGACGCAGGCGGTGGAGGCGCTGCTCGCGGGATTTGATTACAGCAGATCTTAACTTAATAGAGGGCATATCCGCGACGGCTGAAGAGATCAGGAGCATTGTCGGGAGAGAAGAAGGGGCAGCGAGCCTCGGCGAGATCGAGGCGAAGCGCATGGATTGACGGGGCCCTGAGCTGGGACAAACCTAGTTTGACGTCCGCCCAATACGGGGCCGGTAGTTCGGATTTCCAGAACGCCTCCATTGAGGCGGGTATCGCTCTAGTGCACACCGCGCCAGACTACGGGTCGGTTGAGCGCGATGGCCGAGTCCGGGTGGGCGGTTGTGCTGGGGGGGGGGCGGCTGGGCCGGGTGGCCCATTTTGAGCGACTATTTGAGCAGAGTTGTCAGCGCTTGGGGACGGAGCGATTGGAGCTTTAGCCTCCTCGCTGTTTGGTGTGGGTAGGGTCCATAAGGCGTTAGGCGGACGTGAAGTGGAAGCGGCCGCTCGGCCCCCTCCACTCCGGCTCTCACTCGGCGCTCGGGTCGACTATGCCGGTGCCACGATACCAATCTACGATTGCCAGACCGGACAAGTCCAGGAGGCCGCCGTGTTCGTGGCCGTGCAGGGCGCCAGTAGCTACACCTTCGCCGAAGCCACTGCGGGACAGGATCTACGAAATTGGATCGGGTCCCATATCCGGGCATTCGAGTTCGTCGGAGGAGTGGCCGAGGTGGTGGTACCGGATAACTTAAAGTCCGCAGTCACTCACCCCAGTTATTACGAGCCGGACCTAAATCCGACTTACGGGGACTTAGCCGAGCACTACAGGATTGCCATTATTCCCGCCCGGCCGTATCGCCCCAGAGAAAAGGCGTAATTGATTAGCGGCGAGCGGCCTCTCTGTCTTCGCTCGACGGATTCCGCCGGGGGCGTCGACAACAAAAAAATGAGGAAATGTTTCACCGACTCTGCGCGTCTTCCGATAGCAGTCGCGAGCGTTTGCTAGCGAACCGTTCCACCATCGACGAATTGAGCAGGGAAGAGTTGATCGTGATCGTGCGCGAACAACAACTGCAAATTGCCGCTCTTGGCAAGCTCATCGAACAGTTGAAGCGGAAGAAAAGCCGCCAGGCCTCGCCGTTTGCAATCTTGTCCGCCAGTGCCTGAAGCCGGTCGAGCCGCCGCGCCGCCAGCACCACCGCCGCGCCTTGCGCTGCCAGCACTTCGGCAAAGC
>JANXMS010000205.1 GCA_025354525.1 Acidobacteriota bacterium
GTCTGCGTCCCCCCCCCGCTCTCCCCCGTCACCAACAACTTCTGCGGATCCACATCCGGCAAACTCTCCAAAAAATCCAGCGCCCTTATCGAATTCCAAGTCTGCAACCCCAGCGGCCCAAAACTCCAAAGCTGCTCCACCGGCGTCGTTCCAAACACGTGCGGCAACTGCATCGTGTCGTTGTACCCAATCATGTCGTACGCAAAAACTACGTAGCCCTGCCGCGCATGGTTGATCCCTCGCGAAGGCACTGAGAACAACTCTCCGTCTTCTAACCGACCGTACTGCGCATGACCATGCGGAGCCAGCATCCCAGGAAACGGCCCCTTCTTCCCCAGCGGCCGATACAGATTCCCCGCCAAATAAAACCCCGGCAGCGTCTCAATAAAAACCTTTTCAATCGAGTAATCTTTGTTCTCAATTCGCCCGAAAACCTGAGCATTCAGTGGGGTTCGAGCCGGGAAGGGAAGCAACCCCGCCGCCGAAAGCACCTGCTTCTTCAGCACCTCCCGCCGAGCCTTCCACTCGTCGAGCGTCGCGAACGACGGAGCCGCAAAGTGCGTATCCGTCGTTGCCACCACGGTATTCCGTCGGTCCTGTCCAAACAGGCCGACCATCAAAAACGACAAGGCAATAAGAAGTCTCACCACTCAAACCGTCCCACAAGAATGTGGTGCATGCGCGCCGTCCCAATGTCCGAAAAACTTCCCCGGCCAATCCCCGCGAACCGCCCAAACTGCGCCAGGTTCTGCAAGTTGTAGTTCCCGCCCGGATCCGCCAATTGCGGCTGCTTCGTCGGATTATTCGCGTCCCATCGAATTGTAAACCGCATCCGCTCCTTCACCACAATCGTCTTCGACAGCGACAACTGCGTCCACTGCAATCCCGGCGATTCCAACACATTCCGACCCATCGTCCCCGCCGTGAACGCTGCCGGATAAGCAAACGCCGCGTTGTTGAAATAGTTGTTCTGCGCCGCCAACGGAAACCGGTTCGCCCCCACCGTATAGTTGCCCACCACCATCTGCTCAGCCGGCAACACCGCGTTCGACCGCACCATCCCCGGCAGATACCGGTTCGGGCTGCCCCCCGCCGTAATCAACAGCGGCGGCCCGCTCTGCAATGTCTGCGTCCAAGCGAGGTCCCAACCGCCCAGGAAGTAGTCCTTCTTCCCGCCGCCGTTCATAAACTTCCGCCCCTTGCCCACCGGTAACTCGTAAGTCATCACGCTCACCAGCCGATGCCGAATGTCATAACTCGCCCGAGCCTTCTCCAAGTTCCGGTTGTAGAACGTAATTCCGCTCCGCCCGCCGTCGTCATCCCCGTCGTTCAGCGTCTTGCCTAACTGGTAAAACGTGTTCAACGTCAGCCCTTGCGAATACCGCTTTTCAATCCGAAACGTGCTCGAATGATGCGAATTATGCCCATAATTCGAGAAATGCTGAATCGACCCAAACTGCGTGTACGGCTTGTAATTCTGCGTCGCGTTGAATACTTGGTTCAAAACCGCCGGGTCCGTCGAAACGTTCAGCGGCACCACGTTCATGTCCCAGTTGTTCAACAATCCCACGCCCGAAGAGCCCTGATACAACGCTTCCGCCACCCACGATTTCGATAACTGAAACTGGAAGCCAGCCGACCACATACTCACATACGGCATCCGCATCCCCGGGTCAAAGAACGAAGCATTCCGTCCCCCGTAGTTAGTCCCCACAAACGGCACCGAACCATCCGACGCCGTGTTGAACTTCACCGTTCCGGGCCCCTGCGACAACAAAAACGCGTGCCGCGGATCGCCCGGGTTAGCCTGCACATTCGCCGTCGCAATGTACTCTTCAAAATTCTGACCCGCGCTGTTCGTCATCAAGTCCACTGTGTACATTCCAAAGCTCGACCGAAACACCGCCCGCGGATTGAAGTTCCAAGCCAATCCCAATCGCGGCTGAAAGTTGTTCACGTCTCGCTTCGCCAAGTTCCCCAGTCCGTGTACAATGGCCCCCTTCCGGCCCGTCAGCGGGTCCGTCGCGTTCGGGTCAAACTGCGACTGCTGCCCATACTTAGTCGAAAAAGGCGACTCATAGCTCCACCGCAAGCCCATCTCCAACGTCAAATTCCTCCGCGGCCGATAAGTCGTCTGCGCATATCCCGCCTGACTCCACCAACGCGGCAGCCACGTCGCCTGCGCCTGTTGAAACACGCCCTGACCCACCGTCCCCAGCAACAAACTCGCAAACGCGTTCCCCGTGTTTGGCGTAAACGGCAACTCCGTCCCCGTCATCCGATACTGCCCCGAAGGTAACGTCCCCTGCAACGAGTTATACCGCGTCCGCATCAACTCATAGCCAAACTTCATCGTGTGCTTACCCGCCACCTTCGTGAAGTTCTCCTGAAACGTAAAGTCCTCCGCCACGTCCTTTGACTTCCCGCCCGGTCCCAAACCATAGTATCTTCCGCCCCCCGAATTCTGAAAGTCCGGAAACGTATCCGCCGAAACATTGGGAATTCCCAGCTTCGCCGCCCAACCCTGCCCGTAGCTCTCCGGCACCGCCGTGTTCACGCGCCGATTGAAACCCAACCGCATTTCGTTAATCGTCGTCGGGTTGATCGTGTAACTATCGGAAAGCACGATGTTACTCTGGTCCAACGGCTTTACATACACATTGCCATAAGCAACTTCGGTCAACTCCCGCACCGGCCGTTCCGCGCTCCGGTGCCGCACCAGCGAGTACCGCCCAAAAATCTTGTGGTTCGTCGTGAACTGGTGGTCAACTTTCGCGTCGTACCGCATGAAGTTGTACGCCCCGCCCGCGTTGTAAGTCAGGTTGTTCACCGGCCCCGTCGGCTGAATCGTCCCCGGGTCACTCTGCGGCAACCACGGCTTCAAATCAATCAACTTCTTCGACGCCGAATCAAACAAACTCGCCGGAATCACATTCCCCGGGAACGGGTCCCGCGTCCAAGTCGCCCCGTTCAGCCGCGTCGTAAAAGGGTTATAAATCGGCAACCCGCGACCGCCGAAATTGAAATTGCCCGCCATCATTTCCGGGCTCGGCACCGTCACAATCACCGTCTCGCTCACTTTCTCGTAGTGCTGCTGAAACCCGCCAAAAAAGAACGTCTTGTCCTTCACGATCTTTCCGGAAACCGTCGCCCCCCACTCGTGATAAGCAAACGCCCCCGTCCGCGGCAACTGCTCCAAAAACGCCCGATGGATCAACTTCCCGTTCGTATACCGATCCTCCAACGACCCATGAAACGCATTCGTCCCGCCCTTAAAAACCATACTCAACTGCCCGCCCGCCGAATGTCCAAACTCCGCCGGCGAACCCGTCGTCCACATCTTGAACTCCTGCACCGAATCCAGCGACGCAATCATCGTCCGTTGATAATCGCCCAACTGCCCCACCGCCGGCTCCTTCCCGCTCACCCCGTCCATCGAGTACCCAATCGCCCGCTGCCTCTGCCCCACCGCATGCTGCCCGTTGATGTTCGTCATCCCCGGCATATACAGCAACACCCGGTGCACAAACTTCTGCATCACCGGCAACTTCTCCACCAACTCCCCGTCCAGCACCTGCCCCGACCCCGCCGTCTCCGTCTCCAGCAACGGAGCCGTCGCGTCCACCTTCACACTCTCCGTCACGTTCCCCACTTCCAACTGCACGTCGATCCTCGGCGATTCGTTTATGCGCAGCACCAACCCCGTCTGCACAAATTTCTTGAACCCCGCCGCTTCCACGGCCACCTCATACGTCCCCGAGTTCAAACTAGGAACGTAGTACGCTCCCGCCGCATTCGTCTGCCCAGACGAGATAAACTGCGTCCCCAAATTCCGTACGGTAATTTTCGCCCCGGGAACCACCGCCCCCGATTTGTCCGTCACCGTACCCACCACCGTCGCCGCGCCGGTAGATTGCGCCCAGGCCGAAGCGGCCGCCATCACTAAAAAAAAGATCAATCGAAACATGGTCCAGACCTCGAGAGGAAAAGTTGTGCAGGTGAGATCCTATTAACCTTTCGTCTCGAAGTCAACCGGCGATTGACTCTACATCCCCGGCTTCGGCGGCTTCGCCGGGCTCCAAGCCGTCAATCCCTTCCGCGTCACCTTCCGCTTAAACACCTTGTCCCCCGCCGTCACGAACACCGTATCCAACTCCTTCCCCCCAAACACGACATTCGATAGCGGCCCCGCCTGCGGCTTACTCAAAATCGCGTTCACCCGCCCCAACTGGTCCAGCACCTGCAAGCCGATATTGGTCGTCACCCAAAGAAACCCCTCCGTATCCATCGTCATCCCGTCCGCACTCGTCGAACTGCTCTGGTCCCCCGTTTCCAATCGGTGGTAAGGCAGCCCATGCAACAGCGCCCCGTTCTCCCCAATCTGAAACGACCATACCCACTTGCCCCGGCTATCAGCCACCATCAACAGCGTCTGATCCGGCGACAAAATCACCCCATTCGGAAACTCCAATCCCTCATGCACCACCCGCTTCTCCCCGCCCGGCTTCAAATACCAAACCTTCTTATTCGCCGGGTCCGTAAACCAAATCTCCCCCTTCGCATTGATCACCAAGTCGTTCGAATTCACGTCCGTCGCCACCGCCGTAGCCACCCCCGTCTCCACGTCATAGGCCACAATCCTCTTCCGCCCGTTCTCGCACGCATACAGCCGCCCGTCCGGCCCAAACATCAATCCGTTCGCATTCCCCGAATCGTCCTTGAATAACGAAACCTTCCCGTCCGCCGCCGAAATCTTGTGAATCTTGCTCGCCCGCGTATCGGTAAAGTAAACGTTCCCCGCCTTATCCACCGCCGGCCCTTCCGTAAACACGTGCCCCTCACTAACTAACTCCCACTTACTATCCCCCACAATCATCCGAGAAAACTGCCGATCTCCCGGCCGCATCCGATTCGTGATCGGCTTGCTCGGCTCCCGCCACAACCACCGCATCGCGTCCGGCAAAATCGCCGACCCGTGTATCGCGTTGTGCTGCTCCTCCCCCACCACGAACGTATAGTCATACCCCGCCCATTCAAACGCCGACGCCATGTCCTGGTTCGCCACGTACCAACTCCCCGCGTAGATGTTGTTATCCCGCTTGCCGTCCTGCAAAAACACCCGCAGCGGCTTCGGCTCCATCTTCCGGATCAACGTCGGAAACTCCTGCCCCCCACGAATATTCACAAACGTCCCAATAAAACTCATCACCCGACGAAACTTGTCCGGTCGCTCCCACGCCGCGTTGAACGCTGCGATCGCCCCCGACGAAGATCCCATCAACCCATACTGGTTCGGGTCTTTCGATAAGTTCAGCCCCTTGCCCACCTCGGGCAAAATCTCCTCCAGCAAAAACCGCGCATATCGATCCCCCAGCGCGTCGTATTCAAAGCTCCGGTTGTACCGTCCTTCGGCGTTCGCATGCGCCGCCGGCATCACCCCCGGATTAATGAAAATTCCAATCATCACCGGCAACTCGCCCGTCGCAATCAAGTTGTCCAAAACCACCGGCACCCGAAACCGCCCCGTCGGTGAAATCATCCCCCCGCCGTCTTGAAAAATCATCACCGCCGCCGGCTCCGACGCCTTGTACTGCGCCGGCACGTACGTCCAATATTCCCGCGTCGTCCCCGGGAAAATCTTCGAAGTCGACCACGTCCCCTTCGTCACCGTCCCCTGCGGCACCCCCGGTTTCACCTGCGAATCCGGCCCCAACGGATACATCTCCGGCACCTGCCCGCAAAGGGGCAGAGTCAAATAAAAGGCAAGTAAGAATCGACGCATAGCTGTGCGTCGATTCTATCTCACTGCTTCACAAAAAAGTCCAACATCGGCGCAAAGTTCGGCACCGCGATGTCCACGTGGCTCCCGTTCGGCACCTCCACATACACGTACGGAGTCCCCAACTTCTTCGCCGCCTCCACCATCGCCCGGCTCTGCTCCACCGGCACCGTCTTGTCATTGTCCCCATGCACAATGTACTGCGGAATCCCCTTGATCCTCTCCATCCCCGCCGGATTCCCGCCCCCCGAAATCGGCCCCAACGCCGCGAACATCTCCGGGTACTTCATCGCAATCGCCCACGTCCCAAACGCCCCCATCGAATGCCCCATCAAGTACACCTTCTTGCCGTCAATCTTGTAGTCCTTCCGCACCTGCGCCAACACGTCCAGCACGTCCGTCTCCGCGTCGCCCCGGTACATCGACGCCGTCCCCCGACCCTTCGGGCACACCACAAACAGCCCCCGCTTCTCCGCCTCCGCCTTCATCCGTCCCGCCGCGTACTGGTCAAATATCGAGCTCTCGTCGCCTCCCATCCCGTGCAGTGCCACCACTAATCCCGCCGCCTTCGAGCCGTCATAACCCGTCGGCACAAACAGCCGATACGGCTGCAAGCTCGCGTCCACTCCGCTCCGATACGCCTTCGCCAAATCGCCCGCCTTCCCCGCAAACGGGTCCTTCCCCGCCGCCCGAGCATCCAGCAACTCATTGGCCCGCGCAAACTCTTTCTTGTAATCGATCCGGAACGGTGACCTCTCCCCCCGGTCCGCCCGGTCAAACAGCGCCAGCGCATACGCCGCCGTCGGCTCCTCCGGATTCCGTTTCCTTAAAGCCGCTACCTCTTTCGTCAAGTCCTCCACATGAATCGAAATCGTCCGCCCCGGCAACGACTTCTCCCCCAGCGACAACCTAGCATCCACTAGGTAGTCCCCCGACGCCTCCGCCGGAATCTTCGCCTCCATCACCATCGGCAATTTGGCCGCGTTCACGATCATCGCCGCCGCCACCGGCGGCCCCGCCATCTCGTTCGGTCGCCGCAGCGTCAGCGTCACCGCCACCGGCTCCGCAACCGGCCGCGTCCCCGCGAACATCGTCCCCAAGGTAATCTTAACCGTCGCCCCCGGAGCCACCACCGCATGGTCTGCCTTCGCCTGCAACCCCGCCGTAAATTCCACCGCCGGCGTCCACTCCTGCCCCATCATCAGCGCCGTGCCCTGCGCGTAGTGCCGCATCGCCTCGCCGTACTTGCCCCCCGCCCCGGCCGCCTGCGCCA
>JANXMS010000246.1 GCA_025354525.1 Acidobacteriota bacterium
CCCCCCCCCCCCCCCCCCCCCCCCCCCCCCCCCCCCCCCCCCCCCCCGGGGGCGAGTGGCATGGTGGCGACGGGGCCCACCTGGGGGAATTAAGAACGACGAAAGGCACTGAATGTTTATTCAGTGCCTTGGATAATTATACAGGAGGGTAAGGGGAAAGCGAAAGCCCGGAAGCTGGTAGGCGTCCGGGCGAGTTGGGGTTGGGATTGGTTGGTTTAGAAGGGTTTGAAGTCGTTGTCGTCGAGGGGGAGGATGGAGTCGGCGCGGTTGTGTCCGCCGGCGGGTTGGAGGGCGGCTGGTTTGGCGAACTGGTCGGTATAGCCGGAATTCGTGGTTGGAGTTTTGTGATAGGTGGCTTGGCGCAGGGCGTTTAGGCTGGGTGTGTGGGTGGGGATTGAGGGGGCCGTCGAGGGTCGGAATGTTTGGATTTCCGATGCGGGGGCGGTATCGGTGACGCCGACGAGTTTTTGGAGTCCGACGACGATTTCATCGACGCGGTGGGCTTGGCTGGCGAGGCCTTGTCCGGCGGCGGCGCCTTCTTCGGCGGTGGCGGCTAGTTGTTGGGTGAGTTGCTCCATTTGGAGGACGGTGCGGGAGATCTGAGCGATGCCTCGGGACTGTTCTTGGCTACCGGCGTAGACCTCTTCGACGAGGGCTTTGGCTTGGAGGGAGCTGTTTGTGAGGACGGTGATAGCGCGGGCGACTTCGTCGAGTTTTTGTTTGCCTTCGGAGGCGCGGATGATGGATTCTTCGATGAGTTGAGTGGTGTCGCGGGCGGCTTGAGCCGAGCGCTGGGCGAGGTTACGGACCTCGTCGGCGACGACGGCGAAGCCCATGCCGGCTTCACCGGCGCGAGCGGCTTCGACGGCGGCGTTGAGGGCGAGGATGTTGGTTTGGAAGGCGATGTCGTCGATGACCTTGATAATTTTCGAGATTTTGTTTGAGGAGATGGTGATTTCGTTCATCGAGACGACCATTTGGGAGAGCGCGAGGTTGGCTTCTTTGATGGTGTGGGCGGCTTCGTTGGTTTTGCGGGTGGCGGACTCGGCGTTTTCGGCGTTGCGCTTGGTCATCGAGTGGATTTCTTCGGTGGAGGCCGAGGTTTCTTCGAGGGAGGCGGCTTGTTCGCTGGCGGCGTGGGAGACCGATTGGCTGGAGGCGGAGACGCGGCCGGCGGTGTTGGCGAGGCGGCGGGCGTTTTCGTTGAGTTCTGCGACGGTTTGGCGGAGGACGACTTGGATTTTGTGGACGCTGAAGACAGCGGCGAGGCCGACGACGACGCTGAGGAGCCCGAGGCCGAGCATGCTGAGGAAGCTGACCGAGCGGGCGGTTTCGGCTTCTTGGCCGACGAGGCTGAGTTGACGGGCTTGGTCGTCGACCAGATGGCGGCTGCGGTCGCCGAGCTGGCTGAGGCGGGGCAGGAGTTGGGTATTTAGGGTTGCGATGGCGACGTCCATTTTTTGGTCGTTGAGGGCGCGTACGACTTGTTGGTGGAGTTCGATGGCGGCATCGAACTCGCTGGTCATCTGTTGGAGGTCTGCAGAGACGGAGGTTCCGCTGAGGGCTCGCAGCGCTTCGAGCGCTTTGCGGGCTTCCTGCTCTTTGGTGCTCAGCTTTTGGCGGAGCTCTTCGACGGTGGCCGTCTGCTGGAGCATCATGGCCATGGCGACGCCGCGTTCGAGGGCGTCAATTTCGCTGACACGGGTGCTGACTTGGCCGGCGAGCATCTGCTGTCGGGCCATGTGATTGATGGCGCGATCAAGCTGGTTGCCCAAGTGACTGGTCACCCATGCCGCGCTGATTCCTAGCACCACGGCGAGGCCGACGACGAGAGAAGTCGTGACCGATAGACGTTTTCCTGCAGACCAATTGGACATGTGCGTATTCTCCTGAGAAATTCTAAAAGATGGAACGGTGTTTCGGTTTGGTGACTATTCCGGTTTGAAGGTGAACTTCAACTGGGTGATGGCTTCGCTGGCGAAGGGCGTGAATTTCCAATCCTTCACCGTCTTGACAACCGTGGCCGTGAGGAGGGCATTGCCGGAAAGCACCTTGACATTGTCGACATCGCCGGCCTTAGTGATGCTGACTTCGACTTCGACGTCGCCGGCGACGCGCATCTGCTTGGCGATGGGGCTATAGGCGGGCGACGGGCGCTTGACGGCGGCTTTCAGGGCTTCGGCCATCGAGACGCGAAGCTCGGCCCGAGCGGGTAGGCTCGACAAGGAGCAGAGTAAGCAGAGCGCCAGGGCCGAGAATAGTTTTCGGTTACGGGCGGTCGAGATTAAAGAAGGGCTACAAATCATAAACGGTGTCCTCTGTGACGCCGGACTCATTCGTTCGTCTGGCGTTAAAATCCATATCGGTGTGAGGAGGGCAAGCATTAGCGATAATTAACTCCAATGTTTTCCTGTAATAAAAGTGACGGCGCACCGATATGGATTGGGAAGGACAACTGGCGGACGCAGCCAGATCCGCAGCCAGAGTCGATCGGAGACGCCTTTATGAACAACATGAATACGCAAAATAGTGATGCCCGCGGCGGGGTGCCGCCGACGGTGCTGGGGGCGGTGAAAGGCCCCAGCAAACACTTGATTTTCAGTTTGGGGAAAGAAGAGTTTGCCGTCCCCGTGGCCAAAGTAAAAGAGATTATTGGCATGCTCGAAGTGACGCCGGTTCCCCATACGCCCGAATACGTTCGGGGCGTGATTAACCTGCGCGGCAAAGTGGTGCCGGTGATCGACCTGCGGCTGAAGTTGGGCGTGCCCAGCGTCGAATATGACGAACGGACCTGCATCGTGGTGGTGCAGCCGGAGATGGCCAAGAGCGTGTTTCTGATTGGCGTCATCGTGGATGGGGTGAGCGAAGTGATGCCGGTGCAGAGTTCCGACATTGAGAAGACCGAGTCGTTCAGCCACGGGCTGATCTCGTCGGGCTATGTGCGGGGCGTGGCCAAGATTCGGGGGAAGGTGAAGATCCTGCTCGATCTGGACTGTGTCCTGTCGCAAGGCGAATTGCAGCAGTTGATGTAGTCCATTCCCCAACCGCGAAGAAGTGAGATTTCGATGAGGAGCCCCTGTGTCTGTTGAAGCTGATCTGCTTACTTGGATTGATTCATTAATCGTAGAAACGCTGGCTTTTTCTCCGGAAGAGGGATTGCCTGGCGGGGCCCGCATGGCGACCTTGGCGGAGTTGTGTGCCAAGATCTTGCCGGTGGCGGTCGAACTCGAGATGATGGACACGGCGGCGTGTGCCGCAGCTCTGGGGCGGCAGATTCAAGCGCCGGGGGCAAACTTCAGCACGGTCCTCGAAGAACAGATTGAGCAGTTGCAAATGCTCGCCGACACCGAATTGTCCGCTCGGCTCTCCCGGCAACGGGTGGCGGCGGGTGGCTCGGCCGAGCTGTTTCAGGACCTTTCGATGATCGGCGACTTCATCGGGGAAGCGCGGGAACATCTGGAGATGATCGAACAAGAGTTGCTCCTGCTCGAGCAATCGCCGCAGAATCAGGAGCCGATCCACGCGATATTCCGGAGCTTCCACACGATCAAGGGTCTAGCTGGAATCTTCAACCTGGGTTCGACCCGCGATCTGGCTCACGAGGTGGAGACGCTGCTCGATCTGGTTCGCAACGGCGCGCTGCCAGCGACGCCGTCGCTGGTTGATGTGGTGTTGGCGTGCGCGGATCGGCTCGGGGTAATTGTCGATTGTTTGGATGAAGATCGCAGCGGCGTCTCGGTGATGTTGCCCGATAACGGGGAACTGCTCGAACGGTTGCGGAACGAGATGATGCCGCCCGACGAGGACGCCGTTGTTTCGAGTGCCTGCGAGAGTGATGCCCGGACGGCGGAAGTGGCGGAGGTGGCCGCCTCGAAACGCCGCGGCGAATCGGCCAATGCCCATGTCAAAGTGGAGACCTCAAAGCTGGATTATCTGGTGGACATGGTCGGGGAACTGGTCATTGCTCAATCGCTCGTGCAACAGGACCCGTCGGTGATTCAACTCGGCGAACCTCGGCTGGGGCGGAACCTGTCTCAACTGGGTAGGATCACCTCCGATTTGCAGAAAATTGCCATGTCGCTTCGCGTGGTGCCCATTCGGCAGACGTTTCAGCGCATGCAGCGGGCCTTCCGTGACCTGGTGAAGAAGTCGGGCAAACAGGCTGAACTGGAGCTGATCGGAGAGGACTCCGAGTTGGACCGTTCGATTGTGGAGCAGTTGGCCGATCCGCTGATGCATATGATCCGGAACTCAGTCGATCATGGGCTGGAAGCGCCCGGCGAACGGGAAAAGACCGGCAAGTCGGGGACTGGCAGGGTTCGTCTGGTGGCCTCTCATCAGTCCGGGAATGTGCTGATCGAAGTCTCCGACGACGGGCGTGGTCTGAACCGGGCGAAGATTCTGAAGAAAGCGATTGAGCGCGGCCTGATCGCCGAGGACGCCAATCCCGCGGTGGACAAGATCCTCGAACTGATCTTCGAGCCGGGCTTCTCGACGGCGGATCAGATCTCGGATGTGAGCGGGCGCGGGGTGGGCATGGACGTGGTGAAGCAGCAAATTCAAAAGCTCCGCGGGCGAATTGAAATTCGATCCGAGCCAGGGATTGGGACGACGTTCCTCTTGCGGTTCCCGCTGACGCTGGCCATCATTGATGGGTTGACGGTAAAGGTAGCCGGACAACGCTACATCCTGCCGTTGCACTGCGTGCACGAGATCTTCCGGCCCGTGGCGGACTCGATCTATCGGGTCAGCGGGAATCAGGAGGTGGTGATGGTCCGAGATCGGGTGGTGCCGCTGTTGCGGCTTTATCAGCTGCTCGACCGGACACCGGCTTCGACCGACCCCTACGACGGGATCCTGGTGGCTGCTGAACTGGAGGGTCGGCGCTACTGCTTGCTGGTCGATGAGTTGTTGGGCAAGCAGGAGGTCGTCATCAAGAGCCTGGGCGAGTATCTCGGCACCATGCCGGGAGTTTCGGGCGCGGCGATCATGGGCGACGGCTGCGTGGGATTGATTCTGGACCTGGAAGGGATGTTAACCCGGGAGAGCCTTGATGCCGCTGCCTGAACTGGCCAGCCCCGAGGTTGTCGGTGGGCTTCGTATTCCGGAAGCCGACTTTCGGGAGATCTGCACCTTGGTGCAGCGGCGGCTGGGGATTGAACTGCGGACCGGCAAAGAGTCCTTGGTGAGCCTGCGATTGGCCGAGCCTATGCGACGGGGCGGATACCGAACGGTTCAGGAGTATCTCCAGATTTTGAAGCGGGATCCGAACGGACCGTCGATGATTGAGTTCATCGATTGCCTGACGACGAACCACACGAGTTTTCTGCGGGAGGCGAGTCACTTCGCGTTCTGGCAGGAAGAGGTTTTGCTCGCCCAAAAACATCGGCCGGACCAGCCGATCTGGTGCGCGGCGAGTTCGTCGGGAGAGGAGCCCTACACGATGGCCATGTGTGCCGTCGAAGCGCTGGGGGAGGCGGCCTACCGTCAAGTCCGCATCCTGGCGACGGATATTTCGCTGGGAATTTTAGAACAAGCGCGACGGGCGGTGTATCGGGAGGAACGGTTGGAGCCGGTTTCAGAAGCGTGGCGGCGGCGGTTCTTCTTGCGCGGGGAAGGCAAGTGGCAAGGCTTTTTTCGGGTAAAGCCTGAGATTCAACAAATGGTCGAGTTTCGACGGCTAAACCTCATCGAGCCGCTGCCGACGATCGGCCCGTTTTCATCGATTTTTTGCAGGAACGTGATGATCTATTTCAACAGCGCCACTCGGGGACTGGTGGTGGATCAGCTGCGAGGGCGGCTAGAGCCCGGCGGATATCTTTTCGTTGGACATGCGGAAAGCTTAAACGGATTGGATTCGCAGATGGAGTACGTGAAACCTTCGGTGTACCGTTTGGCCGGGCTGGGTGCCGACCACGGGACGGGCATTGGAATGGGGAGGAAGACAGAGGAGCAAACATGATTCCCAAAGGAAAGAACGCCATTGTAGTTGGGGTCTCCGAGTGCCGCACGAGTAAAGACAGGGATAGTTATCTGGTTACTTACGCCCTTGGATCCTGTATTGGTTTGGTGGCATATGACCCCAAATCCGGAGTAGGTGGATTGCTGCATTTTCAGCTGCCGGACTCGAACATGGATCGAGAGATGGCGGAATCGCATCCGGCCATGTTCGCCGACACGGGACTGCAGCTATTAATTGCAAAGATGACCCGATTGGGTGCGGACCCGAAGCGAACGATGATCCGAATTGCCGGTGGAGCGCAGATGATTGGCGGGCCCAGGTTCGCTGGTTTGCAGGGCCAGGCGCTACCGATCGAGGGCACCAGCGTGGGAAAGCAGAACTATCTAGTGATCCGGAAGCTGCTTTGGCGTCACGGGCTGATGCTCGAGGGCGAGGCGGTGGGAGGCGGCCAGGGGCGCACACTGGGTTTGACGATTGGGACGGGGGAATTTTGGGTCACATCTCCCGAGCCGAGCTCGATGGCGATGTAATGTTGCCGATCGATGCATTTATTTCAATAGAACTACGAATTGAACCGATGAAGAAGAGTAAGAGGGAAACTGGATATGGCACTACGAGTATTAATTGTCGATGACGCGCCGGCGATGCGGCTCTACATCCGGCGAACGCTCCAGATGTCTGGTCTGGCCTTGAGCGCGGTGTTCGAGGCTGGCGATGGCAAGGAAGGTCTCGCTGTTTTGGAGCGGGAGCACTTGCAAGGGGCCGGTATTGACTTAGTGTTTACGGATATCAACATGCCGGTAATGAACGGCGAAGAGTTTGTGACGCAGCTCCAACTGGAGGAGCGTCTGCGTGAAGTTCCCGTGCTGGTGATTTCTACCGACGCGACTAAGACGCGGGTACTGCGGTTGCGTGAGTTGGGAGCGCGGGGTTACATCAGTAAGCCATGCGCGCCGGAGATGATCCGGTTGAAAGTTGAACAGATTCTCGGGAGGGACTATGCTGCCGCGTTGTGCTGATGTGGACTTAGTAGATGCCGCCAGCGAAGTGCTGGGGATGATGTTTTTTACCGATGTCATGAACGGAAACGTGGTCGGCGACCCGCCGGACAAGCCGGTGACGGTAAAGGTTGAGTTTCAAGGATCGAGTTCCGGGATGCTGCATATGAGTATGCCTCGGGAGACGGCCGAGGCTCTGACGGCTAACTTTCTAGGGCTGCTGGTGGGCGAGGTTCCGAGTGAGGAGCAGATGAACGACGTGGTGAACGAGTTGGGCAACATGGTTTGCGGATCGTTTTTAAGTAGACACGAGTCAGAAGAGCTATTTGATTTGTCGAAGCCGGAGATACTGGCGGCGGCGGCGGAGTTACCTGCGCAGGTAGCGACGGTGCATCGTTCCTTGGAGCTCGACAACGGCAAGATGGTTCTGGCTTTGAGCTGGGATCGGTTGAATCCGGCGGTTTAGTCGCGGGGAAAAAGTTGGAGCGGCCTCTGATCGGAATGGAGGCCGCGAGGTAGAGAAGGGATAAAAGCGCATGGTGAACAAACGAATTCGGGTGCTCGTAGTCGATGACTCGCAGAATATGCGACGGCTACTAAGTGAGACTTTGGCGAGTAATCCGCACATTGAAGTAGTGGGAACGGCCGCGGATCCCTACGAGGCGCGTGATTTGATTGTGGCCTTGCGTCCGGATGTACTGACCTTGGATATAGAGATGCCGAAGATGGATGGCATCACGTTTCTGGGAAAGTTGATGGCGAAGTTGCCGATGCCGGTGATTGTGGTGAGTACGTTGTGTCAGAGCGGGTCGCTGGCGGTGGTGGAGGCGTTGCGGTTGGGAGCGGTGGAGGCGCTTGTGAAGCCGGCGGGGGCGCGCGAGGTTCCTGAATTTCGGCAGCAGCTGCTGTTGAAGGTATTGGGGGCTGCTGGGGCGAAGTATCGGGGGGCGATGCCTGCGCATTCGGGGGCGGGAGCGGTGTCGCCGGGGGCGATGTCAGGGCCGAGAGGGCCGGGGCGCCCGAGTACGCGGATTTTTGCGGTGGGAGCTTCGACCGGGGGGACACAGGCTGTGGAGCGCCTTTTGTTGCAGCTTCCGGCGGACATACCTGGGATGGTTGTCGTGCAGCATATTCCGCCGGTATTTTCGCGTAGTTTTGCCGAGCGGCTGAACCAATGTTGTCCGCAGCAGGTGAAAGAGGCTGAAGACGGGGACCTGGTTTTGGATGGTCTGGTTTTGATTGCCCCGGGTGGTTTGCATTTGGTGTTGACGAGGCAGGGGATGGAGTATCGGGTCCGTTTACGGAAGGGGCCGACGGTGCACTATCAGCGGCCGGCGGTGGATGTTTTGTTTCGGTCGGTGGCTGCGGTGGCGGGGGCGAGCGCGTTGGGAGTGATTCTGACGGGGATGGGTTCGGACGGAGCGATGGGGTTGAAGCAGATGCGGGACGGGGGATCGTGGACGATCGCCCAGAACGAGGAGACTTGTGTGGTTTATGGGATGCCGCATGCGGCGGTGGAGGCGGAGGCGGCATGCGAGGTGTTGGCCTTGGATCGCATTGGACAGGGGATGTTGCAGGGGTTTAGCCGCGGGGGGCATATAAAGCCGTATCATCAAGAGTTGGTCACATCTGGATGAATACTTGGAAAATAACGGTGGAGTATGACGGCACTCGCTATCACGGTTGGCAGGAGCAGATCAATGCTCGCTCCGTGCTGGGTGTTTTGCGCGAGGCGATGGAGCCTTCCTTTGGCGGGGTAACGCTGGAGTTGATGGGGGCGGGACGGACCGACGCTGGAGTGCATGCGCTGGCGCAGGTGATGCATGTTCGGTTGCCGCGAAGCGACCGGCGGACCCCGTCGTATCCGGTGGAGAAGCTACGGCGGGAGTGGAATGATCGGCTGCCCTCGGATGTCTCGATCTTGCGGGTGGAGGAAGCTTCGCCGAAATTTCACGCCCGGCATGATGCGATCGCGCGATCCTACATCTACCAGATTGCGACGCGCAAGTCGGCATTCACAAAACGCCACGTGTGGTGGATCAAGGAGCCTCTCGATGTAGCGGCGATGGAGGCGGCGGCATTGCTATTGCCGGGTCGACACGACTTTGTTCGATTTGCGGCCAAGGATCCTTCTCGTCCGAACGAATCGACGATCGTGGTGGTGGAGGCGGCCGAAATCGCGGTGGAGGACCACATGATCCTAATTCGGCTGGAAGCCTCGCATTTCTTGTGGCGAATGGTCCGGCGGGTGGTCGGGATGCTTGTAAAAGTGGGTATGGGTGAGGTGACCCTGCAGCAGTTTGAAGAGCTGCTGCAAGGCCAAGGGGGCAAGGAACTGGACGTGGCGGCTTGGACGGCACCGGCAAGCGGCCTGTTCCTCGAGACGGTCACTTACCGGACTTAGCTGATGTGTGCGCCTTGGGCTTCGACGTACATCATGTACAGGCTTTGACTGCCCGTCATGAAGAGCTTGTTGCGTTTGGCCCCGCCGAAGCAGAGGTTCGAACAGATTTCCGGTAGCTTGATTTGGCCGATGCGCTGCCCGTCTGGAGCGAAGATGTGAACGCCGTCGTAGCCGTCGCCAACCCATCCGGCACTGGACCAAATGTTGCCGTCGGTGTCGCAGCGAATGCCATCGGCGAGACCATCGCCGACGCCGTCGAGTTTCATATGGCAGAAGACGCGACCGTTGGCTAGGCGCTTGCCATCGACAATATCCCAAACCTTGATGACCCGGGGTGCTTGCGGGTAGTGGGTGGCTCCGGTGTCGGCGACGTAGAGTTTTTTGTAGTCGGGCGAGAAGCAGAGGCCGTTGGGCTTGAAGATTTCATCGGTGAGCAGGGTGACTTGGCCGGTCTTGGCGTCGATGCGATAGACCGCTTCTTTCAGCAGGAGTTCGCCTTTGTTGCCTTCGTAGTGCATGAGGCTACCGTAGCCGGGGTCGGTGAACCAGATGCTGCCATCGGTGGGGTGGACGATGGCGTCGTTGGGGGCGTTGAGGATTTTGCCGTTGTACTTGTCGGCTAGGACGGTAACGGTGCCGTTGTATTCGTAGCGGGTGACCCGGCGGTTGCCGTGTTCGCAGGAGATTTGGCGGCCTTCGTAATCGAAAGTATTGCCATTTGAGTAGCCGACCGGCTGACGGAAAGTGGAGACGGCACCGTTTTCTTCGAGCCAGCGCATCTGGACGTTATTGGGGATATCGCTCCACAAGAGATAGCGTCCGACGCCGTTCCAGGCTGGGCCTTCGGCCCAGAGGCAGCCGGTATAAAGGCGTCGAATGGGCGTATTTCCGAGTTTGTACTTGTCAAATCGTTTGTCGAGCGAGACGATGTCCGGGTCGGGGTACCGAGCCGGTTGGGACCAATCCCGCTTCTGAGCGAGTGCGGCGCCGGTGGCGCCCAGGGTTGCTGTGAGAAAGTTGCGTCGTTGCATATCGGAGTAGAAAAGTATACTGGAGAGCGAAGATGAAGACCATCCGCTTGCGTATCACCCTTACCGTTTTTTTGACTTTGCTCGGGCTTGGAGTGGCACCGGCGCTGGCTCGACCCTGGCCAACGCTGATGGAGCCCGACCGCGAGGCGGGGCGATTCGTCGTTCGGGGCCGAGGCTTTGCTCTTCAGGTTTCGGCGAGCGAAATGCGTTTTGTGACGCCACAGGCAGCGAGCCGGTTGGAGTGGCTGGGTGGGCGGCGGAAGGCGGTGTTGGTGGGAGAGACGAAAGGGACGGCGCTGGTCCACGACCTGCGTGGAAACGATCCGGGGGGGTGGCGGCGGGATTTGCCGGTGTGGGAGACGGTGCGGGCGGCGGAGTTGTATCCGGGGATCGACCTGCTGTATCACAGCCGGGCGGGGGCGTTGGAATTTGACTTCGAGTTGCGTCCGCAGGCCGATCCACGACGGATCGGTTTTGCTTTACCGGGTGCGGTGTTGACGGCCGCGGGTGAGTTGCGGATGGCGAATGGCTTGGCATGGAAGCGGCCGGTGGCGTGGCAGGGGAGCCGGCCGGTGGCGGTTTCGTTCGTGTCTCGGGGGGCGGATCGGTATGGCTTTTCGGTGGGGGAGTATAACCGAGCGGAGCCCCTAGTGATTGATCCGGTGTTGAGCTATGCGACGTACTTGGGTGGCGCTCAGATGGACGACGCGAGGGCGATTGCGGTGGATGGGCAGGGGAGTGCGTACATCATTGGTTCGTCGACTTCGCCGGACTATCCGGGGACGACGCGGGGGCAGACGTTAGGGTCGCAGGACATTGTAGTGGCCAAGTTGAACGCGACGGGTACGGCGATTGTGTGGGCGACTTACTTAGGTGGAGCGGGTGGGGACTTAGGGTTGGCGATTGCGGTGGATGGGCAGGGGAATGTGTACGGGGGCGGATCGACCGCATCGACGAATTTTCCGGTTTCTGACAATGCGGTGCAACGGGTGTTGGCGGGGGGAAGCGCGGTGACGGACGGCGTGGTATTTCGGTTGAATGCGAACGGGAGCACCTTGGCTTGGTCCACGTATTTAGGTGGGGCACAGAGCGACGTGGTGAGGGGTCTAGCGATTGACGGAACGGGTGCTGTGTACGTGACGGGGCGCACGGATTCGACGGATTTTGTGAATACGAACCGGGAGAACTTGCCCCCGCGGGGCGGGGGCGATGCGTTTGTGACGAAGCTGAATGCGACGGGTTCGGCGGTGGAGTACTCGCTGTTGCTGGGCGGTTTTGCGCTCGACCAGGGGAACGGGATTGCGGTGGACGCGGCGGGGGCGGCGTATGCGGTTGGCGAATCGCGGTCTGACAATTTCCCGACGACGGAGGGAGCGCTGCAGGTGGCGCGTCGCGGGGGATCGGATGCGTTTTTGGTGAAGGTCCGTCCAGATGGGAGCGGGTTGGCTTATTCCACGTATTTTGGGGGAGAGGCGCAGGAGATGGGGATGGCGGTGGCGGTGGACGCGAACGGCAACGCGTACATGACGGGGCAGACTTTTTCCGCCGAGATGGCCGTGACTTTTAGCGCGTATCAGCGGACGGCGGCGCTGACGCCGGATGCGTTTGTGGCGAAGATAAATCCGCAGGGTTCGAGCCTGTTCTACAGCACTTACCTGGGCGGCGACGCCGAGGACATCGGGCTTTCGATTGCGGTGAATCGGGTCGGGGAGGTTTATGTAGCGGGGCAGACGAACTCGGCGAATTTCCCGTTTCGGAATGATGGTCCGCTGGCTTCGACGCCATTGGCGGGAAATTTTGATGGGTTTCTGACAAAGCTAAACTTTGGCGGGACGCTGGTTGCATTTTCGACGCACGTGGGGGGGGCGGGGAACGATTCCTTGAACGGGATCGCGATCGACAACGGGGGTAGGATTTGGGGGGCGGGTTCGACGGAGTCGGTGAACCTGCCGACGACGGCGGGGGTGTTGGCGGCGAAATTGAATGGCGCCTCGGACGGCTTCGTGGTTCGCTATGCCGAGATTACGGTGAGGGTTTCGCCGCCGACGGCATCGCTAGGGGCGGGAGAGAGTCAGCAGTTTCTGGCGGATGTGACCAATACGGCGAACACGGCGGTGCGGTGGTCAATTTTTCCGTCGTTGGGTTCGATTTCGACGACGGGGTTATATACGGCACCGGCGAGTTTTTCGGGCACCCAGACGGTGACGGTGTCGGCGATTTCGGTGGCGGACGGGACGAAGATTGGAGAGGCCGCGATTACTTTGATCCAACGGGTTCAAGTATCGGTGAGCCCGGCGAACGTGACGTTGACGGCGAATCAGACGCAGCAGTTTACGGCGACGGTACAGGGTTCGCCGAACATGGCGGTGATGTGGAGTATTTCGCCGCAGTCGGGGACGCTGTCGAGTACCGGTTTGTACACGGCCCCGGGCGTCATTATTGCGCCGAGCACGGTGACTCTGCGGGCCGCCAGCGTGGTGGACTCTCAGCGAGTTGCGACGGCGACGATCACCCTGCAGCCACTGACGGGGCCGCCGGCTCCGGAGATCTCGATTGCGGGGGTGACGAACGCGGCTAGTTTCCGGTCGGCGACCGACCAGGGCGGGGTGTCGCCGGGTCAGCTTGTGACGTTTTTCGGCAAAGGCATGGGCCCGGTACAGTTAGCGGGGGCGCGATTAGACGGCGCGGGGTTGGTGGCGAGTTCTGTGGCGGGGACGCGGGTGTTGTTCGACGACGTGCCGGCTCCGATCATCTACACGAGCGCAGGCCAGTTGGCGGTGGTGGTGCCCTATTCGATTGAAGGGAAGGCGACGACACAGGTGCAGGTGGAGTTTGAGGGGCGGCGTTCGAACACGATTGCGTTGCTGGTGATTGCGGCCGCGCCGGCGATATTTACGGCAGATTCGTCGGGTCGGGGGCAGGGGGCGATTTTGAACCAGAATGGGACTCTGAATAGCGCCACCAACCAGGCGGACAAGGGGAGCGTGGTGGTGTTGTACTTGACGGGCGAGGGGGCGACGAATCCGACGGGAGTGGATGGACGGCCGAATGGGGCGGGAGCGCCGCGGCCGAAGCTTCCGGTGAATGTGAGTATTGGCGGGGTGGACGCGCTAATTGAGTATGCGGCGGGAGCGCCGGGGCTGGTGGCGGGGGTGATGCAGATCAACGTCCGGGTGCCGCTGAGCGTGCAGAGTGGGCAGTTGCCGATGATCGTGACCGTCGGTAGCACAACTAGTCAACCGAACGTTACGGTGGCGGTGAACCAGTGAGAATGATCTGCTGGCTGGTGTTTGCGGTGGCTGCGGTGCAGGGGCAGGTGCCCCGGTATGAAGTGAAACGGGCGGTGGGGCCGGTGGTGGTGGATGGCCGGGTGGACGAGGCGGCTTGGCAGTCCGCGGGGGCGGTAGAGTTCGTGTTCCCATGGGAGTTTCAGAAGGGTGCCAAGCAGAAGACGGTGGCACGGATCTTGCGGGACGAGAAGTATTTGTACGTTTCGTACGTCTGTGACGACAGCGACGTTACGGCGCAGTTTGAGAAACGAGATGATCCGACTTATCGAGACGATGCGGTGGAGTTGTTCATCAACCCAAAGCCGTCGCAATCAAACTACTTCGGATTGGAGATGAATGCTCGCGGAGTTCTGTATGACTACTTCTACGAGTTTCCTGAGTTTTTGCTGAAGCGGATGGACTTCACCGATGTGCAGGTGAAGACGCAGCGGACGGGGAAGGGTTGGTCGCTGGAGTTAGCGATTTCGTGGGCGGATTTTGAAGGGCTGGGGACGGGGAAGCCGCCGACGCGGGGAGACGTTTGGACAGCGAATTTGAACCGGTGGGATGGGACGGAGCCGGCGCGGCGGTTGAGCCAGTGGTCGGATTCGGAGATGGCGAAGCCGAATCCGCATAATCCGAAGCGGTTCGGGCAACTTGTGTTTCTGGACTGAACGTTAGAAAACAGTATTCCGAACGACTACCTTAAGCGTGGACGGAACAGAAACGGTTCAGGACGGATTGTATCGGGTGGCCGTGGAGCAGTTCGCCGCGGGGATGGCGCGGTTGGTGATGGCGTACGAGGCCGACCCCGAGAAGCGCCGCGACCTGAGCCAAAACATCCACTTTCCGTTATGGCGGAGTTTTGCGCGATACGACGCGCGATGTTCGCTGCGGACGTGGGTTTATCGAGTGGCGCATCATGTGGGGGCTTCGTATGTTCTAGAGCGATACCCGCCTTAATGGAGGCGTTCTGGAAACCCGAACTACCGGCCCCGTATTGGGCGGACTGCAAACTACGTTTGTCCCAGCTCAAGGCCCCGTCAATGCATGCGCTTGTCGTCGATCTCGCCGAGGCTCTCTCCCCCTTCCTCTCTCCCGATATTGCTCCGGATCTCTTCAGACGTCGCGGATTTGCCCTCTGTGAAGTCAAGACTTGCTATAAGCACTCCTGCCCTCGCTATCTTGCTGCGCTTTCTGTAGATGCCTCCGGTTGTAACATCGTAGTATTAAAGGTGCCGGGGTACGGCGACTTGAGATACTTGATTCGCGGCCTCCATCTCAATAGAATCAATGGTTTCCGTAGCGCCCTGCGAGCCTTTAGCATGATTTCGGGGGGCCCTCCGCAGCGCAAATTCCAAAAACGCTAGAAAATTGGCCCAAGTCTGGAGGCGAAAGGTCCCGAAACCCGCTAATCAAGTACGACTTGAGTATTGGTATAGTATCGCGATGAGTGTCCTTTCTCGGCGATCGTTTCTGGCTTCCTGCGGTTTGGCGGCAGCAGCGCAAACGGGCCGGCGGCGGCCGAATGTATTGGTGATTCTGACGGACGATCAAGGCTGGGGCGACCTGAGCATCAACGGGAACAGTAACCTTTCGACGCCAAACATTGATTCGATTGGGCGCCAAGGGGCGCAGTTTGAACGGTTCTTTGTGTGTGCGGTTTGCGCTCCGACGCGGGCGGAGTTTTTGACTGGGCGGTATCACGCTCGGGCGGGGGTGCGCGGGGTAAGTACGGGGCAGGAGCGAATGAATCTGGACGAGCATACGATCGCCCAGACGTTCCAAAAAGCCGGCTATGCGACCGGCGCATTCGGCAAGTGGCACAACGGATCACAGGCGCCGTACCATCCGAATTCGCGGGGCTTCGCTGAGTATTACGGGTTTACGTCGGGCCATTGGGCGCATTATTTCGACACCGAGATGGACCATAACGGGGAGCTCGTGAAGGGGCGAGGTTACATTACCGACGACTTGACGAACCACGCCATGGCGTTTATCGAGAAGAACCAGACGCGACCATTTTTCTGCTATTTGCCACTAAATACGCCGCATTCGCCGATGCAGGTGCCGCAGGCGAATTACGCTAAGTTCGCTCAATTTCAACCGGCGCTAAAGGCGACGGATCCGGCGCAGGAAGACTTGGGGATGACGCGGGCGGCGCTGGCGATGGTGGAAAATATTGACGGCAACGTTGGACGGTTGCTGGCGAAGCTGAAGGCGCTGCGGTTGGAAGAAGACACGGTGGTGCTGTTCTTTTGCGATAACGGGCCGAACAGTTGGCGTTGGAACGGAGGCATGAAGGGGCGGAAAGGGGCCGTGGATGAGGGAGGGATTCGGTCGCCGCTGCTGGTTCGTTGGCCGGGACGAATTGCGGCGGGGCAGATGATCCCGCAGATTGCGGGAGCGATTGATTTGTTGCCGACGCTGGGAGCGCTGACGGGGGTTAAGGTGGCATCGACGAAGCCGCTGGATGGGCGGAGCCTGGCGCCGCTGTTGCTGGGGCAAAAGGGGGACTGGCCGGATCGGATGATCTTTTCGCTGCAGGCGCGCCGGATCAGCGTGCGGACGCAGACGCATCGGTTGGACCCGGCGGGAAAGTTGTTCGATATGAGAAACGACCCGGGGCAGACGAAGGACGTGGCGGCGTTAGAGCCGGCGTTGGCGGAGCGCTTGCGGGGGGCGGCGGCGGCGTGGGGCAGGGAAGTGCTGCCGCTCGTGGGGCCGGACGATCGACCGTATCCGGTGGGCCATTCGAAGATGACGTATTTACCGGCGCGGGACGGGATTGGGACAGGGGAAGTGAAGCGGAGTAATACGGCACCGAATAGTTCGTACTTTACGAATTGGACGAAGACGACGGATCGAATTCATTGGGATATTGAAGTGGCAGCGGCAGGTGAGTATGATGCCGTGATGCACTACACGGCGGCGACGGCTGGTTCCATTGTTGAGCTTGCGTGCGGGGCGGGGCGGATCGAGTTTTCGATTGCGCAGGCTCACAATCCGCCGCTGTTCGGGATGAAGGAGGACCGGCACGACCGGGGGACGGAATCGTACGGGAAGGAGTTTAAGGCATTGCGGTTGGGAACGATTCAACTGGCCTCGGGGCGCGGCTCGTTGACGCTCCGGGCACTGAAAATCGCCGGGGCGGAGGTGGCGGATGTGCGGTACTTGCTGTTGACGCGGCGAGCAGGCTAAGCCGTCGACATCATCTGGCGAAGGAAGCGGGCACCGCGGGGGATGGCTGCGAGCTCATCCTCGGTGCCTTCGTAGACCAAGCTGCAGTGGCCGTTGTAGTGAATGCCGCGGAGGATATCGAAGACGCGTTTGTAGTCGATGAATTTCTCGCGGCCTTGCTCGTCGACCTGATAAAGCTTCACGCGGACGAACGGGGCGAGGGGGGCGACCTGTTCGAGGGAGCGGTAATAATTCTCGTAGGTGTGCCCGTCCTGCTTGGGGCCACGGGGGCCGTCGCGGCCGGTGAAATGGCCGGTATCGAGGACGAGGGCGAAGTTCGGATGGCCGACCGCCTTGTGAAAACGAAGCATGTCGTCGCCGGTGGAGGTGAGTCCGCTATGGTTCTGGAGCGCGACGACCATGCCGAGGTCGGCCCCGATTTCGGCGCAGCGGCGGAGCGCGTCGACGCCGCGTTTAAAGGCGTCGCCCGCGCTGCCGCCGGCGGGGGCGGAGCCGACGAACACCCGAACTAGGGGCGCGCCGAGGAAGAGGCCGGTCTCCATGCCGACGCGGCACTTTTCAATCTCGGTGTTTATCCGGTCCGGGAACTGACCGAACTCGGTGGAGACCGGGAAGCTGGGCACCGACAGGCCGTTGTCGAGACAGAGGCGGCGAAGCTGTTTGAGGTAGATGCGGTCGAAGCTTTTCAAGTGCTGCATGTGCAGATCGACGCCGTCGAGACCGAGGCTTCGCGCGGTGCGGATGAAGGCGGGGAGGTCCATTGTTCCAGCCTTGAACTGATTTTGATAACTCAAGGAGAGACAACTGAGTCGCATCATAGAGGCCACACTTTTTCGATGGTTTTGGACAGCATCCAGTGCTTGTCGTCGTCGTTGAGGAACTTCATTTCGTCGCGGACGACGGATAGAGTTTGGGCGTAAGTGGCGTGGGGGAGGCTGACAGGCCAGTCGGTGGCCCACATCAGGCGCTGCGGTCCGAAGGATTGGTGCAGGCGCTTGACGTGGTCTTGCGCGTCGACCCATGGGTAGGCTTGTTTCGAAATTTGCCAGGTGTGGGAGACCTTGACGAAGAGGTGGGGGTGGCGTTTAAGGGCGATGAGCTTTTCGAGTTCGGCGGGCTGATGGACGGGGCAATCGGCCATGTGGTCGATGACGATGGAGAGATCGGGGAACTGGTCGGCGAGGGCACCGATATCGGGCATGCGGGAGATGGGCGCGAGGATGGTCATGGGCACCTTCAGCTCTTCACAGCGCTTCCAGAGCGGCTTCATCAGCGGGCCTTTGATCCAGTCTCCGCTGGCATTGGCGGCGGGGCTGAGACGGACGCCGCGGATGCCGGCTTGGGTCAGTTCGGAGAGATGTTCGGGGGCGTTGGGGTTTTCGGGGTCGACACGGCAGACGCCTTGAAAGTACTGCGGGTACTGGCGGAGGACAGAGAGCAAATAAGAGTTGTCGAACATGTAATGGCGAACTTGGATGATGACGGTTTTGGCGACGCCGTTGGCCTTCATAAGTTCGAGGAGCATCTCGGGCGACTTGTCGTCGGTGGGATGGGTGGAATTTCCTTTCCAGAAGGGGAAGCGGGGATCCTTTTTGTAGACATGGACGTGGGGGTCGAGAATTCGATAAGTGGGTGCGGCCATGGTGGCGGTTGCGGCTCCGGCGAAGAGGTCTCTTCGAGTCATCTGTTGCTAGGCATCATATACCCTATTGGGCGATGGCGAACAGGTGCTGGCCGCCGCGGATATACAGGACTCCGTCGGCGATGGCGGGCGAGGCCATGACGGGTTCTCCTAGATCGTTTTCGGCGAGCACTTTGTATTCTTTGCCCTGCCGCAGGACAAACGTGTGGCCGTCTTCATTGGTGATGTAGAGTCGCCCGCCGGCGGCGACCGGGGAACTGGTGAAGCCGGAGGCGGTGCCGAGACGTTGTTGGGAAACCCGTTCGCCGGAGGAGAGTTCGAAGACGGTGAGGACGCCGTTGTCGTAACAGAAGTAGCCGAGACCGCCGGCCAGAAGCGGCGTCTGCATGTAGTTGCCCGACCGTTCCTGGGTCCAGGCGATGGCGGAGCGGTCCTTGGAAAGGTCACCTTTGGCGTCGGGGCGGATGGCGTAGATGGGGCGGCCGCCGCCGTGGGCGCTGGTGATGACGATGAGACCATTGTCGTAAAGCGGGGTGGGGACGGGGATGTCGCCGGTGCCTTCGAGGTGCCACCGTTCCTTGCCTGTCGCGAGGTCGTAGCCGCCGATGTGCTTCCATCCGTTGACGACGACTTGCATGGCTCCGGGGCCGGCGGGGAGTACGGCGGGGGGGCCAAAGGTGGGGACGTCCGAGCGCGGCGTCCGCCAGAGTTCGACGCCGGTTTGGACGTTATAGGCGGCGAGGAAGAAGTCTTTTTGTGCGTCTGCTTGAATGATGACTTTGCCATCGTGGATGATGGGGGAACTGGCGTAGCCCCATTGGGCTTCCGGGGCGCGGTAAAAGCTTGCGTCGAGGACGCCGAGATTCTTTTTCCACAATAACTTGCCGTCGAGGTTGTAAGTGTAAATCCCTTCGGAGCCGAAGGAGACGACTAAGTGGCGGCCATCGGTGACCGGGGTTGGATTGGCATGGCTGGACTGCGGATGGCGCTTGACTGTTGGCTGGCCGGAGATCGCCGTTTGCTGCCAAAGTATCTTGCCGGTGCGACGATTGAGGCAGTAAACGATGAAACGGTGTTCGCCTTCGTTGTCGACGGGTTTGATGTCGCCATAGAGGCCGAGCTGAACGGATGAGGCGCCTTTGGCGGGGACGGCGCTCGTGAGAAAGACGCGGTCACCCCAGATGACGGGGCTCGAATAGCCGAGACCAGGGATGCGTGTTTTCCACTTGACGTTTTCCCCCTTCGCACCGTCCCACGCGAGGGCGGGCGAGCCTTCATCCTTTCATTCTAGGTCTATAAAGCGTACTTTGCTCCTTCTGGTTCGCGGCCGGCCATGCGGGGGTCGCCGCCGGTTTGACGGAGCAGGTTTTCCATGCGGCCTTGTAGGCTGTCGAGTAACTTGCGGAGTTCCGGGTTATCGATGCGCATGACGGGGCGAGCGCGGTCGTGGGCGCGGAGGCGAGTGCTGGCGAGTAAGTTCTGCATTTGGGCGGGGTCTTTGACGATGTCGTAGAGTTCGTCGATGTCCCAGAGGCCGTAGGTTTGAATCAGACTATGTTGGGCGGTACGGAGGCCGCAGATGGTGGGGGTATAAGGAAAGTCACGTTCCCACTCGTATTCGTAGAGGAATTCGGTTTGCCAATTGGACGCGCGCCCTTGGAAGACGGGGAGGAGCGAGCGGCCGTGAGTGCCGGTTATGGGGGCGAGGCCGGCGGCTTCGAGAATGGTGGGTCCGATGTCGTTGTTCAGGGCGATTTCGGTGCGCTTGCCGGGGCCAAAGAGGTCAGGACAGTGGGCGATCATCGGGACGCGGATGGAGGGTTCGTACATGGCGCGTTTGTCGATGAGGCCGTGCTCGCCCCACAGGTAGCCGTTGTCACCCATGTAGATGACGAGCGTGTCATTGAGGATGCCTTTGCGGGAGAGCGTATCGAGGAGGCGACCGGTGCTTTCGTCGATGGCGGCCAGGGAGCGACAGTAACCTTTGTAGAGGTCTTCGAGTGGAGCTTGATGGCCGATGGCTCCGTCGACCCCGTGGCGGGTGGCGCGGCGGCGTTTCACCCAATCTGGCTTCGTTTCGTACCAGTCGTCGCGATAGAGCATTGACTGGGGACGGGGCATTCGGTCGTTCGGGTAAAGATTACGATGGCGGGGGGCGGGTTCGAAGGGGGCGTGGGTGGCCTTGTGCGAAAGATAGGCGAAGAAGGGGCCGGTTTGTTTGTCGATGAAGGCTTCGACGTCGTCGGTGAGGATATCGGTAACATAGCCTTCGCGCTTCCGGCGGGTGCCGTTCGTGTTGATCTCCGGGTTGTGATACTCGCCTTGGCCGAAGAAGCTCACCCAGTGGTCAAAGCCAGCGCGAGGTGCGTCGCTGGCGCCGCCCATGTGCCATTTACCGAAGAAGCCGGTTCTGTAACCCGCCTTCTGTAGTAACTGAGGAAACGTGGGTAAGTTGGGGTTCAGCTCCGTGAAGTTATCGTTGACTTTGTGGGCGTGGGGATAGAGGCCGGTGAGGATGGAGGCTCGGCTGGGGGAGCAGAGGGAGCTGGTCACGAAGCCGTTCGTCATCAGCGCGCCGTTGGCGGCCATGCGATCGAGGTTGGGCGTTTTGACCCAGGGGTGGCCAGCGCAGCTCATGATGTCGAAGCGGTGGTCGTCGGTGAGGATGAAGAGGATGTTTCGGCGTTTGCCTTGGGCGGTGAGGAGGGCGGGGGCGGCGGCGGCGGCGGTGAGCAGTCTTCGCCGGGTCCAGGTTGGTGCGGTCATAGCCGCTGATTATGTCGTATTGAGGGACACTTTTCAAACTATAGTTAGGCTTCGCAGCAAACGATGGCGCGCAGTCAGCTCCGCCGGGACCGGCAACATCTGCACGGCACCGAACGCGGCGCGGGGCATGACTCCGGGGATGATTCAAAACGAGAGCGGGCAACCTCTACCCAGACTGCCCGCTGATCTGACTTTCGCTACTCTAAAGGCATATGGATTCCATTCGGAAAGGCGTGATTACGTTTCAGCGATATGTGTTTCCGCAACACAAGGCCTTGTTCCGACGTCTGGCGCTGGGTCAGACCCCGAAGGCGCTGTTCATTACTTGTGCGGATTCGCGTGTCGATCCCACGCTGATTACGCATTCCGATCCTGGGGAGTTGTTTGTTGATCGAAACGCGGGTAACTTCATGCCTCCGTTTCATGGTGAAAACGCGAGTGAAGCGGCGGGGCTTGAGTATGCGTTGAAGGTGCTTAAAATTCCCAATATCATCATTTGCGGTCATTCCGATTGCGGTGCGATGAAGGCGGTGTGGCATCCGGAGATGACCGATGGGCTGCCGTCGGTGAAACGTTGGCTCCGTAACGGGAACGAGGCTCGGAAGCAGGTGATGACGCGAAAGTTGCCCGAAGCGGAGCAGCTCGCGGCGATAACGGAACGGAACGTCGTAAACCAACTGGAGCACTTGCGGAGTTACCCGGTCGTGCAAGATTGCCTTGTCTCAGGGACCGTTCGCATCGCCGGTTGGGTCTATGATATTGAACATGGCAAGGTGCTCGAATATAATTCGGAAGCTGATCGGTTTGAAGTGATAAAGGGATGATTCAATACGATCCGCACCGGTGGTTTGACCATTTTTTCGATCTTCGCGGTTCGTTGGTTCGTGAGATTAGCGGGCGAGTTTCGTTGTGCGCCGTTTGGACGGTGATGGTTGTGACGGTGCATTTTCACTGGTATCCGTTGGCGATACCGCCGCTGCTGCACACGCTGGTGGGCACGGCTCTTGGCTTGTTGCTGGTGTTTCGGACAAACGCGTCGTACGATCGATTTTGGGAGGGGCGGAAGCTGTGGGGCGGCATCGTCAATGAGACCCGCAACCTGATTCGCGCTGCGTCGGTGCAGTTCGGAGCAGATCGGGAAGGGCTCTTTGAATTAACCCGTTGGACCGCGGTGTTTCCCTATGCGGTCGTGTCCGTACTGCGGGGTGAAGGCGGCATCGGCCCGTTGGCTTCGCAACTCAAGGCGCAAGAGTTGACGACGGTTTCGAGTGCGCAGCATGTGGCCCTGGCCGTAGCAAGTCAGATGACGGCGACGCTTGATCGAGCCCGGCGAGCGGGTCAGTTCTCGGACATAATCTACGCGACTCTTGACCAGAATATTCAACAGTTGGTCGACTATCTTGGGGCCTGCGAGCGGATTCGAAAGACACCTTTGCCCTTTGCCTATGTCGTTCACTTACGGCGGGCGCTGGTGATGTACTGCTTCACGCTGCCGTTCGCGCTAGTGTCGAGCTATGGCTGGTACACGATCCTTGACGTGCTTTTGGTTACTTATGTGTTTTTCGGTATCGAGGAGATTGGCGTAGAAATCGAAGGGCCGTTTGGCACCGATGATAACGACCTGCGGCTGGAGGACATCTGCGAGACGATTCATCGGAACGTGTACGCGATCGCGGGCATTGAGCAGGCGCCCCGGGAGTCGATGCCCGAGGAGCTGTAGCGCACCGCTACTACTTCTCGACGGCCGGTCCGTTGTACCAAATCGCGTTCGGCGCTTCGGAGCGGGCGGCCGCAATGTCGGGCCATCCATCGCCGCCGAGGTCGCCCAGCGCGAGGCCGTCGACTGCCCCTTGACCGTCGCCCCAAGGGACCTCAGTGAAGCGGCCAGGACCAGCGGTGAAGAACACGGAGCCGGGGGCTTCAACGTTTCCCACGACCACGTCCAGCTTGCCGTCGCAATTCATGTCCGCGACGCCAATCGAGTACGGCGAGGACGGTTTCGTTCCGAAATGACGCGCACGCCGCCCTTCTCGTCTCCCAGAACTGCGTCTGGTTTTTCGTCGCCGTCGATGTCGGCAGCGGCGGCCGCGCGGATCGAAGAGTGCTCCGGACCGGACGACCTCGGCGCAGCGAAGTTCGCCTTGCCGTCGTTCCAGAAGACCAAGCCTTGTCCGCCGTCGCGATGCGGAATCAGCAGGTCG
Organism: Acidobacteriota bacterium; assembly: GCA_025354525.1. GTDB lineage: Bacteria > Acidobacteriota > Terriglobia > Bryobacterales > Bryobacteraceae. The sequence continues at coordinate 23,475 of JANXMS010000246.1, forward strand.
ATGAAGCCGTCTCCATCCAGGTCGGCGGCCACGATGTTCGTCGCCGATTGGGTCGGCAGTTACAAACACTCCGAAAACTTTGCCTTGCCGTCATTCAGACAGTAGTAGCTAGGCTGGCCGCGATTGGCCACTAGAAGATCGGCCCGCTTGTCGCCGTTCAGGTCGGCGACGGCAATGTAGCGAGTGGACCAAGTCGGGCGCCGACTTCGCTCGACAACTGGAAGTGCCCCGTTCCATCGTTGAGATAAATACGCTTCATATCGGGTCGGTCGTTGCTGACGGCGATATCGAGATCGGCGAGCGCGGCGGAGTAGGTCCGATCGGCTGTTTCGCTCAGCGTTTCAGTGGAAAAACGGACCTTACCGTTGTTGCGGAGAACGAGATCGACCAGCGGCCAATGCCGACCTTTGACCAGAATCACGTCGAGATCGCCGTCCGCGTCGATGTCGCCGATGCTGACGCTGGCCGACGTTTAGCGCTACGTCTCAAGCAGAAGCATCCGATCATAGGAGCGGCCCACGACGGCAGGCTGCGAAACCACCACGGCGACGGTCACCAACGCGAGTATGATGATGGTCAATACCAATATTCACGGTATCCTGACTTAAATCTACACTGCCGAGGGGTTTCGATGAATCAGTCCAGACGGCAGCTTTTACGTCTTTCGGCCGCACTGCCGATGGCGGCCCTTGGTGCCGATCCGGATTGGCCAGGCTTCCGCGGTCGACTCGGAGTTGGAGTCGCGGATGGCTTTGCGCTGCCGACCGCCTGGAACGCCGACGCGAGCACCGGAAAGCCCGCCGGGATTCGCTGGAAGAGCCCTGTTCCTGGGTTGGGCCACTCGAGCCCGATCATTGTTGATAACCGCGTTTACCTCTGCTCCGCCGTCCGGAAAGCTGCCGGGAAGGCACCGTTGAAAGTGGCAGTGGGAGGCGAGCCCACCGCCGCCGACGACAACGACGAGCAGAACTGGGTGGTGCTCAGCTACGACGCCCAGTCCGGCAAAGAGCTTTGGCGGCAAACCGCTCGCAGCGCTAAGCCTCGGGCTACTCGTCACGAAAAAGCCACCCACGCCAATACAACCTTGGCGACCGATGGTAAGAACCTCGTTGCCTTCTTCGGCTCGGAAGGGCTCTACTGCTACGACCTGAAAGGAAAGCTGCTGTGGAGTACCGACCTCGGCGTGATCAACATCAGCAAGTATGGCATCGGCTGGGGCTACGGCAGTTCGCCGACCATTCATGGCAATCGCATCGCTCTGCTCTGTGATGATCCTGCGAACCCTTTCCTGGTCGTTTTGAATCTCGCCGACGGGAACGAGGTGTGGCGCGTTTCGCGTAAGGGGATTTGCGAGCGAAGTTGGGGAACTCCTTACATTCATGCGACGGCTTCCGCCGTGCAAGTGGTCACCAACGGTTGGCCGTGGAGCGTCTCTTACGATCTAGAAACGGGCAAAGAACGTTGGCGGATTGGTGGTGGCGGCGACAACCCGATACCTACCCCTTTCGCAGCCAATGGTTGGATTTATCTCACCAATGCCCATGGTGGCAAGGCTCCGGTGTACGCAATTCGGCCCGACGCCAAAGGCGACCTTACGCCCAGCGATACCAACAAAAACGAGGGCCTAGTTTGGGCCGCCAACGGAGCGGGTTCGTACATCGCAACGCCCGTTGTTTATGGCGACCACATCTATCTCGGCAATACCAACGGGGTGCTCCGTTGCTTGCATGCCAAGACGGGCGAGAAGCTCTACGAGCAGCGGTTGTCGCCCGACGCCCAGATCTATGCATCCGTCGTGGCCGCTGATGGCAAGGTGTTCATCCCTTCCCTTGATGGGGACGTTTACGTCGTGAAGGCTGGTCCGAACTTCGAATTGCTGGCTAGGAATCACATGGGTGAGCCGTGTTTTGCGACGCCCGCGGTGTTGAAGAGCACCATCTATTTCCGCACCACCGATAACCTGGTGGCGGTCGGATGACCATCGACCGCAGAGCACTGCTTTCTGGCCTTGCGGCGACGGCGCTGGCGTCCGCGTGGGAGGCGGGCGAGGTCGTCCACATTCTACCGACCGCGAATGATCGCCGCTTTTTGGTGAAAGTTTCGTTTCGGCGCAAGCGGGAACGCACACCGTTTTTGAAGGTGGATGGGCGGTTGATCGCGGGCAGGCCGAGCGATACTGGTGGCCTGTTCTGGTCTTTCGACGCGGATCAATTGCAGCCCGCTCGTCCGTACAATCTTCAGCTTCTCTCGGCGGCCAAGAAGGCGCTGTGCGCCCCGTGGACGCTGAAAACGCTGCCCGATCCCGACGAGCGTCCGCAGCGTTTGCGACTGCTGATTTATACGTGCGCGGGCGGAGACGAACGCCTGATCGCCACCAACGGGAAGAAGAACTACCTCTCGCTCAGCCAACGGGGCCGCCTGCTTGACCGTGCGCTCTCGTTCCAACCCGACGCGGTTATCGCCAACGGCGACCACATCTACTGGGACCTTCGGCAGTCGACCCATCCCGCCCGTTACACCGCCTCGGCCGTTGCCGCCACAGGCCATTTTATTCGGCATTTGCCCGTCCTCGGCACTCCGAATGAAACGGTGCTGCGTCACGTCGGCGACCAGCAAATCGCCAATCTTTACGGCACCCGGCTGCGAGGACTCCCGGTGTTCTTCCTGCAGGACGACCACGACTACTTCGAAAACGACGACGCCGATGACAAGATGGTCACCTTTCCGCCGGACCATTTCATGCTGCAATTAGGCCGTGCGACCCGGCGGTTGTACTACCCCGAATTCCTTCCTGTTCGCACCCAACCGTTGGGTCTGCCCGGCTCGTCCGCCGCCGATACCCCGGTCGGAACTGGCGAAAGTTTTGGTACGCTTCGCTTCGGTCGACTGGCCGAACTGCTGCTGTACGATTGCCGCCGCTACCTCTCGCTCGCTGGCCCGAACGCCCTGGTCATTCCGCGCGAAGCGGAAGATTGGGTGATGTCTCGCATGGCGGACCCGAGCGTCAATCATCTCGTGCACATCCCGTCGCAGCCGCCGGGTTGGAGCGCCGGCAAATGGGGCGATTGGTACCCGGATATCCTCGCCGCCGATGCGAGCTTGACGATCAGCAAGCCCAAGCCATATTGGCAGACTGGCTGGCTGGCGCAGCATGACCGCCTGATGAAGGCGGCCTCCGCCCAGCGTCAGCGAACCCCGTTGTTTATTAGTGGCGATATGCACTCCATCGCCGAAGGCCACATCACCCGCGCCGGGCAAGTGGACCTGCGGGCCAACCCGGTTATATCAATCCTACCGGGGCCTCTCGGTACCGGGCAAAGTTGGCCCTCCACAGCCAGAGGCGTCCGGGCGGTGCCTCCGCATCATCTTGCCCTTGACGAAAAGCAATCCTGCCTTGAAGAGAACGGTTTCCTGCTTTTAGATTTCTTCCCCGAAAAGGCCGTTGCAAAGTATTTCCGCTGGCGGCCAGAGATGGGAGACGAGAGTCTTGCCACCCTGGCGCCGTTCCGCGAAACGGAAATGCCTAGGCCTTCTTGAGATACCAACCAATACACTAAGGGGATTGAGATGAAGATCTTCACCCTGTTCCTCATTGGCTTTCTAGTTCCAGTGGCGGCCCAAAACATTCGCGACGATGAGCGGCCGCCCGTTCACGATCACCTCCGGTCGTGACGAGAGCAACACCGACCGCGGGGCTTATCCGCCGAACGCCATCGGCGATTGGCGGGTGGCGAACCCGAACCAAGATCGTTGGTTCAACCCCTGCACTTTGCTCACCAACGGAACCCGGCGGAGGTATCGTTTGTGATGGGGGGCTACTATTTCAACAGCGGCTTCAAGCGGAAGTGGGTGACCAGTGGTGACTTCTGGAGTTTCGTCAGCGACTTGAGCGGATACAACCTGGTCAACAACACATGGG
>JANXMS010000039.1 GCA_025354525.1 Acidobacteriota bacterium
ATAGATTCAATGGCTTCCGTAGCATTGCGCGAGCCTGTGGCATGATTTCGACGGGCCCTTTGCGACACAAACTCCCAAAACGCTAGGAAACTGGCAAAGATCTGGGGGCGAATGATCTCGAAACCCGCTAATCAAGTACGGAAGAGGTAACGGGAACGCAGCCGGGGGAATTGTTTGTCCACCGGAATGTGGCGAACTTAGTGGTGCACACGGACTTTAACATGCTGAGCGTGTTGCAGTACGCAGTGGAGGTGCTGCAGGTGAAGCACGTGATTGTGTGCGGGCACTACGGGTGTGGCGGTGTGAAGAATGCGATGGGGCGGAAGGATCTGGGCTTGATCAATAAGTGGCTCAGGCACATCAAGGACGTCTATCGATTGTACAGCCGGGAACTGGAGACGATATCGGATCCGGTGGCTCGTTTTGATCGGTTGGTGGAAGTGAACGTGATGGAGCAGGTGCAGAATTTGGCGGAGACGTCGATTGTGCAGCGAGCGTGGCACGACCGGAAGATGCCGGAGATTCACGGCTGGGTGTACGACATGCGGACGGGGTATCTGAAGGAGTTAGCGCGGATGCAGCCGGGGGCGAAGTTGGATTCGATCTACACGTTTGATTTGGACCATGAAGATGAGACGAGCTGAAGGAGCGCAACGCCCGAGAGACGGAAGATAGTCCAGTTGGATTGGGGTTCGGCTCCGAGGGATTTATAGAAATCGATAGACGGGGTGTTCCAATCGAGGACGGACCATTCGAGGCGGGCGCAGCCGCGTTCGACGGCGAGTTTGGCAAGGGCTTGGAGGAGGGCTTTGCCGTGGCCTTGGCCACGGTGGCCGGGGAGGACGAAGAGGTCTTCGAGGTAGATGCCGGGGCGGGCGCGGAAGGTGGAGTAGTTGTGGAAGAAGAGGGCGAGACCGACGGGGAGGCCGTCGGCTTCGGCGATGAGGGTTTCAGCGTAGGGCCGGGGGCCGAAGAGGGTTTCGGCGAGATCGGCCTCGGTGGCTACGCAGGCGTGAGAGAGTTTTTCGTAGTCGGCTAGTTGTTGGATGAAATCTAGAATTACGGGGACGTCGGCGGGGGTGGCGGGTCGGATCATGTTAGGTCTTTGGTGATGACGGGGGGCAGTTGGGCGGGGCGGGGGCTGGATTGGCGGAGGACGACGGGTTCTTCGAGGCGGTCGCTGTGGTGAGCGGTGAGGTTGGCCGGGGGTGAGGTCTTTGGTGATGACGGGGGCTGGATTAGCGGAGGGACGAAGGCTTCTTCGAGGCGGTCGCGGGGGTGAGCGGTGAGGTTGGCGGGTCGGATCATGTGAGGTCCTTGGTGATGACGGGGGGCAGATGGGCGGGGCGGGGGCCGAGTTGGAGGAGCACGTAGTAATCTTCGATGCCTCCACGCAAAGGGGCGAGGATGCGCGTGGGCTGCCAGGGAGCGAGGCGGCCGAGGTAACGGGGGCCGCGGTGGTGGGCGGTGAGACCGCCGTCGGCGGTGATTTCGAGGTAGAGATGGCGGTGGGGGAGGGGCCAGGGGTCGGGGAAGGTGATGGGCTCGTGCATGGGGGGGAGAGAACCGTGGGCGAGTTGACGGTGGAGGAGGGTAATCATGCGCGGTCGAGTTGGAGGTCGATGAGGCGGAGGGGAGGAAGTACGGCGGGTCGGGAGCCGAGTTGGAGGAGGAGATAGTAGTCTTCGACCGTGTACCACTGGCCGGAGTTGTCGGCGTGGCGCTCGTTGCGGAGGATGCGGACGGGGTGCCAGGGTTTGAGCTGGGCGACTTGATGAGAGAGATAGACGCGGGCGTTGGGGCTGATGCGGAGGCGGTTGATGAGCTGGGGGAGGGGGAGCGGGGCGGGCCAGTGGATGGGGTCGGGGAGAGGGAGAAGCGAACGGCGGGCGGGGTCGTCCCGCCACTCGGCTTTGGTGGAGACAATGCTGCGATGGAGGACGGCGATCATTTGAGTGGATTCAAGCTGAGGAGGAGGAGGGCGCAAAGCTGGGGGGACTTGTAGGAGTCGGGGGTGTCTTCGAACCACTCGTCGATGGAGTGGGCTCCGCTGGCTTGGCCGCCGCCGCCCAGGGTGACGGCTTGGATGCCGAGGCTCATGGGGATGTTGGAATCGGTGCTGCCGCTGCCGGTGGCGAAGATGGGAATGCGGAGTTGTTTGGCGGCGGCGAGGGTTTTTTGGATGATGGGAAGGGAGTCGGGCGGTTCGGCGGCGGGGCGGAGGCCCATGGTTTCGATTTTGAATTCGAGGGGGGATTTGGAGTCTGGCCAGCGGGCCTTTTCGGCTTCGAGTGCGGCGGAGAAAGCAGCGCGCATGCGTTCGTCAAGCGTCGCGAGTTCTTTGGCGGATTCCGAGCGGAGGTCGACTTCCATGGAGACGGAGATGGGGATGGAGTTGACGCTGGTGCCGCCCTCGACGGTGCCGATGTTGAAGGTGGTTTTGGGTTCTTTGGGGACTTGGAGATCCGCGACGCGAGCGATGGCTCGGCCCATTGCGTGAGCGGGGTTGGGCATGCCGAAGGCACCGTAGGAGTGGCCGCCACGGCCGAAGTAAGTTACTCTGTAGCGGTTGGAGCCGACGCCGCGGGCGGTGACGCGGTTGCCGGTGCCGTCGACGGAGATGAAGTTATCGACTTGGCCTTTGAGTTCTTTTGTGAACAAGTGGCGGACTCCGCGGAGGTCGCCTTGGCCTTCCTCGCCGACGGTGGCGACGAAAAGGATGGTGCCCTGGACGGCGACTTTGGCTTCCTGAAAGGCTTTGGCAACGGTGAGGACGACGGCGAGGCCGCGGCAATCGTCGCCGATGCCGAGGCCTTTGAGGCGTTTGCCTTCGGCCTTGACGCGGACGTCGGAGCCTTCAGGGAAGACAGTGTCGAGATGGGCGCTGTAGATGGTGAGGGGCTTGGGGGAAGAAGAGCCGGGCCAGCGGGAGATGATGTTGCCGACGGCGTCGGTACGAATATCGACGAGGCCGAGGGCTTTGAGGCGTTTTGCGTACTCGATGCCTCGAACCGTTTCCTTGAAGGGCGGGGCGGGGATTTCGCAGATGGAGCGCTGTTGTTCGAGGGTCCAGGCTTGATTGGCTTGGATGATCTTGAGGACCTTCTCCGGGATCGTCTGGGCGGCGAGGGTGGTGGAGATTAAGAAGAGGAGTTTTCGCACGGGAAGAGGTTTCCTTGGCCGAGGAGCCAACGGGGGTCCAGGCGAGTTTTGACGGCTTTCATGGCTTCCAGATCGGAGGCCGAGAATTGGAGATGGAGCAGGTCGCGTTTGCGTTTGCCGAGGCCGTGTTCGGCACCGACGGTGCCGCCGCGGAGGACGGATTCGTGGGCGAATTCGTGGAGGAGGTGTTGGGATTTTTCGGCTTGGGCGGGGGTGGCGGGGAGCATGTTGACGTGGACGTGGGCGTCGCCGATGTGGCCGTAGATGACGTAGCGGATGTGGGTGGGGGCGAGGAGTTGGCGGTAGCGGGCGATCATTTCGGCGTTACGCTCGATGGGGACGGCGTAGTCGGTACCCATCTTCATGAAGCCGTTGCGGCGGACGGTGTCGTTGACGCGTTCGGGGAGGGCGTGGCGGAATTTGCGGAAGCGTTCGCGGTCGGCGTCGGTGGAGCCGAACCAGGAGTTGGGGTGGAAGGAGACGGAGTCGAGGTAGTCGAGGTCGTCGCCTTCCTGTTCGATGAGGAGGGCGGCGGGGCAATGGGGGGATTCGGGGAGGATTTCGCGGAGGAGGTTGAGGGATTCTGCGTCGAAGTATTCGAGCATGCGGAGTTGGGGGACGGGTCGGAAGGCGTCGACGGCTTGGAGGGCGGCGGCTTCGGAATCGAAGAAGAGAACGCCGGAGAGGAGTACGGGGGGGAGGGGAAGGAGTTGGACGGTGGCTTCGAGGAAGATCCCGAGGGTGCCTTCAGAGCCGATGAGGAGATCGATCCAATCCATGCCGGGGGCGAGGGGGTAGCCGGCTTGGTGTTTGGTGGTGGCGGGGAGTGGGATGGCGGGGACGGGGAAATCGATGGTTTCGCCGCGTTGGAATTCGCGAATGGTGCCGTCGGCGAAGGCGACGCGGAGGGCGAGAACGTGGCGACGGGTGGCACCGAAGCGGAAGGAGCGGGCGCCGGAGGCGTTGGTGGCGAAGGTGCCGCCGAGGGAGGCGCCGTTGTAAGTGGGGTCCGGGGCGTAGAACTGTTTCGAGGCTTTGGAGGCGGCTTGAAGATCGGAGAGGAGGAGGCCGGCACCGACACGGGCGGAGCCGGGCCCGATGTCACAACGGTTGAATTTGGCGAGGCTGAGGGCGGTACCGGAGAGGGGGATGGCCCCGCCGGTGACGCCGGAGAGGGCTCCGACGAGGGTGATGGGTTCGTTATTCGACTTCAGGAAGGCGACGAGGGCCGCTTCGTTTTCTGGGGTGACGAGTCGGGCGGCATCGCCTTTAAATCCGGAAGCATCCTCTAAAAGAATGGACATGATTAGATTTGCTTCTTCTTGCTGCGTTGGAGATACAGCCGACACTCAGGAAAGCTTTGGAGGTAAGTCTTGTCGATTACCGTTGGATTTGATTCCAGCGTTTCCACACCTTCTTCCAGGAGGTATTTTTTGGCCCACGGCAAGCGATTGATCAATTGGGTCTGGCCGCCCTTGTTCGTCACTGGCAAATTGGCTTCTGAAAGCCGAAAGTCCCGCACGAGATGCGGGACGAGTTCGGGGTAGGAAAAATGCCGACCGTCTGCGATATGCCGCAGGAGCGGGAGCCTCAGTTGGTCGTAGGTCGGCAGCGCCATGGCGGATCAGACTTCTAGGATAACCGGCATGATGAGGGGGCGGCGCTGGGTTTCTTTGGAGAGATAGCGCTTGAGGTCGGCGCGGATTTTTTCCTGCATGACGCCGACGTCGGAACGTTCTTCGGCGCTGGAGGTTTCTAAAGTTCTGGCCAGGACAGAGCGGGCTCCGGCGATGAGTTCTTTGTTATCCTCGGCGATGAAGCCGCGGGTGATGATTTCAGCGCGTCCTTCGAGCTTGCCTGTGAGCTTGTCGATGGCGATGATCGGCAGGACGAAACCGTCTTCGGCGAGATGGCGGCGGTCACGAATGACGAGATCTTCGACGACGTCATCAAGAGAGCCGGAATCGATACAGATGCGACCGACGGCGACGCGTTCACCGTAGCGGGCACCCTTGGAATCGATGACGAGGGATTCGCCGGTTTCCATTAAGAACGACTGCTGAAGGCCTTGATCCTTGAGTCCGTTGGCGAGTTCGATGTGCTTGCGGAGCTGCCAGTATTCGCCGTGGAGGGGGACGAAGTATTTCGGGCGGACTAGGTTCAAGAGCAGCTTGAGTTCTTCGGACGAGCCGTGGCCGGAGACGTGGATGGCGGGAGTCTGGTTTCCGAAATAGATGTTAGCGTTGCGTCGGGCGAGGTGGTTGATGACTCGCATGATGGGCTTTTCGTTGCCGGGGATGATGCGGGAGGAGAAGATGACGGTGTCGCCCTTCTCGATCTTCATGCTTTTGTGGCTGTCGCAGGAGACGCGGGAGAGGGCCGACATGGGCTCGCCCTGGGTTCCGGAGACAAGGACGAGAGTTTTCTCGGGCTGATTGAGCATGATGTCCTGCGGGCGGAGCAGGATGCTGTCCGGAATGCGCAGGAGGCCGAGGGAGTGGGCGATTTCGGTGGTCGAGAGCATGCTGCGACCGAGGAGACCGACTTTGCGACCGGTGGCGGCAGCGATGTCGAGGACCATTTGGAGGCGATGGGTGGAGGAGGAGAAGCAGGAGACGATGACGCGGCGTTCGGCGTTCCGAACGAGTTCTTCGATGCCGGGGCGGACGGTTTTTTCGGAGGGGGTGAAGCCGGGCCGGTCGACGTTAGTCGAGTCGGACATTAGAAGGAGCACGCCGCGTTTGCCGTATTCAGCGAACTTGTGGAGGTCGAAGGGTTGGTTATCGAGGGGGGAGAGGTCGATTTTGAAGTCGCCGGTGTGGATGATGACGCCGATGGGCGTAGTGATGGCGATGGCGACGCAGGCGGAGACGGAGTGGGTGACGTGAATGAACTCGATTTCGAAGGGCCCGAGTTTGATTTTGTCGTTGGCTTTGATGACGCGGAGGTCGGCGTCGATTTTGTGTTCTTCGAGACGGCGTTCGACGAGGGCGAGGGTGAGGGCGGTGCCGTAGATGGGCATGTCGACCTCGGAAAGGAGGAAGGGGATGCCGCCGATGTGGTCTTCGTGCCCGTGAGTGAGGACGAGACCGCGGACAAATTTGCGGTTTTCCTTGAGGTAGGCGAAATCTGGGGTGACGATGTCGACACCGAGGAGTTCGGCGTCTGGGAACATCATGCCGGCGTCGACGACGATGATGTCATCCCCGTAGCGGAAGGCCATGGAGTTCATGCCGAACTCGCCGAGGCCGCCGAGAGGGATTACTTGCAATTTACGATCTGACATATTTTGATTAGCTTGTTCCAGAGTAGCACCCTGGGTTCGGACGGTGCTCTAATCTGCCCGGAAGCCGACGGTGCTTTGGGTTGGGGGCAAACGCGGCGGCCTTGGTTAGGGAGGGCGTAAGGGCGACGGTTGTGTAGCCCGGGTCGCGGGGTGGGCCAGAATGCTGCCCTGTGTTTTACGGAACGAAGCCAAGGCGGCGACGAGTTTGAGCTACGGCTAACTGGGTTGAACCGCGGAACGAAGCCGGATCGGCGACGGTTGCGTTGCCCGGGTCGCGGGGTGGGCCAGAATGCTGCCCTGTGTTTTACGGAACGAAGCCAAGGCGGCGACGAGTTTGAGCTACGGCTAACTGGGTTGAACCGCGGAACGAAGCCGGG
>JANXMS010000311.1 GCA_025354525.1 Acidobacteriota bacterium
ATGATGCAATCCCAAGTGCCACGTCCCGGCCCCGCCCATCGAGAACCCGCGCAGCACAATCCGATCCGGGTCAATCTTGTACTTGGCCTGCACCGCCGCGATCGCCTCGAACACGTCCGTCTCCCCAGCCCACCGGTAAGCGTTATTCCCCCGGCCATAAACTTCCAGCTCAATCCGATCCGTCACCACACGGGCCTTCGCCGCAAAAAACGTCGCCGGAGTCAGCTTCGCGTTCTTCCCGTGCAGCACCACATCCAACCGCATCGGCTTCGTCGCGTCATAGTTCGCCGGCAAATGCACCCGATAAGGCTGCTCCGACCCGTCTACTTTCGAAACGAACGTCTCGGCATGCAGCGTCACCGCCGCCAATAGAAAAACAAATCTAACGCTGAACACGTCCGGACCCTCCGCCCTTGATCAACCCATGAACCTCTTCCGCCGAAAAGCGGTTAAAATCTCCTGGAATAGAGTGCTTTAAGCAGGATGACGCCACGGCAAACTCCAACGCCTCCTGATGCGAACCCAACGCGTTGAGCCCATAAATCAAGCCACCAGCGAAACAGTCTCCGCCGCCCACCCTATCTACAATGTTCCGAATCTCGTAGTGCTGCGAATGCAGAAATTCCTTCCGATTGTTCAGGCAAGCCGACCAGCCATTATGGCTCGCGCTATGCGATTCGCGCAGCGTAATCGCGATCATTTCCAGTTGCGGATACGCCGCCAGCACCGCGTTCGAAAGCTTCTCGTACTGCTCCAAATCCAGCGCCCCCGCGTGCACATCGGCGTCGGCCTTTATGCCCAACGTCATCTGGCAATCCTCTTCGTTCGCAATCCCAACATCGACGTACTGGAACAGCTCCGGCATAAACTCCACCGCCGACTTGCCCCATTTCCAAAGGTTCTTCCGGAAATTCAAATCGCACGAAACTTTCAACCCCGCCGCCCGAGCCGCCTTCACGCTCTCTATTGCCAGCGCCGCCGCCGATGCCGAAATCGCCGGCGTGATGCCCGTAATGTGGAACCAAGTCCCCCCCGCCAGCGCCGTCCCCCAATCAATCGCCCCCGGCTGCGCCAACGCAATCGCCGACCCCTCTCGGTCATACAAAACCTTCGACGGTCGTTGGTTCGCCCCCGACTCGACGAAGTAAATCCCAAAGCGGCCCTTCCCCCGGACGATATGGCTGGCGTCCACATCAAACCGCCGCATTTCGCCAATAAACGAATCGCTCAGCGCGTTATTCGCCGGCAACACCGTCAAGTAACGCGTCGGCAATCCAAAGCCGGATACCGCTACAGCCACGTTGGCCTCTCCCCCGCCAAAGGTGGCCAGGAACTGCGGAGATTGCAGCATTCGTTCAAAGTTCGGAGGGGCGAGACGCAGCATAATCTCGCCGAAAGAGATGATAAGTTTCGACATAGGCAACAGACCTATTGTATCTGAGCGATCTCAACCCGATCCATCGCCAGAAGCTCCTTTTTCAGAATCAAAGGGAGGCATTCGTCAACCTCCCTTCGTTCTCCGCCAACTCGCGTTCTTAAAACAGCAGCTTCAGACCCAATTGAATAATCCGCTGGTTATCGTCCACCACCGCCGTAATCCGCCCCACCTGCGCTGAAGTCGCCGTCGAATTCGGCAGCCGGAAGTTCGGCGTATTCAAGACATTGAATACCTCGCCGCGGAACTGCAACTGCACCCGTTCCGTAATTGCCGTATTCTTCAACAGGCTCGCATCCGCCTGCAAAAAACCCGGTCCGCGAATGGTATTCCGGCCCGAAGTTCCGTACGTGCCCACCGCATTCGCCGTAAAGCGCGACGTGTTAAACCACTGCTGTACCTGCTCCCCCCGGCTCCGGCCGCCCGGAAAGGTTGCCGATCCCCCCACATAGTCCGCAAAGTCCGACCCAATCCCGCTGAACGAGTTATCCCTCCCGCTGCTTACCGAAAACGGAAACCCGCTCTGCGCAATCACAATCCCACTCAACTGCCAACCGTTTATGAACTTACTCGCGAATCCGCCGCCCTTCATCCGCGGTAACTCGTAAATACTCGAAAACTTGAAGTTATGCTCCACGTCCTCTCCCGCCAACCCCCGGTTCTGCCGCCGGTTAAACGGATTTACCACTAAACTCCCCGCCTGCGCATCATCAATCGTCCGCGACCACGTATAGTTCGACAGAATCGAATATCCCTTCGCAAATCGTTTCTCCATATTTAACTGCAACGAGTGGAACGAGCTATTTCCTCCGGAATCCGTCCGCCGCACATTTCCAAAGTTCGGGTACACCCGTCGTTGTTGCGTATCACCAACCGTTGCCCCCAGCCGATAAATTGCCGGGTTCTCCTCAATCGTATATTGCAAAAACGTTCCCTTGTTTCCGATGTACGCCAGGCTCCCCACCCAATTGCCCCGCAGTTGCCGCTCCAAACGCATACTCCACGATGCTAACTGCGGAATCCGGTAGTCCGGCGCAAAGTAGGCTCGAATCGCGTTGTTTGGCGAAAATACAAACTCCGGCCCCGGAATCGTCGGACCAAAATTCGCCGGAAACGGATTGGCCATCCCCTTACTCCCAAACGGATCCTCAAACGCAACATCGTTCAGCGTGAACGTCCCCGCAAACGGCGCAATGTTCGTATACGGATTCATATTGCTCGACTGAATCGGCGTGTAGTACAGCCCGAAGCCGCCCCGCAAACTCGTCTTCCCGTCGTTCGTCAACCGATACGCAAAACCCAACCGCGGGCTCACGTTCCCCCAGTTGGCCTCTGACCCCGCCGTCGGACAGCCCTCGTCGGCGTTGTCGCCCCCATACAGCAACCCCGCCGGAGCATTCGGATACCGCTTCGACACCCGCCCGGAGCGCGGTTGGAAACACACGACGCGTCCCTTCCGGTCGTAATACGGCAAATAAGGATCCCAACGCACCCCTAAATTTACCGTCAGCCGACTGCTCACCCGCCAGTTGTCTTGCACAAAAAAGCTCCAACGCGTGCCCAGAAGATCCTTAAATTCGCCCCCGCCCTGCGTGAACGCCGACGCCCGGCCAAACATAAAGTCCGCCAAGCCGTTGCCCGAAAGCTGCCCGTTAAATGAGAAGTTCCCCATCATCTGGAACGTGTTCGTAATCGGGTTATGCACTCGCACCGCCTCTCCGCCAAACCGCAATTCGTGGTTCCCCTTGTTCCAACTCAACACCTCGCGAATCGTAAAGTCGCCCCGGTCGAAAATCCCCTGATGGCTCGTCCCGATGCCGAAACCGTCCGTCACCGAAAGATTCAACGCCGGAGGCGCCTTCAGCGTCGAGTCTTCCGGACCCACCACCTTCGCCCCCGCCGTCGCAAAGCCAAACGGAGCACCCGCTAAGCTGCCGCCCCGCTGCAAGTTCAAGCCAAAGGTGCTGTTCAACAGCAGCGTCGGCCGCATCACATAAACGTGGTTCAACGAAAAGGTCGTCACCCGCACCTCGTTCCCGCCCCGCGCCGCCAGCAGATTCCCCCCCTCGCCCGGTATCCCGGCAGGCCGACCAAAGTCGGTTACAAACAGTCGGCCGCTTAACTGGTGGGCCCCCGTCTGGTAGTCCACCTTCGACATGAATTGATGCTCGGTATCCTGCAGCGGCAACCCCGAAAACGTCAACTGGCCGCCCGGCCCATTCGGCAGCGGAATCCGCGCCAAGAAGTACTTCGACACCGGGTTGATCCGACTCGCCGGAATGATATTCCCCGGCACTGGCACCCGGCTCACCGGATCCACCAATTGCCGCGCGACGCCAGAAAAGTCGCCCGCCCGCTCCACCGCCGTCGGCACAAATCGAATGTTCCCCGCCGGGGTGTTGCGCACCTCCGTTCCCTGATAGCTCCCGAAGAAAAAGAGCCGATTCTTCACAATCGGTCCGCCCACGGTCCCTCCAAACTGATTCCGTTTCAACGCATCCTGTGCCGGCGCAAAAAACTGCCGCGAGTTCATCGCGCCATTTCGCAAAAAGTGGAAAAGCGTCCCATGCACCTGATTGGTGCCCGACCGCGCAACGATGTTCACCACTCCCCCCGCCGCGTTCCCGTATTCGGCCGTAAAGTTGCTCGACTGTAGATGGAACTCCTGCACCGTATCGGGATTCGGAAACGGCAGGCTCGCATTCAGATAGGTGTCGTTGTGGCTTGTCCCATCTAACTGAAAGTTCACTTGCCCAATCCCGGCCCCGTTCACTCCCGCCGTCTCTTGCCCCGGATAAACCCCGCCATGGCCGCAGATGCGGCAGGCGTTCCGCCCCAAGTCTACGGTTCCCGCGGCAAGATAGATGAGCCGTTCTGGCCGCCGCCCTTGCAAGGGCAACTCTTCGATGTTTTTTCGGTCCACCAACTGCCCGCCGGTCGCGCTTCGGGTTTGGATCAGCTCGGCTTCGCTCGTCACCGTGATTTGTTCATTCACCTGCCCTACCTTCAGCGAAATGTTCTGATTCGCCAACTGGCCCACCGCCAACGACAGACCTTCCTGCGCGTAGCTGGAAAAACCTTGCTTTTCAACCGTCAGCCGGTAGTTCCCCACCGGAAGAAGGGACAATTGGTAGGCGCCGGTGCTATTACTCGTGGCGGCTTGCACAAAGCCGGTCTCGACGTTGCGGGCCGTCACTTTTGCCTCTGGCACAGGAGCGCCGGACGAGTCGGTGACGATGCCGCCCAAGCTGGCGGTAGTGAATTGCGCCAGGCCCGGCACAGCCAGGACGAAGAATAAGGAAACGGTGGATTTCACGGGTAGAACCTCCAGGAGAATGAAAGGTAAACCGAACCCGGCCTTTTGCCGGACTACACGACGAGCGTTGGACCGATAAATCGTCCAGCATTCAAGTCAAAAACTTCGTCTCCGTAAAAAAAACATCCACCCAACGGAGGATTAGAACGGGAACGTAAACAACAGTACCTGCAGCATATTCCATCTCGGGAAGCAGGGCAATAAAAATTTAACAAAACTTTAAGAAAGCGTTCCCGTTATTCCCGTGTCACCAGGATCTCGCCCAAGCCCTTTTCGCTCTGCGGGTCGAATTCCGCAACCCCAAACGCGATGCCCCCACCGTTCGCACCAACATTGACCACGATCGAAGTCAACGGCAACTGTCCTTAGCTAAGAGATCTCCACCCGATCCATCGCCAGAAACTCTTTGATGTGCGGATGCTCCGACTTGTCCAAGTCCTTCACCGGCCCGAAGTAGATGATGTGGCTATCGAACAGAAAAATCACGTTATCCGCCACCTTCCGCATCAAGCCCAAATCATGCGTCACCACGATCGACGTCAACTGCAACTGCGACTTCAATCGCAGCATCAGGTTCCCTAAATGGTCGCCCATGATCGGATCCACCATCGTCGTCGGTTCATCGTAAAGAATGCAGTCGGGCTGCGCCGCCAACGCCCGCGCTATCGCCACCGCCCGCCGATGGCCCGTCGAAAGATCCGTCGGAAATTCCTCGCGCAGGTCCCCTAGATCCACCAAGTCCAGCAGCCCCTGCACCACGTCCTCCTTATTCTGAGCGTTGTAGTCGTCCCGCAGCTCCAGCGAAAACTCAATATTTTCACCCACCGTCAACGAATCGAACAGCGCCCCCGACTGAAACACCATCGTCACTTTCTTTCGAATCCGCCGCAGATCCGCCTCGGCAAAATTCGTCGTGTCCTCGTGTGCCACGATCACCTGCCCACTGTCGGGCTTGAGGAATCCCATGATATGCCCCAAACTCACGCTCTTGCCCACGCCAGACCGGCCAACAATTGCCACCGTCTGCCCGGCATCAACATAAAAATTGAAGTCAACTAAAACGGGCCGATCAAACGTCTTATTGACGTGACGAAATTCGATGTAGTGGGGGAACTCGCCGCCAGCGCTCATTTAAGGGTGCAACGCCTCCTCATATTCGGTCGGCGTATTCATCGCCCCAAACTCCTCGCCGGGAGTATCGAACCAAGCGATCTCCAGACTCGCCAGCGCGTCCACCACCCGTCTCGTGCCTCCATCAAAAACCGCCCGCAACTTCGGCAGAGCCGTAGCCCGATACAGCGCCGCCAACGGCTGAATCCGTCCGTCCTCATGGCGCGGCACCACCGCATCGGCCAGCGGCAACCGCAACAGTGCCGCCATCGTCTCCGTCGAAACCCGGGGCATATCCACCGCCAAAATCAACGCACCTCCACCGTGCCCCAGTGCCGTCAATATCCCCCCCAGCGGACCCTCCCCGGGATGGTCGTCCGCCACGCACGGCATGCCCAAATCACGATACTCGCCGCCTACCACCACCGACGGCGGAACCAACTCTTCCAGCCGCTGCCACTGATGGCGGACGAGCGGAACCCCTTCCCAAAGCAGCCTACCCTTGTCTTGCCCCATACGGCGGCTGCGGCCCCCGGCAAGCACAAATCCACGGCAGGTTTCCATGAGAGAATCATAGCATCGGCATTATCCCTAATTGCACTTCCCAACTTAGGGTACGATCATTGCTGACGAGAATTGTTTTGAACAAGATTTTTACCATTTGTCTTCTGCTCACTGCCACAGCTTGCCTATCGGCCGCCGATGGGGTCGCCGTGCGTTACGACGTCAGGGCCGACCGCCGCACCGGGCAACTCATCCGCAGCGCCGTTAACGTAACCCCCAAAATCATTTCTCCCCTTGAAATCGGCCTTCCTCCCGCCCCAGGGCCCGCGTCGGCCTCGGCCGAAAACCGCATTGACCAAATCGTCCAGGAAGCTGCGGCAAAGTATAAAGTCGATCCCCTCCTCGTCCACGCCGTCATCTCCGTCGAATCAAACTACAACTCCCGAGCCGTCTCCCACGCTGGTGCCCAAGGCCTGATGCAATTGATGCCCAGCACAGCGCGGGATCTCGGCGTCCGCAATTCCTTCGACGCAGAAGAAAATATTCGCGGCGGAGTGAAACATTTACGCGACCTGCAAGACAAGTATAAGGATGATCGCCTCGCCTTGGCCGCCTATAACGCCGGTGCCGGGGCCGTTAACAAATACGGCTGGATCCCGCCCTACCGGGAAACCCAGGATTACGTCTACCGCGTAGGAAAAAAATACGGAGAAGCCCGCAAAGCCTCCTCCGTCAATCGCCTTCAGACCGCCACTGCCTCCCCCCAGTCGGAAGTCCCAAAGCCGCCCGAACACCGGCCAATTGAGGTCTTTACCGATAGCGAGGGGAGAATCCACATGCGAACCAAGTGAACTGCCGCCTCGCCAACTCGCTCCTTGCCGTTACCCTCACAACGGGATCTGCGTTCGCCCAAGCAACGGTCCTCTCCGACGTTCGCTTCTGGTCGCAAGGTGCCGTCACTCGCATTGCTGTCGAACTCTCCGCCGAGCCCGTCTTTCATCAAAACAGGCTAGGTAATCCCGACCGCGTCTTCTTCGACTTCGTCAACACCAGGCCTCAAGTCGGCGGTCGACTCTCCGCCACCATCGCCGTCGGCGATCCGCTACTGCGCCAGATCCGCGTCGGCGAAGCCAAACCCGGCGTCGCCCGCTTAGTCTTGGACCTCGTCTCCAACGCCCAACTCTTCACCGAAATCCTCTCAAATCCCACCCGCCTCATCATCGAGTTGCGCCAGCCCGGAGCCACTGCCAAACCCATCCCTGCGGAACCCAGTCCGCCCATAATTTCTCTTTCGCCAGTCCGCCAGTGGCGATCCAAGCAATGGATCGCTCCTACCCCCGAAATCTGGACCATGCCGCCAGACCTAGCCAGCTCCTTCGCCCGCCACTCCATCGCCCTCACCGCTCCCCAATTCCCACCGTTGCGCACCAAAACCCGCGTGGTCGAAGTAGCCGTCGCCACCCCGCCGCCTCCCCCCGTCAACCCCCGGCCCCGC
>JANXMS010000316.1 GCA_025354525.1 Acidobacteriota bacterium
CGCTGCCATCAGCCTCACTGACTCCGGCACCGGTGCCACCCGTGAGATCAAGGCAGACGAACAAGGCCGGTACACCGCTGCCAGTCTTATCCCCGGCACCTACTCCCTCAAAATTACCGCCCCGGGCTTCCGTACCCTCACCCGTACCGGCATCGCCGTCACCATCAACAACATCACCCGCGCAGAGATCCGCCTCGAAGTCGGCCAACTCGCCGAACAGGTCACCGTCTCCGCCTCCACAGCCACTCTTCAAACGGATCGTTCCGACGTCCGCGCCGAGTTCGCCTCGAAGACGATCGTCGAACTCCCCCTCAACAACTATCGGAATTACCAGAGCATGATCAATCTGGTCCCCGGTGCCACCCCCGCGGCCTTCCAAAACTCGGCCGGCTCCTCGCCCTCCCGGTCGCTGACCACCAACGTCAACGGCACCAACCGCAACAACAACAACACCCGCATCGACGGCGCCACCAACGTCTACATCTGGCTCCCCCACCACACTCTATACAATCCGCCCGTCGAGTCCATCGAAACGGTCAATATCTCCACGTCGTCCTTTGACGCCGAACAGGGCATGGCCGGCGGCGCTGCCGTAACGGTCGCCACCAAGTCCGGGACCAACAAAATTCGCGGTTCGGCGTTCTGGTACCACGACAACAACGCCCTCTACGCCCGACCCTACTTCTTCCAACAGTCGATCAACAAGCCCCGCCTTCCCAAAGGCATCGTCAACATCCCCGGCTTCACCTTCGGCGGACCCATCATCAAGAACAAGCTCTTCTACTTCTTCAGCTACGAAAAAACCGAAGAACGTACGGGCCAGTTCGGCAACTTCTCCGTCCCTGCCGCCGACCTGCGCAGGGGTGACTTTTCCGCCTACGCCGGCCTCGGCAACATTTATGACCCGCTCACCGGAGACGCCAACGGCGCCGGTCGCCAACTCTTCGCCAACAACCAGATCCCTTCCTCTCGCTTCTCCCCGATCTGGACCAAGCTGCAGGCCCTTGCTCCCCTCCCCAACCAGCCCCCGCAGGACGCCTTCAACACCTCCGGCAATTTCTTCGCCGCCGGTACCCAGTCCCTCACCCGCGATCAATACGACGTGAAGGTGAACTACAACCTCAGCACCAAGCTGATGATCTGGGGCAAGTATTCGAACCTGATCGCTCCGGTTGTCGGGACGGTCGCTTTCGGTCGCCTCACCGGACCCAACCTCGGTCAGATCGGCCGGGCCGACACCCGCGTTGACATCCCCACATTCGGCTTCAACTACAGTCTGTCGCCCACCGTCCTCATCGACGGCGTCTTCGGCTACACCAAG
The DNA here is from genome assembly GCA_025354525.1 of Acidobacteriota bacterium. Taxonomy (GTDB): domain Bacteria; phylum Acidobacteriota; class Terriglobia; order Bryobacterales; family Bryobacteraceae. The sequence goes on from JANXMS010000316.1 coordinate 1,322, forward strand.
TTCTCGAACGTCGCCATCGGCCCGGACTACGGAAAAAACACCGGCCTCGAAGAATGGGGCATCCCCGGCACGAACGGCGGCAAGGCGTACGCCTCCGACATCCGCTACTCTGGCCAGCCCTGCATCCGCACCGGCTTCTCGAATTGGGGCAACTGCACCGGTTCCAACCCGAACTTCTACGCCGATAACAGCTACACCTATTCGACGAACGTATCGAAAATCCAGGGTGCCCATGAATTCCGGTTTGGCGTCGACATGATCCGTCACGCCATGAACCACTGGCAGCCCGAAATCGCCAACCCGCGCGGAGAGATCTCCCCCACAGGAAACGCGACCGTGCTCCAGGGCCAGGTCGCCCGTGCCAACCACACCTACGCCGCCGGCCTGCTCGACATCCTCGGCAGCGCCTCGAAATCGGTCCAATTCTACGAGATGAAAACCCGCGAATGGCAGTACGGCCTCTACCTCCGGGACCGTTGGCAGGTTAGCCGCAAACTCACCCTGAACGTCGGCCTCCGCTGGGAGCTGTATCCCCTCCTGAGCCGTGGAGATGGCCGTGGCCTCGAGCGTTGGGACCCCTCCACCAATCTCGTCACCCTCGGCGGAATTGGCAACATCCCCCAGGACAATGGATATTCCGTCTCGAAGAAACTCTTCGCGCCCCGCATCGGCCTGGCCTACCGGCTGAATGACGCGACCGTCATCCGCGCCGGTTACAGCGTTAGCTACAACCCCATGGCGCTCTCCCGCCCCCTTCGCGGCCTCTACCCGGCCACAATCGCGGCCACCTGGGCAGCTCCCACTCAATTCGGTTTCTTCGGTCGGCTCTCCCAGGGCCTCCCCGAGGTCCCGACCCCTGACATCAGCTCCGGCACCATCACCCTTCCCCCCACCGTCAACATGGGCCCCCGCAGCCCCTGGGGCGGCCAGATTAACCGTGGCTATATTCACTCCTGGAACTTCACCGTCGAACGCCGCCTCCCCGGTAGCTTCCTCGTCTCCGCCGGCTATGTCGGCAACCAGACGGTTCGGCAGTTCCTCGACCGCGACATCAATGCGGCTCCCATCGGCACCGGCCCCCAGGGTCGCCCCCTCGCTCGGACTCAGGGTCGCATCATCGAAGCTTTGATGTGGGATGGCTGGGGTAACTCCAACTACCACTCCCTCCAGGTCGCTGTGAACAAGAACCTTTCTAAAGGTCTCTTCATGAAGGGCGCCTACACCTGGTCCAAGGCCATCAATATGGGCGACGACGACGGCTGGGCCGCTCTCCCGCTCACCAGCCTCGAAAGCGCCATCGGTCGCAACCGCTCCGTGGCCGGCTACAACCGTCCCCGCATGTTAGTCATGAGCTGGGTCTATGAACTCCCCTGGGGCAAGGGCCGTCCGATGGCCCTCAAAGGCATCGCCGACCGGATCGCCGGCGGCTGGCGCATCAATGGCATCTACTCGGCCTACGACGGTACTCCGTTCACCGTCGGCGCCGACGGTGCCTCGCTCAACGCACCCGGCTCCAACCAGACCGCCGATCAGATCGCTGATGTCGTCAAGCTCAATCAGTTCGGTCCCGGAGCGCAGTACTACTCCGTCAACTCCTTCCGCGACCCGAACTTCCAGCGCCCCGCCGGCACCTTCCGGTTTGGCACCATGGGCCGCAACGCGCTTTATGGACCCGGTTTCCAAAAAGCCGACTTAGCCATGTTCAAGGACTTCCAACTGACCGAACGCTTTGTGCTCCAATTCAAAGCGGAATCCTTTAACTTCACCAACACCCCCCGCTTCGGCAACCCCGCGGCGAACGTCAGCGCCATGTCCACTAACGCGGCCACCGGCGCAGTCATCAACGCGAACAACTTCATGGCGATCACCAGCACCGACCCCGGTTCTGAACGTCGCTTCCGGTTCGGCCTCCGTCTGACCTTCTAAACCGCAACGCAAACGCAGAGAAGGGGGGATCCCCGCGCGGGGTGCCCCCTATCT
>JANXMS010000370.1 GCA_025354525.1 Acidobacteriota bacterium
CACTTCTTTCAACTTGCGCATGGATAGCCTCTTTTGTGGCAGATGGGGGTACTCCACTTCCTAGTGGACCCCGCAACCGCTACGGCTGCGCTGCGCGCCGCTCCAATCCCATGCCGATCAGCGTTCCGAACTACAGCCGTAAAAGTGATCGGCTTCAGTTCGGAACAGTGATCGGCATCACTTCGGAATCGTGATCGACATCAGTTCGGAATGCTGATCGACATCGCTCGGAATCCGCAGGTGGCAATTGTGCCGCTGACGACATCGACTCCGAAAACGATGCTTCACATACGTTTCTCCACCGCACAAACTGGACTTGATCAAGAGTCAACCGACCTCGCCGATCACGCCCACTTCCTCGACCGAACCCGCCTCAGCCAAGCCCCCCTCGCCCTCCTCAACCGCCACCTTGCCCGCGTCTTCGCCCTCTAAACCACCCGCACCCCCGTCTCCCCCGTCTCATAACCCGCCAACACCTCCAATTTCCGCCGCAAACTCCCCCGCTGCAAAGCATCCAAAAATATCTGCACCCCCGGCAAATTCAACGTCTCCTTCTTCATCACAAAGTCATATCGCTCCCGCCGCAAGGCCACAAAATCCAATCCAAACGCCCGCGCCGCCGACCTCGTCGCCACGCAGCAATCCGCAGCCCCCGCCTCCACCGCATACGCCGCGGCCAAATGCCCATGCACCACCAATCCATACCCCTTCACCCGCCCCGTCTCCACCCCCGCCTCCCCCAATAACCGGTCCACCAACCCCCGACTCCCCGACCCCTCCTCCCGATTCACAAACCGTAACCGCGCCAAATCGCCAACCTCCCGCACCCCCAACGGATTCCCCGCCCGCACCACCATCCCCTCCTCCCAACAAGCAAACGTCACCACCGCAAACTCCTCCCCCGGAAACTCCCGCCGCAGATACGGCACGTTAAACTCGCCCGTCTCACCGTCCTCCAAATGCGACCCCGCAATGTGCACCTTCCCCGCCCGCATCCACTCCAACGCCAAACGGCTCGACGCCCCAGCCACAACCATCTCCACCTCCCGTCCCAACAACCCCATCCCCGGGTCACACCCCGCCACCACCAGCCTCTTTTCCCAATCCTGCTCTCCTCCCAACACCGACATCGCCGCCCCCTTACCCGCCTTCGCCAACACCCCATCCGCCTCTGGCAAATAGTAAGGGGCCCCGCTTACCGGAACACTAACTAACTTCCCTCCTACCCGCGCCGCCCGTACCGCCTGCCCCTTTCCCACCGCCGTCGCGCTTAATACCTCACAAACCAACGCCTCCGGCTCCCCCGCCGCCTGGCTCTCCAACACGAATAACTCTTCCACACGTACCTCTAACTCCCGCGCCAGCCGCAGAGTAACTCCCGTATTCGGCACGTAAGTCCCAGCTTCGATCGCATAGATCGTCTGCCGACTGACTCCCACCCGCTTCGCCAACTCCGCCGCCCCCAAGCCCCGGCCCTTCCGAACCACCTCCACCCGATTCTTTACCTCAACGTCCATAAAACCTCCTCAAAACGAAACTTTCATCACCAACTCAAACACCCGCGGGTCCAGCGCCGTCGTAATCGACCCAAACGCCGCCGTCCCAAAACTCCCATTCGGATTTCCCAACGGCGGCGTATTCGCCACATTGAACGCCTCCGCACGCATTTCCAATCGTAGCCCGTCTCGCAACCGAAACGTCCTTCCCATCATCACGTCCACCGCCCGATATCCCGGCCCCACCACCGGATTCCGCGAACTATTCCCAATCCGACCCGGCCCCACTCCCACAAACGCCCCGGTGTTGAACCACCGCCCCACACTCGGCACCTCCAAACGCGGATCCGCCAACCGATCCGGTCGCTGCACCCCAAAACCCGCAAACGCGTTAAAATTCGTCGCCTGCGTCACTGCCGTCGGACTCCCCGCCTGCGCCCGCCCTATCCCCGCCCATTGCCACCCCCGCCACTCATACACAAACCCCGCCGAAACGTTATGCGGCACGTTCCCCGTTGATACATCTTTCTCCAGCCGCTTGTTATAACTGTCCGCCGCTTGAAAATTCGCAGCCGGCCCCGTCAACACCGCCGAGTCAAACACCGCACCCGCGTCATCAATCAATCGCGAAAACGTATAAGCACCTGTAAGCGTCAACCCTCGCGAAAACCGCTTCTCTACCCGAGCCTGTAACGAATGGTAAGTCGAATGCCCCACGTTATTCCGATACAAAGCCACCGTATTAAACTGTGGATACCGACGCCCGGCCCCTAACTGCTCCACTCGTAACTGATTCAAATTCACATCCGGCACTCCCAACCGCGTCAATTTAGACCCTAAGTAACCAACCTCTCCGCTCCAATCCTCCCCCCACGTCTTCTGCACCGACAAATTCCACTGCTGCGCATACCCGCTCCCGTTGTCCCGCTGCACCCCAAACACCCCCTGCTGCGCCCCCACCCGCGGACCCGCCGACAACACAAACGCCGGCGAAACATTGTTCAAAGCCTGCTGTCCCAACGTCTGAATCAGAGGAAACAACGGCGTCGTAAACGGCGTCGTAATTCCCGCTTGTTCTATCCAAGTCATCCCATACCCCGCCCTCACTACGACCGCCTCCCCCAACTTGTACGCCACCCCCAACCGAGGCGCAAAATTCAGCACTTCCAAATTCCGAGCCGTCTTCACCGGTTCCATCCGCTCCGTCACCAAGTTAAAAACCTGCGTCCCTCCCCCCAACACCGTCGAAGGAAAATTCAGCGTATACCGCACCCCAAAGTTCACCCAAAGCCGCCGCGAAACCCGCCAATCGTCCTGCCCAAAAAACTCCGCCACCCGTGCCCGAGGTCGAACCACCTCCGGCTGCACATCAATGCTGAACCGCACCACCTGCCCCAACAAAAACGAAGCCACACTATTCCCCGTATACAGATTCGAAAACTGATAATTCCCCGTCGGATTCGCCGGCTGCAATACGTCCAGCCGAGACCATCGCAAATCCATTCCGACCTTCCAACTGTGCCCGCCCCGCACCCCCGCGTACGTATCGATCAACTGCGTCACCGCCGTCGTAAACCGCGCATTCCCATTCGCCGGCGGCCCAATCTGCTGCCACCCTACTAGGTCAAAAGTCGGCAACACGTCCGCGAACGAACCCACCGGCACATTCGGAATGCCCACCCTCCCCACACTCCGCAACGTCGACCGCTCAAACCGTCGCTGAGTATATCCAAACCGAACCTGATTCACCGCATTCGCCGACCGATTCCAAGTATGCTCCCCCGCCAAGCTATCCGCCCTCGTCACAGTGTCTCCGATTACCCCCGATGTAACATTCCCACTTCCGTCCGGCAAAGGAGCTACCGGCCAACTCTCATCTCGCAAAAACGAGTAACGTCCAAACACCCGTTGCCGCGTTCCAAAGTATCGGTCCAGCCTTCCGTCAAACTGGTCGCTTCCCGTATCTTCATTACCCACCCGCCGATAGTTGTTCGCCACCGCCCCTATCACGTTCGGTGCCGGATACCGTTCCACTAACTCCCGCGCCACCCGGTCAAACCGGCTCACCGGAATCACATCCCCCCCAAACGGCCCCCGCCCCGGATCCATTACGACGCTCAAAAACTCCCCCCGCCGCTGCGCCAGCGTCGGCACCGTGCTTACCCGCACCACCCCCGTATTCAGCCGCGTCCCCTGCCAAGCCACAAAGAAAAACATCTTGTCCCGCTGAACCGGCCCCCCCAACACAAACCCATATTGATTCCGCCGAAACCGTGGCTTCGCTCCCGTCGCCGCAAACAAATTTCGCGCGTTTAACTTTTCATTACGAAAGAATCCAAACAAGGTCCCCCGCGCCGCGTTCGTCCCCGTCTTCTGACTCACCAGAATCACGCCCCCATTCGACCGCCCGTACTCCGCCGAGTAACTATTCGTCTCCACCCTAAACTCCGCTATCGCATCCAGAATCGGATAGTAAGCCACCTGCCCCGGCTCCGGCTGCAAAACGCTAATCCCGTCATAGATATACTCACTAACCCGCGGACGACTCCCATTGATCCGCGGCAACACACTCCCCGGCGACAAACTAACCCCCGGCGAAAGCGCCAGCAGCGGCACAAAGTTCCGCCCGTCCAGCGGCAGCGAAACCACCTTCCGCTGCTCCACTGCAAACCCCACCGTCCCCCGCGCCACCTGCAACAACGGCGGAGCGCCCGTCACCTCCAACCGCTCACTCCCCTTCCCTAAAGCCAACTCAAAATCGAATACCACCCGCTCCCCAACCCCAACCAATAATCCATCCCGCCGCAGCGTTTGAAACCCCTCCCGGGTAATCTCCAACCGATACTCGCCCGGTACCATCCCCAGAAACTGATATACCCCATCCGCCCCGGTCCTCTGGCTCATCCCCGCTCCCACTAACGCCAACCGCGCCCCCTCCAAGGGCAAGCCCGCCGGATCCCGCACCACCCCCGTCATAGTCTGCCCCCAGCAAACTCCCGCGATGAGCATGAATCGTATCGCAAACAACACAGTGTCACTTTATCACGACACCGCGCCCCAACGGAATCGCCGCCCCAATCGTCGCCAAAAACCAAACGGCGACATCGGATCATTCCCTACCAATTTCTTACCGCGTTCAAACGGTTGCTTCCGCGTCCTGGGCTCAGTCATCCCGAACCAATTGCAAGCAGTGAGCCCGTAGGCTCGCAACTTACTGAAAACATGGTGGGCGCGCAGGGGCTCGAACCCCGGACCTCCTGCGTGTGAAGCAGGCGCTCTAACCAACTGAGCTACGCGCCCAAACCACTCTAATTTACCACAATCTCTTCAATCCCGGCGCGCCGCCAACATTAACGACAACCCCAACGCACACAAAAGCCCACCCGCCACCGCACTCAATCTAGACCATCCCGCCAACCCTTCCACCGGATACGCCAACCCCTGCAGAGCCAGAGCGCCAATCCCCACAATCACCAAAACCAAGCCTAGTCCAAAGCTCGACCGCATAACCTCGCCGTAAGTGAATCCCTTCATGCCGCTTCCGGTATCGCCATCCCGCTCAATCCCATCGCCGTCCGCAAGCTGTGCTTAATCCGCATCAAACGCACTCGCACCGAAACCGGGCTAATCCCCAAGCGTGGCGCAATCTCATTACTCGACCACCCCTCCAGATAATGCTGCTGTAACAGCTCCCGATCCACCGGCGAACACATCGCCAATATCTCCCCTACCGCGCTCCCATCGTAATCTGGCTGAACGACCGCCGAATTCTCGTTCAACTCTTCCGTCGTCTTCTTTCGCCGAAAGTCTACCCGAACCAAGTTCTTCGCAATCGTATTCACCCACACCCCCACCGCACCCTGGCTCTTCAACTGCGCACGGCACTCCCAACCCCGCGCCCATGCCGCTTGGGCGATCTCCTCCGCCAAATCACACCGTACCCCGGTCGACAACAGAAACCGAACCGTTCGCGGATAGCCTTTGGTGTAAGCCGCCTCGTACTGTTTCTCTGTCAGCACATCAGCAGATAGTTCAGAAGTGTTCAGGGTCGTCATGCCCTTTCTACAGCAATACACGTGCCAAACGCTAAACTCTTTGTTTCTGGATCGCTTAGCCGCCCCACCGCCAAATCCTGCCCAACTCCCAAACACCCTGTACGTTTTTCATACGCTCCCGGTCCGCTCCCGCACCTCCTCCCTCACCGACCGTAACAATTCTTCCATCTCCCCCGCCGCCCGTCGAATATTCGCCACGAACCGCTTTTGCGTCGCCAAGTCCATC
>JANXMS010000441.1 GCA_025354525.1 Acidobacteriota bacterium
AGGCGCAAGCGACCCGGAGGACAGGTACCGTCGACCAATCCTCTGAGCCATGCCGATATTCCGAATCGGGTGTGGAGCATCGACTTCAAGGGACAGTTCAAGACGGGGGATGGGAAGCGGTGCGAGCCGTTGACGGTCACCAACAACCAGAGCCGGTTCCTGTTGCGGCTCGTGGCGATGGCTGGAATTGAAAGCGGGCGGGTGAGCGGAGTGATGGTAGCGGCGTTCCGGGAGTATGGGCTGCCGGAAGCGATCCGGTCGGACAATGGGGCGCCATTCGCCAGCAATGCGCCGGGCGGGTTGGCGGATCGAGCCGGGCCAACGGCGAGACGCGGGTGTGGGGTGGGACATGCGTGCGACCGAGTTCAACGAACAGAGACCGCACGAAGGGTTCGGGATGAAGACCCCGGCGGAAGGTTATCGGCCCACTGCGAGGAGCTACGACGGGAAGGGTTCCTGACGCGCCGGGTGTATGAACAGGCGACCTTTTTGTGGGCCGCTGAACGGATACCGCTTTCCCCTGTACTGGCGGGGGGAAACATTGGACTCCGGGAGGAGGAGGACCTGTTCGCGCTCTACTGTGGCCAGATCTTTTTGTGTTGGCTGGAGAATCGGACGAAGGCTTTTGTTCGCGAGGATCGGGCTGAGCGATGGACCAAGAGCAGGCCTGCAACGTGAGCATTGCGTGGAAATGACGGACCTACCCGACGGCGACGGCCGCTTTGACCCCGCTCCAGTCCTACGCCGAGAACCGATGAGCTATCCTTTGGATAAGCAGCCGAGCAGACTGATAATGGGTCACTCATCCGGCAGGTCGCACACCCCTCAGTTCGTAAGGGACGTAAGTACGTCGCTTCGATAACCATCGCCGCGCCGATGGTTTGCATGAGTCCTTCAATGATCCGTTGCTCGTCTTGTTTGGAGGCAGCCGCGATCATCTGGTTTAGTTCCTCCCAGTTTCTAGCGCTGGGCACTGGCTCGCCCTCCACGCCGCCTTTTTCATGTCCTTCACCAGGATTACAAAACTCCGACTCAAAGCCCCACGGCGACCGAAAGCCAATGAATCGCGCGGTCTCTTCGCTGTTGATGTCCGCGAAGGATTTCCTGCACGGCGCTGCGCAGATTGTCATAGCGAACCACCGCGAACAGTCCGCCAAATTAATGGAAAGCGGCCTCGTGGGCTTCGAGGAACGCTAACTGACGGGCGTGGGGAAACGCGCGATGGAAGGCACCGCCGCTGACCATGCTCCGCATGCAGAACAGATAGGCTTTTTGAAGTTCGCCGTCGATTTGGACGGTCGCCTCGAACCAGTCCACTTGGGCCTCGCGGCCCCAAGGGTAGGACTGTGGGATGAAGGTTTCGGCGTGTTTCAAGCCCAGAGCGAATTTCCGTTGGCGGACGTATTGGCGGACGGTGGATTCGGCGGCTGGGGTGTTGGTAATTCGGCGAGGATGCGATTGAAGATCCGCCGTGCGGTGTGGCCGTGTTTGCGCGGTGCGGTTCTCGGGGCATTGCGTTAGCCAGCGCGTCGCGCACCTGACGGCGATGGACGCCGAGTTTTTTGGCGACTCCTTATAATTGTTCCGGCTCCATGCTCGTACTCGCGCCGGATCTGTTCGAATAGTTCCCCTTTCTTTCTCCTGTTCAACCGTCCTTCGTCCCGGCTTTCGCCGAAACAACAGTACACTGATGGGCGACAATTAGGAACCGCTTCTAACGACAATTACTTTTGCAGCACCATCAGCAGGTGCTTTGATGTGAATTTAACATCTGCCGCTGGGCGTTGGTTGAGATGGGGCTTTGCCCCAAGCCCCAGGATTTAGCGCATTGTGCCATCCCAGGTCGGCTACGAGCCCGCCGACAGTGGGCATGAAGCCACGGGAGCACCCTCCGCCGGTGGCAAGTC
>JANXMS010000278.1 GCA_025354525.1 Acidobacteriota bacterium
TTAAAGTAGCCTAGTGGCCACCCAGCGCTGGCGAGGGAATCGCCGGGGCTTTCGACCCCACGCTCGAGGGCGAAGCGCTTTAACTATCAGGACATGAATCGCATTCAGGCGGCCTATCGGTTTCATGCGTCGAGCGCTTCGGTCAGCGGTCCGTATCAAAACCTAGCCGCCAGCAGCGCGGCTGGCATCCGCACTTAAAGTAGCCTAGTGGCCACCCGGCGCTGGCGAGGGAATCGCCGGGGCTTTCGACCCCACGATCGAGGGCGAAGCGCTTTAACTATCAGGACATGAATCGCATTCAGGCGGCCTACAAGTTTCACGCGCAGAGCGCTTCGGTCAGCGGTCCGTATCAAAATCTAGCCGCCAGCAGCGCGGCTGGCATCCGCATTTAAAGTAGCCTAGTGGCCACCCGGCGCTGGCGAGGGAATCGCCGGGGCTTTATTCGACCCCATGATCGAGGGCGAAGCGCTCTAACTTTCAGGACATAAATCGGATTCAGGCGGCCTACAAGTTTCACGCGCAGACCGCTTCGGTCAGCGGTCCGCATCAAAACCTAGCCGCCAGCAGCGCGGCTGGCATCCGCACTTAAAGTAGCCTAGTGGCCACCCGGCGCTGGCGAGGGAATCGCCGGGGCTTTCGCCGTCGGGCTGATGTTGATCAGCATCTGCTCCTTCCGGTAAATCAGTGTCGAGGTATTGTAGCTGGCGATCTCAAAATCGTGGCCGTGCGTAATCGCATCGGTCGGGCAGGCCTCGACGCAGAAACCGCAAAAAATGCAGCGGCTGTAGTCGATGTTGTAGACGCTAGCATAGCGCTCGCCGCCGCTTATCCGGGTCTGCTCCGTATTCTCAGCCGCTTCGATGTAGATGCAGTTGGCCGGACAAGCCGCAGCACAGAGGAAACAGGCAACGCACTTTTCGAGACCCGCTTCGTCCCGCTGCAGCACATGCACGCCGCGGTAGCGTTCCTGGAATTTCGCCGGCGCGTCCGGGTAGTCCTCTGTCACCGTCGGAGACATCATCTCCTTCAAGGTCACCGTCATGCCCTTGGCGATTGCCGCCGCGGAACCTAAAATCTCGGAGATCGTCGTTGCCATCTTCTTCCAGGTTACCCTTCGTTCTTGCGCTGCTGCAAGAACGAAAGAATATCGAACTTCTTGATCTCCCGGTCCGGGAAGAAGCTATTCACCGCCGACTGCTCCTCATCGAACACCTCAAACACCATTTCCAGCCGCGTCAAAACGATCAATTCGATGCTCCGCCTCGACAGGTTCAACAGTTTCATCGTCCCTCCGGCTCGTCGCGCCGTCGAGAAACACATTACCAGCGCCCCCAAACCCGACGAGTCGATGTAGGTCACACCTCCCAGGTTCAGGATCAACTGAATCGACCCCGCCCCGACCAACTGGCTCAACCGCTCTCGCACCGCACCCGTCGTCTCGCCGGCAACCAACTGCCCAGCGCAATCGACGATCACGATCCCTTCTCGTTCCCTTTCCGCAATCTGCATTAAATTTGTCTTCCTTCTATTCCAACGCTAGCCAAGTCCGCGGACTCCGCAGCGGAACTCGGGCTCGTCGGCAGCAAAACCCGAAACGTCGTTCCCTTGTCGACTTCGCTTTCCACTTCAATCTTGCCGTGATGCGCCCGGACGATCCAGGATACAAAGCTTAGGCCCAGCCCCAGCCCTTTATCCGGGTCGCCACCCGGGACTTTGTAAAAACGCTCGAATATGTGCGGCAAGCTCGCCGCCGGAATTCCCTGCCCTGTGTCGGCCACGCACAATTCGACTTGGTCCCCATACTCGGTAACCAGCGTTCGGAGCGTCAGGTGCACCCGCCCTCCCGCCGGCGTATACTTTACGGCGTTTGAAAGTAGATTCGAAACTAATCGTTCCACTTGCACCCGGTCGGCGTCCATCCAAATCTCGTCGGGCAACTTGGCGTCGAGGGTCAATTCGGCGTCTTCGGCAGGAATCTGAAACTGGTCGACGATATCGAGCACCGTGCCCGTAAAGTTGAGGCGGAGAAACTTCAGATTCAACTGCCCGGCTTCTGATTGCGAGAGCAGCAGCAGGGCCCGGGTGATACTCGATAGTCGGTCGACGTCCTGCAACGCATTTACGATCGAGTCGCGGTACTGTTCGGTCGTCTTAGCCGTAAATAGCGCGACCTCTAACTGCCCCCGAATCGAAGTCAGCGGCGTCCGCAACTCGTGCGAAACGTCCGTGCTGAACCGTCGCACCTGCTCGAAACTTTCCGACAGCCGATCCATCATTTTGTTGAAGGCATCAATTAGCCGATCCAGCTCGTCATCAGTGTTCCGCCCTGGAATGCGGACGTGCAAGGTTGACCCGCTCACCGCCTCCGCCGTCGCCGCCACTTGGTTGACCGGTTCGAGACCTCGCCCCGCCATGAACCATCCGAGAAACACCATTAAGCCGATCAGTAGCGGCAGCACTCCGAAATAGTTACTCACAAACATCGCAGGCAGGGTCTGGTTGTCGGCCAGGGTCCGTCCCACCACCAACAGATAAGGCTGATTCACCGAGCGGATGATGCCGTAGCGCAGCAGCAGCGCTTCGCCCTTGCCCTCTTTCTTCAGCTTCCACTGGGGCATCGGCTGCGCCAGAATTTGTTGAATTTCTGCCGGGGTCTCGACGCCGAAAGCCCGGTATCCATTGGATACTTCGAGCACCGATCCTTCCCGGTCGGAGATCAAGATCAACTTCCGGAGCCGCTCGACGTGCGAGGCGTCGTCAAATTCTCGCGGGTCGAAGGTCCAATTGGCTTGGCCTCGCTCAATGCGCAGAAAACCGCGCACCGCTCGCCATTCTTCTTCGATCAACTCCCGGGTCCGAGCCTCGATCAGGTTCTCCAGACTCACGCGGAAATACAGGCCAATCCCGACGAGGAGCAGCGCGAAGATGCCCACATAGCTCATCGTCAGTCGGAACCGCAGTCCGCGGGTGGTTTTGCCGATCCTGAGTAGCAGCGTCTGCAGCACGCGCTAGTCCTGTTCGGTATCCTTCCCTGGCACATCGATCACGTAGCCGATGCCCCGAACGGTATGGATCAAGCGCACCGAATACCGGTCGTCAATCTTACTCCGCAAGTGTCGAATGTAGACGTCGACAATGTTCGTCAGCCCATCGTAGTCCATGTCCCAGACGTGCTCTACGATCATGGTCCGGCTCAAAGGCCGTCCGCGGTTCCGCATCAGATACTCGAGAATGCTGAACTCTTTGGGCGCTAATTCGATATTTTCGCCTGCTCGGGTGACTTTGCGGCGAATGCAGTCGAGCGTCAGATCGCCGACCACCAAGCGGTCCTGAAGCGGAGCGCCGCGGCGCAACAACGCCCGGACTCGCGCCAAGAACTCGACGAAGGCGAACGGCTTGCTGATGTAGTCATCGGCGCCAAGTTCGAGGCCTTTCACGCGGTCATCCACGTTGCTGCGCGCGCTGAGAATCAGCACGGCCGGGCTGACCTTTCGATTCCGGATTTTCTCCAAAACCTTGAGACCATCCATATCCGGCAGGTTTAGATCGAGCACGATCAGATCGTACTCCAAGCCGTGAATCGCCTCCAGCGCACTGGTGCCGTCATGCGTCTGCGTGACCCCATATCCGGCGCTCTCTAGTCCGCGCGCGATGAAATCAGCGATGCGTTTCTCGTCTTCAACGACGAGAACTCGTATAGTATCCATGTTCGACTCAGTGCCCCAGATTTAGGGATCGTAGCACAGAATAGTCTACTCCCCTTTGTCTTCCACCCCAAGCGAGCTCTCTCCGATCTCTAGAGGCAGCGCCGTTTCGACCTGAATCGCCCACTCGCTCTGCACCGCGGGATGCGCCAAACCCTCCGGGTGGACGGTCAATGACCCGATCTCGGTGCCGGTGCCACCTGTCAGATGGTAGATCACCTCTTCGGAACGCACGCGGGCACGGAAGTGCGTCTCCTCGGGTCGCGAACCCAAAGAACGAATGGTAAACCCGTCGCCTTCAAACCGCGCGCCATCCTGCACGCCCACTGCCCATGGATAGAAGTATCCATCCCAACCGACGACATCGAACGGATGATGGTCCAACACGATCTCGTGCAAGCAGTTATCTTTTTTGACTATAACCGAAAAATCGCCGACTTCCTCGTGCACCGGGAGAGTGCGCGGACGCCGGATGTTCCGTTCTGTAAAGGGCGCGTCGTCACCCAACTGCCCGTTTTCGCTTCGATACCGCGATGGAATCCGCACCGCTCCCCGGCTTTCGAGAATCAGAAATCGATGCCGCATCGGGTCCATCCGCAAGCGATGGATGATCCCCCGAGGAATCACTACGTAGTCGCCCGCCTTGTAGGCGAGTTCGCCCATCTGGGACTCCAGCGTCCCGGCGCCCTCGGCCACATACAACACCTCATCGGCCTGCGCATTCCGATAGAATCCGCTCTTGTGCGGGGTCCACGTTAGCAGGGCCAGATCGGCGTTGAACAGCAGCGGCACGCGGTCCGCCGCCGCCAGCCGATGGGTTCTAAAGTGCCGGTGTTGCAGCGGTCGTGGATCCTGCTTTTTCCATCGCAGCTCGACCGCCTGCCGACTCGACCGCACCCGCGTCGGGGCGTGCACGTGGTAGAGCAGCGACGAGGCGTCGGTACTGCCGACGAGCTCCTCGGCGTACATTCCGCCGTCAGGCTTCGGGAAGGGCGAATGACGGTTGCGGGGTACCTGCCCGAGTTGATGATAAATCGGCATTTATGAAAACTCCTTTAGCACTTGTGGATTTTCTAAATTACTCACATCGCCCCACGGTTCGCCCAGCCGCGCCGCCCGGACCAGCCGACGCATGACTTTCCCATTGCGCGTTTTCGGCAACCCCGATACGAAACGAACCTCTCGCGGACGGAGCGGCTTGCCCAACTCGCGCGCCACTAGATCCTGCACCTCGGCTTCGGTTACTTCGCCCCGACGCACGCAATACACAATCAGCTCGTTGCCTTTGCGATCATCCGGCACCCCGATCGCCGCCGCCTCACTCACCGCCGCATGACTCATCACGATGGTCTCGACTTCGGCCGGACCCACTCGTTTGCCCGCGATCTTGATCGTGTCATCGCTTCGCCCGTGAATGAACCAAAAGCCGTCGGCGTCCACCTCGGCAAAATCACCATGCCGCCATAACCCGGGAAACGTCGACCAGTACGTCTCCAGGAACCGCTCCGGATTCTTGTAGAAGCCCCGCGCCATGCCGATCCACGGCTGGCGGATCACCAACTCTCCGACGCCTTGGGGCAAGCTCTTGCCCTGCTCATCCACGACGTCGGCCGCCATGCCCGGGCAGGGGGCCGAGAACGCACACGGCTTCACGGGCAGAAGCGGGTTTGAACACAAAATGCCGCCCGAAATCTCCGTTCCGCCCGAATAGTTGATGATCGGCAGACGCCCGCCGCCGACTTTCTCAAACAGCCACATCCACGCGTCTCGGGTCCACGGCTCGCCGGTCGAAGCCAGAATTCGTATCCGGCTCAAATCGTATAAAATCGGCTCGCTTGAAAGCATCCGCACGAGCGTGGGCGATACGCCCAACACCTCAACGCCCTGGCGCGAGGCGAACGCCCATAAGTGGTCCGGTGCCCCGTCGAACAGAACCATCGTCCCGCCCAGCAGCAGCGTTCCGTAGATCAACCAAGGACCCATCATCCACCCGATATCGGTGACCCAGGAGATCCGGGTCGCTAACCCCACATCCATGTTAAAGGCCATGTCCTGTGCCGATTTCACGGGAAACCCGCAGTGGGTATGCAAGATCCCTTTCGGTGCCCCCGTCGTCCCCGACGTATAGATCAGTAGCAGCGGATCCTCGGCGCTGGTCCGCTCGGGTTCGCTCGAACCGTCCATGTGGCAGAGCGCGTCCCATGAAATGTCTCGGCCCGCGGTCATCGGCACCGCATAGCCTTCGAGCCTTTCGACGACGATCACTTTCCAATCGCCCCCGGCCGCGTCGATCGTCGCTTTGGCGGGAATCGATTTGCCGCGCCGTGGATAAGCGTTGCACGTGAACACCGCCTTGGCGCCCACGTCCTGAAGCCGCGCCGCAACCGCGGACGGGCCGAACCCCGTGAACAGGGGCACCGCCACCGCGCCGATCCGCGCCAGCGCCACCATCACGGCCACCGTTTCCGGCATCATCGGCAGGTGCACCCCCACCGCGTCGCCCTTGCCAATTCCCAACGCGCGCAAGCCGCTGGCGCACCGCTTCACGGCCACCCGAAGGGCTTTATAACTCCATGATCGCTGCGTCCCTTCCTCGCCCTCCCAGGCCACGGCCGGCTGCCGATCCAGGCCTTTGGCGAAACAAGCCGTCCCGATATTGAGTTCGCCGTCGACGCACCACCGCGTCCACTCGATGCCCCGCGACGAGTCCATCACCTGCGAATACGGCCGGTCCCAAGGTAAATCGAGAAACCGCAGCACGTGTTCGGTGAACCAGGCCGGGTCCGCCGCGGCCCGGTCTTGCAGCTCCGCGAAGGTCGCCATCCCCACCTGCCGGAGAAATTTCGTCAACTCGGCCCGTGCAATTGTGTCGGTGTCTGGTCGCCAGACTATAGCTTCGGGCATGAATCCATTATCCTGTAAGGAAGCATGTTTCAAGAAACGGTCGAAGCCCAGGGTCACCTGATCGACAGCCACATTATGGAGCGAATTTTCGACACCGTCGTCGAATACCAAGGCCGCTTCGAAGTGGAAGTCTTCCAGATAGGACGGACCAATAGCGAGCCGTCGCATTTGCGCCTCCGCATTGAAACGCCATCGGGCGAATTGATGGAGAAAGTGCTGGGCCAACTGATCGGCCTCGGCTGCACCCCGGTTGACTCTCGCGACGCTGAAGTCCGCGTCGTCGCACGCGATTGCTGCGCCCCGGAAGATTTCTATTCGACCACCAATCAACGCACCGAAGTTCGGCTGGGCGGATCGTGGATCACGGTCGGCAAGCAGCGGATGGACGCCTGCATCGTTATCGAAAACGGTGCGGCATGGTGTCGTAAATTGCGCGATGTCAAGGCCGGTGACGCCGTCGTCGTCGGCATGCGCGGCATTCGTGTGATCCCGGAATCGAAAGAACGGGATCGTCATGGGTTCGCGTTTATGAGCAACGAAATCAGCTCCGAACGGCAAGTGGAAACCGCTGTGCGGCAGACCGCCGCGCTGATTCAGCAGATGCACGCTGAAGGCAAGAAGGTAGTGGTCGTGGCTGGCCCGGTGGTTGTCCATACTGGCGGCGTGAAGCCCCTGGGGGCTCTTATCCGCGCCGGCTTCGTCGACGCGCTGCTGAGCGGCAACGCCCTGGCGGTGCACGATATTGAAGCGGCTCTGCTGGGCACCTCGCTGGGCGTCCGGATGAACGATGGGCGCCTGGAAGAGCACGGCCACCGCAACCACATGCGCGCCATCAACGCCATTTATCACGCTGGCGGCATTCGCGGTGCCGTCGAGAGCGGCCGCCTTACGAGCGGCATCATGTATGAATGCGTCAAGGCCAACGTGCCCTTCGTCCTCGCAGGTAGCCTGCGGGACGACGGTCCGCTGCCCGACACCATCACCGACATGAATCAGGCGCAGGACGCCTACAACGAACATGCCCACTCGGCCGGCCTCGTCCTCTGCCTTAGTTCCATGCTGCATTCCATCGCCACCGGCAACATGCTCCCCGGCTGGGTTAAAACCGTCTGCGTCGACATCAACCCGGCTGTCGCGACCAAGCTCAGCGACCGCGGCACGGGCCAAGCGGTCGGCGTCGTTACTGACGTGGGCCTGTTCCTGGATCATTTGGCCAAAGCGCTAGTCCCCCATGAGTAAGAAAAAAATCTATACCGACGAACACGCCGAGGCGGGCGTGAATGCGCCACTGCCCGACATCGAAACCTGGCCTAACCAGTTCCGCACCGGCTATGAAATTGAAATCGTTAACCCCGAGTTCACCAGCGTCTGCCCCAAGACCGGCCTGCCGGACCACGGCACGTTGACCTTGCGCTACGTCCCGGACGAGCACTGCCTGGAGCTGAAGTCGCTGAAAATGTACTGGCTCGCGTACCGCAATCTTGGGATCTTCCAGGAGAACGTCGTCAACCGATTTCTGGCCGACCTCGTCCGAGCCGCTCAGCCGCTCGAAGCCACCGTCATCGGAGACTTCATGCCGCGCGGCGGCATCCCGTCGAAAATTACTGCCCGCTACGTGAGGAAAAGCAAGCGTGGACGTTGAGAACCCGCTGGAACAGGCTGTGCGCGAGATCCGCGAACGGGTGGCCGCTCGGCATCCTGAGGGTGAACGCAGCCGTTACGGGATAGGCCTCGCCGACCTGTTGCCGTTGCTCCACTCCCGCGACGCTGCCGAAGCCAAGGTAGCCGCGATTGGCACCGTGAACCCGCGTCCGCCGGGCCTGAAGAACAACCTTGTCCAAAGCTGGAAGCGCTTTCTGGCCCGCATCCTCGATTGGCATGTCCGCGAGCAAGTCGAGTTCAACCGTGGGTCCGTGAACGCGATCCAGGCCACTCTGGAAGCACTCAAGGAGCACAACCGCTCCTTGGAACAGATTGCTTCGGCCCTCGAAGATAGCGCCCGGCGCAACGACGAACTTGAAAGCCGCGTGAAGATTTACGCCGCTCGCCTGGACGAAACCGAAGGCCGCGTCATGCTGGCCGAACGCGAAGCGGCCACGCTGCGGGAACAGGCGCGCGAACTCGCCGACGTCCGGGTTCACTGGCACGAATGGCGTCAGGAATGGGAACGCAAACTCAGCATCAACGAAGTTCAATTTCTCCGCAGTGTGGCCGATTTGAACGGCGCTTACCACCATCGGACCTCACAGTTGGAAACCAACTTCCGCAGCATCACCGACCGCCAACATCGCGACTTCGAGGGGCTGGTTGCCCGCTCGGGCGACGAAGTCCAAGCCCGCTTTTGGGCCGACAACGCCAGGCTCCGCGAGGAGTACGAGCGGCTGATCCACGCCGAACTCCGCACGATCCGCCAGAAGACCTTCGCAGCTGCGGCCTTGCCCGCTCCGCCTTCAGAACCGGCCTACGACTTCGTTCATTTTGCTGATCGTTTCCGCGGCCCTCAGGAGTACGTTCGCTCGAACTTTGCCGCCTACTTGCCGCTGTTCGCGGACCGCCCCAACATCGTCGATCTCGGGTGCGGTCGCGGCGAGTTTCTCGAACTCCTGGCCGAAAACAAGATCGGTGCCATTGGAGTCGACGGCGACCCGGAGTCCGTCGGCATGTGCTTGGCTAAGGGGCTCAACGCGGTCGAAGCCGACCTATTTTCCTGGCTCGAGGCGCAGCCCGATCACTCGCTCGACGGCGTCTTCTGCGGACAAGTTATCGAGCATCTTCCGCCGCCTTTGGTGCCGCGTCTGTTCAACCTTTGCGCTGCCAAGTCTCGGCCCGGGGCCATCGCCGTATTCGAAACGCCGAACCCGGAATGCTTGGCCATCTTCGCGACGCACTTCTATCTCGACCCCACGCATCAGCGCCCGGTACCTTCGGCGCTGGCGGCGTTCTACCTCCAGGAAGCCGGGTACGGAGGTCTCGAAATCCGGTTCCTCGCTCCGGCAGTTGACTCGATGCCATCGCTCGCCTCGCTACCCGACGACTTCCGGAAGGCGTTCTTCGGGGGACTCGACTACGCCATTATCGGCACTAAGCTCTAAGCGATTTAGCGTCTCGGACTAAGTACTCGACGTACCCCGTTCGGTACAAATCTTCAAGGGGAATATGCCGTACGAACCCGCAAGCCGCCACCATGGCCGCGCCTCGGGTCCACGGCGTCTAATCGATCGAGCACGCCGTCGTTGGTCGGCGTGGTCCCCCCCGGCCGCTAAGCCACCGACCCTCGGCGAGTCTGAGCCTAAATTGATGCCGCCGCCAGCGCCAAACGAATCTAGTCCGCTTCGCCCCGACCGATTCTCGGCTTCTTCTAGAGCGATACCCGCCTTAATGGAGGCGTTCTGGAAACCCGAACTACCGGCCCCGTATGGGGCGGACTGCAAACTACGTTTGTCCCAGCTCAGGGCCCCGTCAATGCATGCACTTGTAGTCGATCTCGCCGAGGCTCTCTAGCCCTTCCTCTCTCCCGACATTGCTCCGGATCTCTTCAGACGTCGCGGATTTGCCCTCTGTTAAGTCAAGACTTGCTATAAGCGCAAATCCCTAGATCCGAATTGCCTTGTGCGCCACGGCCGACTCATGAGCTGCCAGTGTGATCTCATTCACGCGCCAGATGTCGGTCAACGGCATAGAACACGGCTGGCCTGCGAACGCCCAGCCGAGGAAGTCGACGAAGATCTGGCCGGCTTCCGGCAACGGGTTTACCACCAGCGGCTTCTTGCCCTGTTCGAGCAACGTCACTCCGGTCGCCGCCGTATATTCGACCACGCCTTTCGACCCTGCAATCCGCAACCGATCATCGCCATGCGTGGCCGCCTGCTCGGTCCGATAGTAGTCCAGGTGCAACGACGCCGTCCCCCCGTTGTCCATCCGCAAGATTGTGGTGGTCGTGTTCTCCATCCGGCCGATCCCCGGCCCGGCACCCACCTGCCCCTGATACGAAAACGCCTCGGTAAACTCGCGCGCCGAACACCACCGCATCAAGTCGAACATGTGAATGCCGATCCACAAAATCGTGGAGCCATAGGTTGCCGGATCTCGAAACCACGCCGCCCGATTGCCCGCCTTATAGCTCTTCTGGCTGCTGATCTGGCCGACCTCGCCGATGGTCCCGCTGGCCACAATCTCCTTCAGCGATTTGTAGTGCGGCTCGTACCGCATCGGCAGAAGCAACTGCACCGGCTGGCCGGACAGCTCGATGGCCCGTCGAACTTTTTCGTACTCTTTCCTGTCGATCGCGATGGGCTTCTCGGCCATCATCGGCAGCTTTCGTTGCGCGCATTCCAGCACCGCCGCCGCCCGCGCGCCGTTGTCGTTGCAGATGGCCACTACGTCCGGCTTCATCTCGTCGAGCATCTTGCGATAGTCGCTGTACTGCTTTGCGTTGCGCAGCACCGGGCGTCCGGCGACGATTTTCAACCCGTCCGGATCGGTCTCGGCGACGGCCACGAGTTCCACCTCCGGCAGCTTCGGCAGCGGTGCCAGCACATCGCCGATATGGCCCACGGTGCCGATCACGGCTAGCCGCAACTTTCGCGGCAGTTTCAGCGGCGCCGCGAGGCCGAACATCAGATCTCGTCGTGTAAGCATGGACGCTCCATATTCTACCCTTCCAAAGGATCTTCCGGCCATGCATGACGGGGATACCGCCGCCCGAGTTCGCGGCGCAGCGCGGGATAGTGGCGTTCCCAGAATCCGGCGAGGTCTTGCGTCACCTGTACCGGCCGTTGGTTCGGCGCGAGGAGATGGACCACCACCGGCGTCTGCCCCACCAATGGGGTCTGGCGCATTCCAAAGAAATCCTGCAGCCGCGACGCCACCCACGGGGTTTGGCCATCGACGTAGTTCACCGCCACCGACCGCCCTTTGGCGAGCTTCACCCGCGCTGGCGCCCGGGCTTCCAACTGCGCCCGCTCCTCGGCTGCTTCGAGCAAAATGCGTTCGAGTCCCCCGTCGCCCAGCAGCCCTTTCAACTCCGCAAAATTCCGCAAGCCGTAGCAGGCTCCGGCGATGGTCTTGGCTAGATCCGGTTCCGCCAAGCCGGCAAAGCGCCACCGCGCCATCAATCCGGATACGTCCCCAAACCGCGCGATGCCCGCCTCCAGCGCCTTCGCCGCGAGTAGCTCCGCCGCCTGCTCCGGGTCGGGGCGCCCGCTGCGCGTTTCTTCTATCACGAGACCGTCAAACAGCAACGCACTGACCCGTTCGACCCGTTCCGCCGTTCGGTTCCAATCGACGCCGTCCCGGCTTTCCAGGCGCTCTGGAAACAGGTCCAGCAGCCACTCTGGCTCCACCTTGCTCGCCAGCCGGATCACTGGAGACCCCCGATTTTCCATCTCGATCGCGACGACCAAATCCGCCTGCCGCACGCCGGAACTTTCGGCGAGGGCCGCCTGCCCTCCGCTGGCCAGCAGGATCTCGCCGTTCGGCCGACGCTTGCCCAGACGATCGCTGAACGCCGCCGTTAGGGCCATCAGCAGCGCTGTATCGTCCTTCCGCACGGGCCGCGCCGCGCGGCGCAGTTGCTCGAACGTCCGAATCGTCTGCGGGCCCCAAGGGCGCTCCAACAGCAAGAATAAATCAGAATCGACGAGATGCGGCGGCTTCCCTTCGAGGCGTTCGCCGTTTGAGAGCACTGCCGCCGCGCGGCAGCCGTCCTCCCCGCCGTCGACCATCAGCCGCCCCAACCGCGGATGCACCGGCAATTGCGCAATCTTCTGGCCTAGCGGCGTCAACTCCCCGCCGGCTACTACGCCGAGCCGCCCCAGCAACGTCTCCGCCGCCGCAAGGGATGGTGCCGGCGGGGGCGTCAACCATGGCAACGTCAACGCGTCCTTGACACCGCAGCCATGAAGATTGACGAGCAGTTGCGACAGCTCTCGCCGCGTAATTTCGGGCGCGTCCTGCGCCGGTCGCCGGACGAAGTCTTCTTGCGGATACAGCCGAATCACCCGCCCCGGCGCGGTTCGGGCCGACCGCCCCGCCCGCTGCGTCGCCGACGCCTGGCTGACCCTCGCAATCTCAATCGACGGCATCCCCGTCCACGGGGAATCGACGGCCAGTCGGGCCAGGCCGCTGTCGACCACGGCCGTTACGCCGGGAACCGTGATCGAGCTTTCGGCCACGTTGGTCGCCAGAATCACCTTCGGTTCCCCGCCCGCCGCCAGCGCCAAATCCTGCTCTTCCGGCGACATATCCCCATGCAGCAGAAAAGTACGGAACGAACCCAACTGCCGCTGCGCCCGCCGCATTTCGGCGATGCCCGGCAGGAAAACCAGCACGTCCCCGGTCAGCCCCTTCTTCGCCAACCGCTCCACGCCCTGCCCCACCAACTGCTCCAGCGTCGCGCCGGAATGCGGGGTGTACTCGACGTCCATCGGGAACAGCTTTCCTTCGCTGCGCAGCACCGGGCAGCCGCCCAAATGCGCGGCGATCGGAGCGGCGTCCAGCGTGGCCGACATCACGACCAGCCGCAGGTCCGGTCTTCGGGTCCGCTGCAAATTCAGCAACAGGGCCAGCGCCAAATCGCCATCCAAGTGCCGCTCGTGGAATTCGTCGAGCACCACCACCTGCACCCCGCGCAGCGTCGGATCGCTCAGCAGCCGTCGCGTTAATACGCCTTCGGTCAGAAACCGCAGCCGCGTTCGTGGCCCGGTGACATCTTCAAAGCGAACCTGATACCCCACCGTCTCGCCCAGCTTTTCGCCCAACTCCGCCGCCACCCGTCGAGCCGCCAAACGCGCGGCCAGACGACGAGGCTCCAGCACCAACACCTCGCCCATCCCCGCCGCCAAAATCGCCGCCGGCACCCGCGTCGTCTTCCCCGCCCCGGGGGGCGCTTCGATAACGAGATTCGGCTTCTTCGCCAGCGAGGCGACAATCGACGGCAGCAAACTTTCAATCGGAAGTGTCAAAACGTTATCCTAACGAGATGTCTTATACACTTGCTCCTCTAAATCCACCAAAGCGCTTATTATTTGGACCGGGTCCGTCCATGGTGGCACCTCGCGTGTACGAGGCAATGGCAAAACCCGTCGTCGGCCATCTCGATCCGTTCTTCTTCGAGATTAATCAGGAGATCCGCACCGGTCTCCAGCAGGTGTTCGGCACCGCGAACCCCTTCACGATGGCCATCTCTGCAACGGGCAGCGGCGGCATGGAAGCATCGATAACGAACTTCGTCGAACCCGGCTCGAAGCTGCTCGTCTTCGCGGGCGGCTTTTTCGCCGACCGCATGGTCGAAATGGGCAAGCGCCAGGAAGCGGAGGTAGTCCGCGTGGACAAGCCTTGGGGCCAGACCGTCACCGACGCCGAAGCCACCGAGGCGATTCTGCGGGAAAAACCGCACGTCGTCGCCTTCGTCCACGGCGAGACTTCGACCGGCGTCTCCACCCCGGGCCATGCTATCTGTAAAGCGGCCAAGGAAGTCGACGCGTTGACCATCGCCGACTGCGTCACTTCGCTCGGCACCATGCCGATCAACCTCGACGCAACCGGCATTGACATCGCTTATAGCTGCACCCAAAAGGGCATGAGCTGCCCTCCGGGCTTGTCGCCCATCACGTGTTCGCCCCGCGCGTTGGAGCGCTTGATGGCCCGTAAATCGGCCCAACGGACCTGGTATTTTGACCTTAAAATGCTGGCCGACTACTATGAGGGTTCCCGCCGGTACCACCACACGGCGCCCATCTCGATGTTCTACGCGCTCCGCGAGGGCATTGCGCTGATTATGGAAGAAGGCGTCGAAGCCCGCTTTGCGCGGCACAAGACCAACGCCGCCGCGCTGACGGCCGGGTTTGAAGCCATGGGTTTGGAAATGCTGGTTCCCGCCGCCGACCGGATGTGGGCTTTGCATACGCCGAAGGTGCCCGCCGGGGTGAACGACCTGGACGTCCGCAAGAAGCTGATGGATAACCACAGCATCGAGATCCAGGGCGGCTTCGGCCAACTTGCTGGACAGGTGTTCCGCATCGGTCTGATGGGCGAAGGGTCGCAGGCGGCTAACGTCGACCTGCTGCTTGGGGCGTTGCGCGAGGCGATTTAGAGGACGTCGGCGAAACCCCGTTTCAGATGGCGGAAGAACAGTCCGCCGACGAAGAACGCTCCGACGCTCCAGCACGCAATGAGTGCTAACTCTTCCAGGTTCGGCAGGTCGGTCGAAAGTAACCGCGCCCGATACGCTTTGACGAACAACGATAGGGGGTTCGCCCGCAAAATAAAGCGGACCCCTTCGGGCACTTGGGCCTCGCTGATGAAGATTGGCGTGGCCCAAAACCAGAGCGTCAGGAACACGAGCACGCCTTGGGCGGTGTCGCGAAGATAGACTTGCAGGCTTGCGAAGACCCAGCCGATGCCTACGGCCAACATGCCGAGGAAGCCGGTATACAGGGGCAGAAAGAGCAGCGTCCAATAGAAGTGGCCGTCCCAAAACGCAACCGCAGTAACGGCCAAAGCCACCGCCAGCAGATGGTTCAAGACGGACGAGAAAAATACGGAAATGGGCAGCAATTCGCTGGGGAACAGCGTTTTCGTGATCAGATTCGAGTGCTCAAGAATGGAGTTGGCGCTGCGCTGGACCGTTTCTTGGAACAGCATCCACGGCAGGTACCCGCACAGCAGAAACAGGGTATAGTTTTGCGTCGCCTCGCCGGGCGGCATGGGCGTTTGAAGGCAATAAGAAAAGACGAACGTCCAGCTTGCCAGTTGGACAATCGGGTGGAGCAAGCCCCAGAGCCATCCGGCCGCCGAGCCAATGTAGCGTTGGCGAAAATCGCGGCGGACCAACTGAAAGAGCAGGTTACGGCGCGCAATCAAGTTGCGCACAAACATGGCACCAGGAAGACCCATCAGCAACATATTAGTTTAGCGCGCCATTGTTAACAGCATCGTCATTGCTGAAGTTGCGCGCACGCCGTGCTCCTCGGAGGGCGGCAGGACCAACAGCGAACCCGCCGCCACGGGGGTCCACTCTCCGCCCCGCAGCAGTTCGCCTGTTCCCGCGATAATTTGAATCGAGATCGCGACCGGTGCCCGATGCGCTGCCAACTCGTGGCCCGGCGCAAAGTGGAACAACACCAACCGCAACCCGGCTTCCGTGGAGAGCGTTCGGCTCACCATGCTTTTTCCGCCTAAATCCGGTTCGGCCAGCAGATTCGTCATCACCCCATTAAACTAGAGATATGCGCGCTTTCCTAATCGCACTCCCGTTCCTGATCCTCGCCGGATGCACCACTGAATCTCCCACGAAGCCGACGCCGGTTGCGTCTACTTCGAAGAAAATGATTCCCGAGGCGCCTCCGACGCCGTATTTCCACGAAACGGTCGCCGCCGCCCGTCCGCTGCCCCTCACGATGGACCCGAAGGCGTTCACGGACCCCATGATCCGCAAGGCTTACCAAATCGCGAAGGAGATCCCGGAAATTCTCGCGCAGCAGCCTTGCTACTGCTATTGCGACCGCTCGGCGGGCCACAAGGGCCTGCTCGATTGCTTTCGCGATAACCACAGTTCCCACTGCGGCACTTGCATGAAGGAAGCCATGCTCGCCGCGAAGCTGCACAAGGAGAAGTACACCGCAGCGGAGATTCGCACCGCCATCATGCGGGGCGATTGGAAAACGGTTGACGTAGAGTCCGCCCAAACCGATCACTAAGCGCAGTGGGGTGCCCTACGGGGTTCGAACCCGCGACATTCGGAACCACAATCCGACGCTCTACCAGCTGAGCTAAGGGCACCGCAACAGAATCCAATTTAACACAATCGGTGGGGATCCTGGTAACATGCCGACGACTACAATCGTCTGATTCAGCCTATGGAACGCAAAAAAGCATCTGATTTTCCGCAAGAACTGCTGAATTTGTTCGATCTCTACGTTCACGGGGACATTGAGCGTCGTGAGTTTCTTGATCGGGCCAAGCGCTTCGCCGTCGGCGGCGTTACGGCCATCGGCCTGTGGGAAAGCCTACGCGCCAACTATGCGTTTGCCGAACAGGTGCCGAAGAATGACCCCCGCATCGTCACGAGCACGGCCACCGTCCCGTCGCCGAATGGCAATGGGGAAATCAAGGGCCATCTCGCTAAACCCGCGAAGGGTTCGAAGTTCCCGGCTGTGCTCGTGATCCACGAAAATCGCGGCCTGAATCCGTACATTGAAGACGTGGCCCGCCGCTTGGCCACCGCGGGCTACCTAGCGTTCGCTGGCGACGGCCTTACTTCCGTCGGCGGCTACCCCGGCGACGATGAAAAGGGCGGCAAGCTGTTTGGCACCGTCGACCGAGCCAAAATGGGCATGGATTTTGAAGCAGCCGCCCGGTGGCTGAAAGCGCATCCGGAAGGCAACGGCAAAGTGGGCGCGGTTGGCTTTTGCTTCGGCGGCGGCATCTGCAACGCGCTGGCTGTTCGCATGGGTGCCGAGCTGAGCGCCGCGGCTCCTTACTATGGTGGCCAGGCTCCGGCCGCTGATGTGCCGAAGATTCAGGCTCCGCTGATGCTTCACTACGGTGGCCTCGATACCCGCGTCAATGCCGGGATCTCCGCCTACGAAGAGGCGCTGAAAGCCAACAAAAAGCCCTACCAGGTGTTCCTTTACGACAATACCAACCACGGCTTCCACAACGACACCACCCCCCGTTTCGACGAAGCCGCCGCCAAACTTTCCTGGACTCGCACCCTCGAGTTCTTCGGCAAAAACCTGACGGCATAATTCGCCCCGCATTCTGGACGCCCCGGTCTCAAAGCCGGGGCGTTGCAGTTACACTGGGGTGAAAATCATGGACCAAGCCAAGCGGATTGAACTAGCGGAAATGGCCGAACGGGAGCTCTACACCGCCGTCGTCTCTGACGCTTTAGACCAACTCGGAGTGCGCCATCAAGCGATGCGGGAATATATGCGGCCCGTCCATCCGGGCTGCGTGATGGCCGGTTGGGCCCGCACGATTACCTGCTCGGACGTTTATCACATCCCGTCCGATGCCTACGGCCTGGAGATTGAGGCCGTCGATAGCCTTCTGCCCGGCGAAATCGCCGTTGTCGGAACGCAGAAATCTAGCCGCAACGCTCCCTGGGGCGAACTGCTTTCGACCGCTTCTAAAGCCCGCGGGGCGCGCGGCGCGGTCATCGATGGGCTGGTCCGGGACATCCGCAAAATCGAAGACATCGCCTTCCCCGTGTTCGCCGCCGGCATTAAACCCGTCGACTCCATGGGCCGCGGCCTGGTCACCGGCTACAACGTTCCGGTCGATTGCGGGGAAGTTATCGTGAACCCTGGCGACTTCGTCTTCGGCGACTTCGACGGCATCATCGTGGTCCCCGCGGCGATCGTTGAAGAGACGCTGGCGATTGCCGCGGATAAGGTGAACCGCGAGAACCACTCCCGTGCCGAGTTACAAGCCGGAGCCTATCTCCGCGACGTGTTCGCCAAATACGGCGTTCTATGAAGATCCTCGCCATTGAAACTTATCCCGTCCGGGTCCCGATTCGGCCGGAGTTGGTGATTCGGGGCAGCCTCGGGCTGCACGATCAATCACCGTTTGTGATGCTGAAAGTGCGGACGGACGAAGACATCTGCGGCGTGGGGGAGGTATCCTGCACGGCGGTTTGGAGCGGGGAAGACGCCGTGACGGCCCTCTATGTCATCAATAGCTTTCTGGCTCCGGCGATTGTCGGCGAAGATCCGCGCGACATCGAGCGACTAACGGCGAAAATGCGCCGCGCCGTGTTCGGTCATCCCTTTACTAAGTCAGGCGTCGAAATGGCGCTTTGGGACATCCTTGGCAAGGCCGCCAACTTACCGCTGTTCCGCCTGCTCGGCGGCGCTGTACGCGACTGGGTGCCTATCAAAATGTCCGTCTCTGGCCTGGCGCCCGACGAAGCCGCCCGGCGCGCCGAATGGGCGGTGGGTCTGGGCATCCGCGCGCTGAAAGTGAAGGTCGGCATCGAACCGCAAGCCGACATCGCCCGTGCCAAAGCCGTCCGCGCCGCCATCGGGCCGGACTTCCCGATGGGCATTGACGCCAACGGTGGCTGGAGCCCCCGCGTCGCGATTCACTGCATTCGCGAAATCCATGAATCCTGTCGGCTGATCTTCGCCGAACAGCCTGTGGCCGCGCTCGACCTGCAATGGATGGTCGATGTCCGCCGCGCCGTCAACGTCCCTATTATGGCCGACGAAAGCTGCAATACACCGCAGGATGCCATGGCCCTCGCTCGCGCTGGGGCCGCCGATATCCTATCGGTCTACGTCGGCAAAGGCGGCGGGATCGGTTCCGCCCGCAAGATCACGGCCATCGCCGAAGCCGCCGGACTCACGTGCACGGTCGGCAGCAATCTCGAACTCGGCGTGGCAAGCGCCGCGATGGCGCATCTGGCGATGGCCAGCCCCGGGATTGGCGCAGAGGAGTTCCCCTGCGACATTCTGAACCCGGTCGCCTACCTCGACGACGTGGTCACCGAACGGATCGAATTCCGCGACGGCAAAGTGAGGGCCTCCAACCGGCCCGGCCTCGGCGTGGAACTCGACGAGGCCAAGCTGAAGTTGTATCAGATTTAGCGCAGAATTCCCGACTTCGTAATGACTTCGGCCTGTAAGTAAGGTTGTAACACCGTCGGCACGGCGATTGACCCGTCGGCTTGTTGATAGTTTTCGACAATCGCGACCCACGTCCGGCCGATGGCCAGGCCACTGCCGTTGATCGTGTGCGCCGGTTCCACCTTGTTCTTAGCCCCGCGCACTCGAATGCCAGCCCGTCGCGCCTGGAACGCTTCGAAGTTACTGCACGAGCTAATTTCTTTGTAAGCCGCTTGACCGGGGAGCCAAACTTCCAGATCGTACGTCTTCGCCGACGAAAAGCCCATATCCCCCGTGCAAAGCAACATGCGCCGATAGGGCAGTTCCAACCGGTCGAGAATATCTTCGGCGTCGGCCGTTAACCGCTCATGCTCGGCGTGGCTTTGTTCCGCCGTCGTAAACTTCACTAACTCCACTTTCTGAAACTGATGTTGCCGGATGATCCCGCGGACGTCCCGCCCATGGCTGCCCGCTTCACTGCGGAAGCACGAAGTGTGCGCGCAGAAATGAATCGGCAACTGGTCTGGCTCCAGCGTCTCATCCCGCAGCAGGTTCGTCACCGGCACCTCGGCCGTCGGAGCGAGCCAGAAGTCCGAGTTTTCGATCTTGAACAGATCGTCGCCGAACTTCGGCAGGTTGCCGGTGCCGAACAAGCTTGCCGAATTCACGAGGAACGGCGGCAGCACTTCGATATAGCCATGGTCCCGGGTATGCACGTCGAGCATGAAATTCATGAGCGAGCGTTCCAGCCGCGCGCCCAGCCCGAAGTAGACCGCGAATCGCGCGCCCGTGATTTTCGCGGCGCGTTCGAAGTCCAGAATGCCGAGTTCGACGCCGAGGTCCCAATGCGCCTTCGGCTCAAACGAATACTCCCGCGGAGTTCCGGAGCGGCGGATTTCGACGTTGTCGTCGGCCGACTTACCCACTGGCACCGACTCGTGCGGCAGGTTTGGAATGGCGGTCAAGAGATCGCGAAACCGCTCGTCCACGGCCACAACCTTCGCGTCCAACTCGGCGATCCGTTCGCCCATCGCGCGGACCTCGGCTTGTGCCACCGTCGTATCGGAGCCAGCTTTTTTCAGCTTGCCGATCTCCATGCTTTGCGCATTCCGCTGCGCTTTTAGTTGTTCGGCTTCGGTTACGGCGCCACGGCGGTCAGCGTCTAAAACGCGCCACTGGTCAACATCCAGGCTGTAGCCCCGGGTGGCCAGGCGGGCGGCGATCGCTTCCGTGTTCGCTCGAAAATGGGATAGTTCGTGCATTGGTAAATTATGGCGTGGTTTCAGCATAAGCGCTGACGCGTTGACACAGAGGCCCATAAAAAGATACTCTGCCCGTCAATGACCTCTCGCCGTTATTTCTTCTTTGGGTCTCTCCTCGCGGGTGCCATTCCCGTCGGCGGCTTCGGCAGCGTCCCCTCGCTCCGCGCCCTCGGCTATAAGCCGTTCTACGACAAACTCAATGTGGCCGCGATCGGCTGCGGTGGCCGCGGTGCCGAAATTCTTCGGGAAGCCGCTGCGACTGAGAACATTGTCGCGCTTTGCGACGTCGATCTCGACCGCGGTGCGCCTTCGATGAAGCGCTTTGAAAAGCTGCCTGTCTATCGGGACTTCCGCTCGATGCTCGATAAAGAAGGCAAGAACATCGACGCCGTCACCATCGCCATCCCGGACTTCATGCACGCCGCTGTCGCCTTAGCCTACATGCAGGCAGGCAAGCACGTCTACGTCGAAAAGCCCCTCTGCCGTACCCCCTGGGAAACCCGTCTGCTCCACGACGCAGCCGTCAAATATAAAGTCGCGACGCAGATGGGTAACCAGGGTTTCTCTCACGAATCCCACCGCGTCGCCGCCGAAATCCTCTGGTCCGGCGAGATTGGCGATGTCACTGAAGTCCACATCTCCACTACCCCCGGCACCCATCCGACAGGCCTTAAAGAGATCCCGCCGGAGCAGTCCGTCCCCGCAAATCTCGATTGGAGCGCCTGGCTCGGCAACGCTCCCATGCGCCCGTTTAGCTCCTATTACGTTCCTTACAATTGGCGTGGCTTCTTCGACTTCGGCACCGGGCAGATCGGCAACTGGGCGACCCATACAGCCGGCCCCGTTCATCACGCTCTCCAACTCGGGGCGCCCACGAGCATCGAACGCGTTTCGGTTGAAGGCGAGAGCAAATACACCTTCCCCAACCGCGCCACCATCCGCCTTGACTTCCCTAAGCGCGGTTCGCTGCCCGCGGTGAAAGTCTTCTATCACGACTCGGCCCGGTCGACCGACCCCGAGGTGTATCACGTCCCCGGCATGGCGAATGAGACGATTCTCCCTCCGCCGAATAACCTCTCCGATAAGGGCCGCCCGATGGGCTCCGGCCGTGCCGGGCAACCGACGGGCCCCCGTCCCAACCGTCCCGCCAACGCGCCCGCACAAGGTGCCGGTGGCCCCGGCGTCACCGTCTTCGGCGGCCCCCGCGGCGGGTCGGCCGCGGGTCTGCTTGTCGGCAACGGCGCCGTCTTCATCGGCACGAAAGGCATCATGGCGACCTGTGATCGCGGCGAAGGCGTTTGGCTGCTCCCTTCCGCGCGTTGGGCCGAGTACAAGCTGCCTCCGCAGATGCTCACCCGCTCCCCTGGCCACATGATCGACTGGATCCGCGCCTGCAAAGGCGGCGACGCCTCCTGCTCCGACTTCCGCATCGCCGCGCCCTACGCCGAATGGCTCGCCCTAGCCGCCATCGCCTTCCGCATGCCCGGCAAGCTCGATTGGGATTCGAAGAATCTTCGCTTCACCAATAGCGTCGAAGCCAACAAGTACGTCAAGCCAGCCTTCCGTCCCGGTATGGAACTGAAGCTATAACGATGGGCGACGAAGCCCCGCCCGCCGCCTTCCGCCCCGTGTTCCAGGTGCTCCTGCGCCTGGCTCGGGGCTTCAAGGGCCAGTTCGCCCTCGTCAGTCTCTTCGCTTTTCTTTCCACCGGCGCAGACCTCGTGCAGCCGCTCGTCTACCGCATGGCGATCAATGACATCGTCGGCGGCAACTCCAAATCGCCCGATCAAGCCCTGGAATCTCTCCTTCGCTCTGTTGGCCTTCTATTCCTTCTCAGCGTCATCGGCTACTTCTTCTGGCTCTGCAGCGACTACCGCGCCGCAGTCGTCGCCAGCCGTATGGAAGCAGCCCTCATTCAATCCACCTTCGGCCACGTCCTTCGTCTGCCCCTGCCTTTCTTCACGCATCAACCCAGCGCTGGCCTCGCAAAGCGCATTGACCAGTCGGACCAACTCTCTCCCCTCGTCCACGCCTTCTCGCAACAAATTGCGCCGGAAGCCATCCGCCTCGTTGGCATCACCGCTATCATGTTCTCGCAGAGCTGGAAGATGGCCGCCGTCGCGATGTGCCTGATGCCCTTCTATATCCTCATCGCCCGGAAGTCCGCGCTGCGCCTACAGACAGGCCTAACGCCTTATTACGAGATGTGGGAGAGTATCGCGTCCCGTATCACTGACGCTCTGGGTGCCATCAAAACCGTCAAACTTTCCGGCGCTGAGGGTCGCGAAAGCGAACGCCTCCGCGCTGAGTCGACCGAAGCCTACGACGTTTATCTCAATCGCATCAAGACCGCCCAGCGCTACTATTTCGCCCAGAGCTTTCTCAGCCACCTCAGCAAGGCGCTCCTGCTTGGCTACGGCGGCTGGCAGGTTCTCTCCGGCCAACTTACCCCCGGCGACGTCATTATGTTTGTCGCCTATCTTGATCGTCTCTACTCGCCCATCGACTCGCTGAACTCCATCGTCATCGGCCTCCAGCAGAACATCGCCTCGCTCGACCGCGCGGTTCGCCTGCTCGAAACTGGACCGGTCGAACCAGCGGGCGACGACCTGATCCCCGGCCCGGGGAAGGTCGAATTCTCTGCCGTTCGTTTCGGCTATACCGCCGAGCGCGAAGTGCTGAAGGGGCTCGAACTCACTCTCGAACCCGGCAAGGTCACCGCTCTTGCCGGGCCCTCCGGAGCCGGGAAAACGACTACCGTCGACCTGCTCATGAAGCTCTGGTCCCCCGCCTCTGGCGAAGTCTGGATCGACGGCCAAGCGCTCTCTAAACTCGACCCCGCCGCCGTCCGCCGGGCCATCGGCGTCGTGGCGACGGACGGTGCCGTTTTTCGCGGTTCGTTAGCGGAGAACATCCGCTACAAGCGCCCTGATGCGACCGACGCCGAAGTGACGGCAGCCGCCTTAGCGGCAGGCCTAGGGCGCGCGCTGGAGCGCCTCCCGGAGGGTATAGCGACCGAGATCGGCGAACGCGGGATCGGCCTTTCGATGGGGGAGCGGCAGCGCCTTCAAATCGCGCGGATTCTTGTCGACCGCCCCCGGCTGCTTATTTTGGATGAAGCGACGGCAAACCTCGATTTCGCGACCGAGCTAGAGGTGAAGAAGGCGTTGGCCGAATTATCGCCGAAGCCCACCATGCTGGTCATTGCGCATCGGTACTCGATGCTTCAGGAAGCCGACTACGTCTACATTTTGAACGAAGGCCGCGTTGAGGAACACGGTACGCCCGAGCACCTTCTACGCACTGGCGGCTGGTTTGCGCGGATGGCGGCGCAGTCATCCGGCGGTGAGGCCGAGTAGCGCTCCTTTCTCTACAGTTTGCGGCGTCCGATTAATGACGGGACATCTCGCCCGCCGTGAATGATCGAAAGGATCTCAAGCGGATTTGTTGCTGGTTTATGCAGAATCAAGTAGTCACGCATTGGCCAGAAAAGAATCGGGCGCTCCTCGGCGAGGTCCGGCCGGATATGACCAGCGCCAGGCGTCCGGGCAAGAAAGCGGAAGGACTCCACGAATTCGACGATCATCTGCGTGGCAACGCGGTAGCCAGCTTCCTCCAGGTAGTAGTTGCGAATATCGGTCAAGTCTTCTTTGGCCGCGGGCATGAGGACGTAGCGGCTCACGTAACCTTGCGCTTTTGTCCCGCGCCGAGCTCTTCAAGCATTTCCTGCATGAATTCTTCACCGTCTGTTCCTTCCCCTCGGGAGGATTCGCTTAATGCTCGGTCCATGCGATTACGAAGCTCCTGAAGTTGAATCGAGCGGACCTCATCTCGCTGTTCCATGATCCGTAACGCCTCGCGAACCACTTCGCTCGCCGAATTATAGCGGCCAGATTGGACCTTCGCTTGGACCAGCTGTTCAAGCTCTGGGGTCAAATGTACGTTCATCGTTGGACTCCTGATTGTCCTCCAAGAATAGCTGCAATGGCCAATCCTGTCCATCTTGGCCATGCTCCCGCGTCGCAACAGCCTCGATTTCCCCCTCGACTCTGTAACCAGCGAAGCCGGGCGCGAGCGTTTCGAAGTGTATGCTGTAAAGCAGAGGAAGTATTCGTATGAGTGAGATCCAAGAACAAGAACGAACGGTTACGGTTCAGGCACTCGCCGCCGAAATTGCCCGTCTCGGCGAACGTGTCGAAGACTTGGAAGACGCTCGAGAGCTATAGCAAGTCTTGACTTAACAGAGGGCCAATCCGCGACGTCTGAAGAGATCCGGAGCAATGTCGGGAGAGAGGAAGAGGGATAGAGCCTCGGCGAGATCGACGACAAGCGCATGCATTGACGGGGCCCTGAGCTGGGACAAACGTAGTTTGCAGTCCGCCCAATACGGGG
>JANXMS010000452.1 GCA_025354525.1 Acidobacteriota bacterium
GGCGTTCTGGAAACCCGAACTACCGGCCCCGTATTGGGCGGACTGCAAACTACGTTTGTCCCAGCTCAGGGCCCCGTCAATGCATGCGCTTGTCGTCGATCTCGCCGAGGCTCTAGCCCCCTTCCTCTCTCCCGACATTGCGCCGGATCTCTTCAGACGTCGCGGATTTGCCCTCTGTTAAGTCAAGACTTGCTATAGCCCGCCGATACCCTCGTCAAAACCACACGAACCGCTTCGGCGCACGACCAAAAGGCCAACTCACAAACCTACACGCCTTGGCGCGACCGCTCAAAGCTCGCTTCGCCACCATGCCACAAGTCAAAATCTGTTTCTCGTTTGGTCTCTATTCGAGCAGAATCTGTCACATTTTGGCCTGCGCCAAGGCACGAACCGGGTAGAACGCATCGCGAAAATACTCCACCTTCGTCTGTTCTCCCATCACCAAGCTAATGACGTCAAATCGAACCGACATCCCTTCCACCGAAGCAATTCTCATATACTCCTCGGCCGTCCTGCCAAGCAGCTTCTCCTTCGCTCGGTCCACTGCTCGCTCCGGCGAGCTCGTCTCCGCACCCGAACGCGTCTTCACCTCAACAAAAACCAGCGTCTCCCCCTCCACCGCCACCAAATCGATCTCTCCCCGTCCCCCCTTGCGGCGGTAGTTTCGCGCGACCACCGTCCAACCCATCTCCTGAATAAATCGTTGCGCCCAGTCTTCCCCCTCCTCAGCCAATTGCAAGTGCGCAGCGAATCCCTGGCGTCTACGCGCCGATTGACGCCGACGGTCCAACCACCGTCCAGCCCCGATCAGAATCTTCCGAATGAAGTTCACGCCGAAAAGTGGCCCGAGGCCCAAACTTTTCTCCGCTAATTTACCTGCCTTTCACGACATCAAGAAACGCTTTCGCCGCATGCGACAGCGCCCGACGAGCCGGATACACCAAATGGACTTGGCGATCCACCCGCAACTCCTCAACTCGGATCTCCCGCAGTTGCCCCCGTTCGATCTCGGCATCCACACACATCTTGGGCAGAAACGCGACTCCCTCGTTGCGCTGCACCATCTGCCGAATTGTCTCCACCGTCGGCATCTCAACATCCATGTTCAACGCCACACGGTGCCGTTGAAACTCCCGCAACACCACCTCGCGGTAAGGCGACAACACATTATGCGCAATAAACGTTTCACTCCCCAATTCAGTGATTGAAACGCTCTCCCGATCAGCCAACCGGTGCTCCGGGCTCACCACAAACGCAAGATGATCGGTGAAAATCACCTCGGCATGAAGTCGATCATCCTGCGGATCAAACGAAATTACCCCCAGCTCCAACTCCCCATCGATCAGTTGACTCGGGATCTTACTCGAAAGGCTCCGCCTCACTTTCACTTTCACTTTCGGATAGAGCCGCCGATACTTCACAATGTGGTGCAGCAGATACAGGCTCGTCGATTCGTTCGCGCCCACAATCAGCACCCCGGCCGAGTTGTCGCGCATCTCCGCCAACGCCGTATTCATCTCCAATGCCAAATGTTCAAATCGACGGGAAAAATCAAACACGATCTTCCCCGCATCGGTCAACAAAAGCTCTTTTCCCGATCTGTCGATCAGCTTCTCGCCCAGTTCATGCTCCAAACGCTGAATCGCCAGAGATACCGCCGGCTGGGTACGAAGGATTTTTTCGGCCGCCCGAGAAAAACTCTTCTCAGTGGCTACGGTCTGGAAAACACGCAGGGAGTAAAGTTCCATCGCAGGACCTCCAGCATAGCTCATTACTAATCCTTATCGCACATGCGAATGGAATAAATTTGCTAAATTGTGCAACGAATGCAAGAATCGATCATTGACTGAGGTCATTTACCAATGAATCAGCGCGTTCACATATTCGATACCACCCTGCGTGACGGGGAACAATCGCCCGGTTGCTCCATGACCGTACCTGAGAAGCTGAAGATGGCGGCCAAGCTCGTCGAACTCGGCGTCGACATCATGGAAGCCGGCTTCCCCATCGCCAGTCACGGCGATTTTGAGGCCGTCGACGCCATCAGCCGAGAGTTCGGCGACCGGGATTTAATCGTCGCGGCGCTCGCCCGATCCACTCGCCTCGACGTCGAACGCGCCGGCGAGGCGCTGAAGCACGCCAAACGCGCGCGCATCCACACCTTTATCGCCACCAGCGACATCCACTTGCAATACAAGTTGCGGAAGTCGCGTGAGCAAGTGCTTGAAGAGGCCGTAAAGGCCGTCGAATTGGCCCGAACCTATACGGACGACGTGGAGTTCTCCGCCGAAGACGCCAGCCGCACCGACCCGGACTACCTCGAGCAGGTCTCTCGCGCGGTTGTCGCCGCAGGAGCCTCCACCGTCAACCTCCCGGACACCGTCGGCTTTTCGGTTCCCACCGAGTACGCCGCCTTCATCGGTCGCGTCGTCAAAGCGATTGGCGACAAGGCCATCGTCTCCGTACACTGCCACGACGATCTCGGCCTGGCCGTAGCCAACTCGCTGGCGGCGGTCGAGGCGGGTGCCCGCCAAATTGAATGCACCATCAACGGCATCGGCGAACGAGCCGGCAACTGCTCGCTCGAAGAAATCGTCATGATCTTCAAGACGCGCCAGTCCATCCTGCCGTATGAAACGCGCATCAACACCGAGCACTTATTCAGTGCGAGCCAGTTGCTAACTTCGATGATTACTTTTGGGCCCCAACCCAATAAGGCGATCGTCGGCGACAATGCCTTCGCCCACGAAGCCGGAATTCATCAGGACGGCTATCTCAAGAATAAGTCGACTTACGAAATCATCGATCCGACAACCGTCGGCGTACCCGCGGGTCGGCTCGTTCTGGGCAAACACTCGGGACGGCATGCCATGGCCTCGCGGTGCCTCGAACTAGGCTTCCCCGACTTTACGAAGCAAGAAATTGATACCATCTATCAAGGCTTCACCGCCTTGGCTGATCGCGTAAAAGGTGTCCGTAACGATCAAATCATCGCGCTGTGCAAAGAAGCAGTAGCCAAGCGCGCGCCGGTATCGGCTTAAACACACATGCAACTGAATGTATTGATTCTCCCCGGCGACGGCATCGGGGTCGAGGTAACTCGGGAAGCCGTTCGTGTCCTTGAAACTGTTGCCACTAAGTTCGGCCACACGCTCCGACTTACAGAAGGTCTACTCGGCGGTATTGCCATTCATAAGACGGGCACCCCGTTTCCGGACGAAACGGCGCGGTTAGCCGTCGAAGCCGACGCGACGCTGATGGGAGCGGTCGGTCTGCCGGAATTCGACAATGCCCCGCCCGAACTCCGGCCGGAAAAGGGCCTCCTCGGCATCCGCAAGGTCCTCGGCGTCTACGCCAACCTCCGCCCGGTGAAGGCCTACCCGGCCTTGATCGAAAGCAGTCCGCTCAAGAACCATCTCGTCGAAGGCACGGACATGATCATTGTCCGCGAACTCAACGGCGGCATCTACTACGGCACGCCCCGCGGAATCGAAGGCTCCGGCGACACCGAGCGCGGCACAAACACGATGACCTACACCCGCGCCGAAATCGCGCGCATCACGCGCATGGCGTTCGGCCTCGCCCGCAAGCGGCGGAAGAAACTGGCGAGTGTCGACAAATCCAACGTCCTCGAAACCTCGCAGCTTTGGCGTAGGGTGGTCAATGAGATCGCCCCAGAGTTCCCGGACGTTGAACTCGAGCACATCCTCGTCGACAACGCCGCCATGCAATTGGTTCTGAATCCGCGGCGCTTCGATGTACTCGTGATGGAGAACATGTTCGGCGACATCCTCAGCGATGAAGGCGCCGTGCTCGCCGGGTCCATCGGCATGTTGCCCTCAGCCTCCATCGGCGACCAGCGCCCGTCCGGCGCATGGGTCGGCCTCTACGAGCCAGTCCACGGCTCGGCCCCCGACATCGCCGGCCAAAATAAAGCAAACCCGCTCGGCGCCATCGGCTCCGTCGGTGCCATGTTCGAATATTCATTTGGTCTGATGAACGAAGCCGCCGCCGTGAATGCCGCCATTGAAGCCGTTCTCGATTCGGGCCGCACCACCGCCGACTTGAAGCCGAAGGGCGTACCCGCCACCACCACCGAAGTAGGAGAAGCCGTAGCCAATGCCATCCAATAAGCCGCGTACGATCATTGAGAAAGTCTGGGACAGCCACATGGTCGCCGAGAAGGAAGGTGCCCCCGCGGTGCTTTTCATCGACCTTCACTTGGTGCACGAAGTCACCTCGCCCCAAGCCTTTTCCGGCCTTCGAGCCCGCGGCGTCAAGGTCCGACGTCCGGATTTGACCTTCGCGACCGTCGACCATTCGACCCCCACCACGCCGCGCCATCTGCCCATCATCGACCAGATCGCCGCCACGCAGGTCGCCCAACTTGAAACCAACGCCACCGAATTCGGCATCCCCTACTTCGGCTTTCAGAACGTAAACCAAGGCATCGTCCACGTCATCGGACCGGAACAGGGCCTGACCCAGCCCGGCATGACCGTCGTCTGCGGCGATAGCCACACCGCCACCCACGGAGCCTTCGGCGCCCTCGCCTTTGGCATCGGCACGAGTGAAGTGGAGATGGTCCTCGCCACCCAGTGTCTGCTCCAACGCCCTTCCAAGACGTTCGAAGTAAAGGTGGAAGGCTCACTCAAACCGGGCGTTTCGGCCAAAGACATCATCCTCGCCCTCTGCGCCAAAATCGGCATCGGCGGCGGCACCGGCTGCGTCTTCGAATTCACCGGCTCGGCCATCCGGGCGCTTTCCATGGAAGAGCGGATGACCGTTTGTAACATGGCCATCGAAGCCGGTGCCCGCGCCGGACTCATCGCGCCGGACGAAAAGACCTACGAGTATGTCAAGGGCCGTAAGTTCGCTCCTCAGGGCGAAGCGTGGGACAAAGCCCTCGCTTACTGGAAAACGCTGCCGACTGACGAAGGCGCGACTTACGATTACACGACCACCATCGACGCCGATACGCTCGAGCCCATGATTACGTTCGGAACGAACCCAGGGATGGGCATGGCGATCACCGCTTCAGTCCCGAACCCGGCCGATTCCGCCGACCCGCTTGAACGCGAGTCTCTCCGGAAGGCGCTCGTCTACATGAACCTCGAAGCCGGTCAAGCCATCGCCGGGCAGAAGATCGATGTCGTCTTCATCGGCTCCTGCACCAATTCGCGGCTGACCGATCTCCGAGCAGCGGCCAGCGTCCTGAAAGGGCGCAAGGTCAGCCCGAGTGTCCGCGTCATGGTCGTCCCGGGATCGCAGGAGATCAAGCGACAGGCCGAAGCCGAAGGTCTCGATAAGATCTTCCGCGACGCCGGCGCCGAATGGCGAGAAGCCGGTTGCTCGATGTGCATCGCCATGAACGGCGACCAACTGTCGCCCGGTCAATATAGCGTCTCGACCTCCAACCGGAACTTCGAAGGCCGCCAAGGCAAGGGCGGACGGACGTTCCTGGCCAGTCCGCTCACGGCGGCGGCGAGTGCGGTGATGGGCGTCGTAACCGACGTGAGGAGCTTATAAGCATGCGGATCCATTCCACGGTGGCTGTGCTGCCGAACGACAACATTGATACCGACCAGATCATTCCGGCCCGGTTCTTGAAGACCATCTCGAAGGACGGTCTCGGCGACCAGCTTTTCTGCGATTGGCGCTACGAAGCCGACGGGTCGCCGAAGGCGGATTTCGTCCTGAACACCCCGGCAGCAAAGGCGTCGCAAGTGCTGCTCGCCGGCGACAATTTCGGTTGCGGATCGAGCCGGGAACACGCCCCCTGGGCCCTGACCCAATATGGCTTTCAAGCCGTGCTTTCGACGAGCTACGCGGACATTTTTAAGCAAAACTCCCTGAAAAACCGCTTATTGCCGATTGTGATGCCGAAGGACATACACGCGTCGTTGTTCGTCGCACTGGCCGAGAACCCGGCGTTGCAAGTGACGGTCGACCTGCCAACGCAGACCTTGAGTTGGCCCGGTGGGCCGTCGATGTCGTTCCCCATTGACGCTTTTGCCAAGGACTGTTTGCTCGAAGGGGTCGACGAGATTGGTTACGTGCTGAAGCAGGACGCTGCCATCACCGCCTTCGAAGCCCAGCGACCGATCTCTTTAAACACATTAGCCTGAGAAGTTTCCAACCTGGGACCCACTCTTCCATTGTGAGGCGGCGCAGGACGCGCTCAGTCCACGACTCCCAATCCATTCTGTGTATTTCACAAAGGCCCGGCTCCCTCGCCGGGCCTTGTTTTACATGCGGCCTCTGATCGGCGTGGCGCGTATAAAATGGGGTCGAGTGACCTGGATTTTGGCCCGGCCACCCTCCCACACCACCGGACATGCGGTTTGCCGCATGTGGCGGTTGAACCCAGCGGCGTTAGGTCACCGCAAATTCGGATGGCGTGAGGAAGCCGTCGCGGCTGAGCGTAGCCTTTCTCAAAACAGGATTCAAGGCCGCTTTGGTCATACGCCACGAAGCTCGGCGACTGTGCGCGATCTGCAGCGTCTTGGGAGGCACTCCCAGTTGCCCTATCGCCCGTTTCCGGCTTCCGACGGACCTTCCCCCGGAACCAAACACTATTCTGCCCTCTAAGACTATGATTTAGTGATGCTTGCGGTGGGCGGCCGAATGTTTTCCGCCTGACTACGCTCTACTTGGTAGGCAAGCTGACTTCGAGGGCATCCAGGATCTTGCGTTGGTGCTCGTCGGGTTTCCGCCAGCGCGTCCGAAACGCTCACCGCATTCGGATCTTGTGCCGTGGTTCCGATTACGGCCACCAATCTACGTTCCAGCTCGCATTGCAGTTTCAGGGCAAGTAGGCAACAGAATACATGTCCGCGCGTTCGGTTCTCCTTGCGAACAAACAAGGGCCGGATCTCCAGCAACCCGGTCTTCCGCAATGCCCTGTAACTGGCGTGGACCGCTTCCGTGCTCAGTCGTTCTTTGGGTACATCGGTCACAATGACGTAGCAGCCAGCCAGTTCCAAGCCATCAAGCTCTGCCTGTGGACTGAACGTTTCGACGATGCGCCGTCCATCCAGCCCATCTTGTGCCGTTTCACCCACGGTAATTGATTAGCGGCCTCCGGTTCAATAGAATCAATCGTTTCCGTAGCGTCGCGCGACGCCTGTGGCATGATTGTGAGGGGCTCTTTGCGGCACAAACTCCAAAACCGCTAGGAAACTGGCCCAAAGCGGGAGGCGAATGATCCCGAAACCCGCTAATGAAGTACTTCTGACCGGTGCCGAATGCGCTTGGCCTCGTCAGGATTCTTGTGCCAGATATAGCGCACGCCGTTGGCCTCTGCCTCGCCTACGTCCTCGGCGAATAGTTCGAGTTGGAGCGTTTTCTTCGACAACAAAAGACGGATTTGGGGATCGGTCAGCACCGTGATGTAACGGAACCCGGTTTGATCCATTTTCTGTTTACCGGCCTTTTTGATCATGCCGCGGTCGCCCACGAAAATCACGTCGGCGATGGAGAACGGCTGGGTAGGGATTTCGATCTGCGTTGCCACGGTGGAGGGATCGGGAGTGTTACCGGCAAAGAAGCGAACGGCCAGCGGTTCTTCCGCCAAATCAGCTAACAGGCTGATGACGATCTGCAACTTTCCGCGTTTGCCATCGCGGTGGTCGCCGAACTGGCCGAGCGCGTTCTTTTCGCCTTCCAGTGTTTGGCGACAATTAGAAACGGCCGAAACGACAACTACCAAAGTCGACTTGCCACCGGCGGAGGGTGCTCCCGAGGCTTCATGCCCACTGTCGGCGGGCTCGTAGCCGACCTGGGATGGCACAGTGCGCTAAATCCTGGGGCTTGGGGCAAAGTCCCATCTCAAC
>JANXMS010000279.1 GCA_025354525.1 Acidobacteriota bacterium
AGAGAGCCTCGGCGAGATCGACGACAAGCGAATGCATTGACGGGGCCCTGAGCTGGGACAAACGTAGTTTGCAGTCCGCCCAATACGGGGCCGGTAGTTCGGGTTTCCAGAACGCCTCCAGTAAGACGGGTATCGCTCTAATCACCGTCTTCGTCTTTATGAATCCTCACAAAAAATTCATTCCACGTTCGAGTCTACCCGCCTCCCGCTCTCCTGGAACAGCCCAAGCGAATGCCGCCGCTCTCTGATCGCAAACAGCGTTGGGGATCGCCTCACCTCCACGCGATGCCCCCACAGTGCGGGGCTATAGCAAGTCTTAGCTTAACAGAGGGCAAATCCGCGACGTCTGAAGAGATCCGGAGCAATGTCGGGAGAGAGGAAGGGGGAGAGAGCCTCGGCGAGATGGACGGCAAGCGAATGCATTGACGGGGCCCTGAGCTCGGACAAACGTATTTTGCAGTCCGCCCAATACGGGGCCGGTAGTTCGGGTTTCCAGAACGCCTCCATTAAGGCG
Source organism: Acidobacteriota bacterium (assembly GCA_025354525.1). Lineage (GTDB taxonomy): Bacteria > Acidobacteriota > Terriglobia > Bryobacterales > Bryobacteraceae. The sequence goes on from JANXMS010000279.1 coordinate 515, forward strand.
GGTATCGCTCTAGTCATCCCAGCACCGATGAACCTCCAGCGGCATCTGATAGAACTCCGCGACCCGAGCCGCGACTCCGCTCAGACCGTCCCAAACTGCGCTCGTAAGGATTGTCACCTTATTTACCTGAAGCGACGCGGAGCCACAGCCTTTCGCCGGTAACATCTCAAGGAGTTGTAGTCTCGCACCCTCGTACCTCTGCACGATAGACGCGCAGCGGTTGGCGATGCCGATGCGATCTTCATCGCGCCATACGCGATAGTGCCCCACTGCGACATCGGCGCGCGGCACGAGAAGCCGATTGGTGAGAAACTCTCCCACGCCAAGGCGTGCTTCCGTCACCCTTAGATCAAAGCCGTCTCCGAAGTTCAGACTGGCATCCGGTTCCCTATACGCGCAGAGACGTGATTCCACCGTCAAATTCGAACATTGCCAGAGATCGGGATGATTGTCGTACAGGCGGTTCGCCCCCGAACGCCCGTGCTCCAAAAGAAATGTGTGGATGACGACTTCGAAAACGCCGAATTCCCAAAAGGCCACGAAGCAATTTGAGACGTCCGCAATTCTGGGGGCACGCCCGAAGCGTTTGGACAGAGTCTCAATAAGCCAGCCGTGGTTTTTGCGGTGCTCCCCGAATGGGTTGACCTCCGCATCAAAGTCACTTGCAGGATAGTGGCACCTGTCGGGGCTATACCGATGTCGGAACGGCAGGTTGAGGCCGAGAGCCATCGCCGGGATGGGCACGACGTCCTGAACGCCGCGCCAACTCACCACCCCGTGGTCAAACGCAAGCTCCTCGACAGTCCGATGCCAAGGGAGTCCGCTGTCGCGTTCGAATGCGCGTTGTGGTGCTAGCTCTGTAAGCTGGGGTTCGAGATCGTCGAGCGAGTGCAGCATGAAGAGTCTACCCCGCCCCCTCCGGAATCACCACCCCCGCCAACCGCGCTATCGCCAACGCATTCTGCTCCTGCGTCACCCCCGCCTTCAATAAATAATCGAAGTCCAACGGATCCCCCTGCCCCCGCGATCCCATATGCACGTTTACCCCCCGTATCCCCGCCAAATCCGCAATCTCCGTCAATGCCAAATCATGCGTCGATAGAGCCCCCACCGCCCCCGCCGCCACCAACGTCTTCACCACCGCCTCCGCCGCAATCCGCCTATCTCGCGAGTTCGTCCCACTGAAAATCTCGTCAATCAAAAACAGCACCGGCGGCCTCTTCCCCGCCATCTCAATCGACGCCCGCAACCGCTCCACTTCCGCCTGAAACCGAGACTTCGCCTCTTGAATCGAATCCTGCAACGACAGCGACGCACAGGTCGCAAACAGCGATAGCCGCAACTTCCGCGCCCGCACCGGAACCCCCGCCCCCGCCAACACCGTCGCCACCCCGACGGACCGCAGCAACGTACTCTTCCCCGCCATGTTCGACCCGCTTATCACCAACACGCGCGTCCCCTCTCCCTCCAACCGCACATCGTTGCGCACACAAGCCGCGGCGTCCAAAAGCGGATGCCCCAACCCCTCCGCCACTAACACCGCCCCGCCCTCCACGAACTCCGGATAGCAATCCTCCGGCGACTCGTACGCATAACAAGCCAACGCGTTCAACGCCTCAAACTCCCCCCACGCGTCCAGCCAAACCAGAAACCGCGTTCGGTGCTCCACCCGCCAAGCCTCCACCGCCATCGCGCACTGCGTTCCCACCATAAACAACAGCGAAGGCGAATAAAACCACTCCTTATTCCGCTCTTCCAAAAGTCGCCAATACCGCTGTACCCGCCGAATCTCCCCGCTCGCTCCTTCGCTCTTCACGCGCTCCGCCAACCCCCGCAACTTCGCCGAAGTGAACTCCTGCTTCTCCAGCAGCGCCAACCCCTCCCGGATCATCCCAATCTCAATCGACACCATCCGGCTGTTCTCAATAATCCCGTTCACAGCCTCCCGCAGCATCGATCCGAACGCCGTCTGCAGGGCCAACCCCGCTAACAAAACCTGTCCAAAGTTTTGCAAATTTACGACCCCTGTCGCCAGCAGCGCCCCGCCCGTCACCACCATCACATTGCATCCCACCGCCGCCCATCGCATCCACGGCGCGAAAGGCGTCGGCGGACAGTTCAACCAAGTCGTAAACGTTCCTGCCTGCGCCTGCACCGCCTCCCAACCTAACGTCGCCATCGCCTCCCGCAGCGCCACCTTATCGCGCAACTCCTTCACCGCCTCCTGCCGCCCTCGGCACTCTGCCACCGACTGGCTCTGCTCCCCCAAGTAATCAGCCAACTTCTGTTTCCCCGCCTCCGTCCGCGCCCGGCAGATCCGTTCAAACAGCGAGCCCTCGCCAAACACATTCAAATCCCGCGCATACAAGTGGCCCTTCGCCACATACTCCTCGCCCGTCTCCCCCGTCCCCGCCCATTCGCCGTCCAACCGTTCCAATCCCTTGGCGTAGAACGTCAACAGCCGATTCACCGCCCGCCGGGCTGTCTGTACCCGAGCGAACTTCTGCGCGCACCACCACGCCCCCGGCACCACCACCAGCGCCACCCAAACCGGAAACGCATGCTGGCTCAACGCCATATAGCCCAGCCAAAAGAATAGGCCCGCCGCCCCGATCAATCCCATTAGCAGCCCCGACTGCTCCCCCTCCATCTCGACTACGCTGGCCTGTACCGTCCGTCGTCGTTGCTCATAAGCCAGCCGTACTTCTTCCGTGGACATTGCCGTAAGTGTAGCGGCTTCGCTATCAAATCGGTTAACTTTCTCCTACCGGCACAACCCCGCCGTTCGACACACCAACACCGTCTGCCCCTGCGTCACTCGAATCTTTAAATACCCCTCCTCCACCCCCGGATTTACTCCCAACCATTGCGCCCCAGTCCGCTGAAAGACACTGTAAATCCCCGGTGGAACCGGCACTCTGGCGTCGATCCAACTCCCCGTTGGCGCCGGGCCCAACTCCAACGTGAAACTGCGCGGCGTCTTCGCCGCGTTGTAGTCCAGCGTGTAGGTCCGCCGCGTCGCCACGTTGGCTTGCGCAAAATGAACCTGGTCAATGCATCGGCAGTGCCCCTCCGCGTACGCCTTCGCCCCGTCGTCCCGCGTAATCAAAATCGGCGCTGCCGAATTCTCATTCGAAGCCGGAGCATCCGGCCGCCAATAAAACGCCGCCGCTTCCACTTGGCACGACTGCGCCGTAATCGGCCGCCCATGCCGACTGCCCAATCCCAACTGCCCACTAATCGGCGCAAACGTCACGTTTTGCACCTCCACGCAGTTTTCTCCCAACAGCGGTCCGTTCTCAAACACCGTCGACCCCGGCCGCCCCGTCAAAGACCCGTCCAAATCCAGCAGCCCCGACGGTCGAGCCCGATCCTCCGACGCCGTCGGCTGCGGGTTAATCGTCGCCGCGTCCCGCTCCTTCCAAAGAAACAGCGCCGTACCGGGCTCATAAGTAATCCCCTCCGTCCAGTTGTCGTAGGCCGTATAAGCTCCTTGAACCTCTTCAAACGCCGCGAATAGCGGGCCCGGAGACTTCGGCACAAAGCCGGCGAAATGCACCTGCCGCATCCGATGCGGTCCATCGTAAAAACCAAATCCCGTCTGCGGCATATCGTCTCGAATCTGCCGCATCGGCAACGTACGCCCGTACGCCTTCTCCTGATTGCTCCTCGGTGTTCCCACGTTCGCACTCTCCGCCACCATCAACCCGCCGTCCAAAATCTGTCGATAAGTGAAGTTATACCCGTGTCGAAAGTCAGCTACTGTGAAGTTACGAAAAATCGCATCGGATAAAGTAAGATCCCCCTTCCGCTGACTCGCGTCCAGCCGCGCTCGTACCCAAACCACACCCGATTGCCCCCCCGTATCCCCCGTAATCTTGTACCCCGTAAAGTTCTCAAACACCGGTAAGTTAAACGAGTGAAAAAACTCCTCGTTCGTCCCCACCGATCCCGCTTCGTCCTGCCCCCCCTGTCCTGAAATAAACAGCCCCGTCCGCGAAGAATGCGCGACGTTCCCATTGAACTCCCCAAAACGGCGCCGAAACGGAGCAATATCCTGGTACCGTGCCCGAAACGCTGGAATCTTCCACGTCTCTCCGACGGGCCGACTCAGCGGCATGTACCAAAACGCCGATCCCTCGCTCCCCGCCGCCACGTTCCCTCGAAACTCATTATTCGGGTTCGAAATCCAAAACGTCGCCGGCCCGTTGAAAGATAGGTCCGACGCCAGCAGTTGTTGGCCCGCTCGCGGTCGCCGCGATACCAGCCCGAGATTGCCCGTAAAAACGTTCCCCTCTTCCACTCCGTCTTCGAGAAAGAAGCCATGCCCCACATGGTCGAAACACACGTTGTCCTTCACCACCGCCTGATGCGACGCATGAACCGTCACGCACCGGTTATAACTATGGTGGATCGACGATTGTTCCACATACTGCCCCTCCACGCTCCCCATCATGTGCCAATGCACTGGGTAACGCGCCAAGCGGCCCCGCTGGCCCATTCGGCTCAACTCAACCCCGGAAAGGTACAGTTTCGCCCCCGTCATCGCCATAATGTGCCCTCCAAAGCCCGCTACGGCCGACTGTTCATCGCCCTCAATCACGATGTTGCGCGACAGCAGTCCCACCTCCGCCCGTTCGTCGAGCGTGGTAAGTCCGGATAAGTTGTTATTCGGAAACTCCTGTAACGTGCCCCAGTGCAAGTAAGTCAACGGCACATCTAAGGTAACCGTCTCTCCGTCCACTCCGGCCACGGTGCGCTCTTCCGCCTGGTCCCAGTAGTAGTCGGTTGAGGCGATCACCACCCGGTCGCCCGGCCGCCAATTCGGTGCCGCTGCAAGCAACAACTCCCCATCCCCCGCCCGAGCGTTCCGCGCCAACCGCAACCACGACCGCCGCGTCTCGCCATGCAACTCAATAATCCCGCCGGACATGGCCGCCAAAAACTTCGCCCCCATGCCCATTTCGTTCGACTCCGTCGCCCCGCCAGTCAGCGTGATGCGCAGCAGGTTCGTAAACGGCTCTGTGGCCGTTCCACAAATTAGCCGCCCCCCCGCGTGGACCATCACAAACCCGGCTCGTACCCGCAAATCTTGCGCCGCGCAGGCCAACTCCCCGGCAATCGTCAACGACGCGACATCAATATCCCGATCCAACACAATGCGCTTCCCCGCGGGAATAGTCACGGCCGTCCCCGTTTCGGGAAGACCACCGTCCCAGGACGCGGGGTCCGACCAATTCTGCGCCCAACCGGTCCCCACGACCAACAAGAATAAGTTTGCGAGTCGCCATCCAAGCTGCATCGTACTTAATTTATACTCGAAACTTGACCGAAAGTCTCTGTGTTTATTGCGGATCGAACGGCGGGCGCGACCCCCGGCATCGCGCCATGGCGCGAGCACTTGGACAACAGATCGCGGCGCGCGGCCTCCGGCTCGTCTATGGTGGCAGCCACCTCGGATTGATGGGCGAGTTGGCAGACGCCGCGCTTCTCCAAGGCGGACAGGTCACGGGCATCATCCCGGAGCTATTGGTCGAGAAGGAAGCCGCCCATCGCGGACTGAAGGACCTGCGGATCGTCGGCTCCATGCATGAGCGCAAAGCGTTGATGGCTGCGCTTTCCGATGGCTTCGTCGCCCTGCCCGGCGGCTTCGGGACGCTCGACGAGCTCTGCGAAATGCTGACCTGGGCCCAGCTCGGGAGTCACGAAAAGCCGATTATCTTGTTTAACTACGACGGCTATTTCGACCATCTCCTCCGCTTCCTCGAACACGCCGTAGTCGAAGGATTCCTTCGGGATACCCATCTCAAACTTATTCGCGTTGCTACCACCCTCCCCGAGGTCTTCGATGCGCTCTCGCTCGCCCCGGTCCCTGCCGGGGAGAAATGGATAACCTAGCTTCACAGTTCGCGCCCGTCCAGCCGAACGTGCGGTATTCTTGGATTTGCTTTAACAGAAAGGAACGGCAGCTTGCTTCTTGACTTCCACATCGAAAATTTCAGGGGTTTTAAGAAACTCTCTCTCGAAAAACTTGGTCGAGTCAACCTGATCGTCGGGAAGAACAGTGTCGGTAAGTCGTCCGTCCTGGAAGCACTACGGATTTATGCATCGGGTGCTGATCAAAGAGTGCTTTGGGAACTGGTTAACGCGAGAGATGAGCATCGCTCTAGCCGCCTTGCCAATGTTCCATTTCGTTCGTTGTTTCATGATGGAATGGACGTTCAAAGCGGAATCAGGTTGGGTCCGAAAGATGCCCCGCTTGACTTGTCACTCCAATTTCGAGGGAAACGAATCCTCAGCGATGGCAGCGTCGTTGAAAAAATCGACTCCGATCCTGCCGGCGCTCTTTCCGATTCACAGGTGGACTTGGTCGTTCGTTCTGCCGCGGGCCAGCGCACACTGCCCTCGAGCGGGGGCCAAGAGCAGACGTTGCGAGGACTGGCCTATCTGGCCGATCAAATCGAGTCCGAAAAGCTTGCGCGGACGAGGGCCGTCCATGTCTCAGCCAATGGCCTGACTCGGCAACGCACGGCGCAACTTTGGGATAGCGTCGCGCTGAGTTCTCTTGAAGAAGACGTGACCGCCTCGCTTCGACTAATCATCCCTCGCTTGGAAAGGGTGTCTCTTGTTGGAAGTCGGGACGAACAGGAACGGCTACCGGTCGCCAAACTCAAGGGGCAGGATCAACCGATCCCCCTAAAGCGTCTCGGGGACGGGGTCGTGCGTTTGTTTGGAATCACTCTGGCGCTGGTCAACGCCCAGGGCGCGATTCTCCTCATCGACGAGATCGAAAACGGCATCCACTACTCCGTTCAACCAGCCCTATGGAACTTCCTTCTCGAAGTTGCAAGACGTCTGAGCGTGCAAATTTTTGCCACGTCTCACAGTTGGGACTGCCTCAAAGCGTTCCAAGAGGCCTCGTTGCGAGACACCCAGTCCAACGGCGTCCTGACGCGGCTCGAAGAATTTCGGGGCACGATCCGCGCCGTTCAATTCATCGAATCAGAACTCCAGATCGCCACCGCCGAAGGAATCGAAATTCGGTGATCGCTGGCCAAAATGTTTTGCTCGTCGAAGGCGTTGATGACAAACACGTGGTTGAGAAACTTCTCTACCATGCGAACCTGCATGAGCACTTTAACGTCCGCGGAAAAGACGGTCTCCCTAATATCGTGAAGACATTCTCGCTCGAAGTGAAGGCTAGCGGTCTTCAGCGAATAGGCATCATCGTGGATGCTGACCTCTCAATCGCAGAACGATGGAATCAAGTGCGAGGAATGCTTGGAAGGGCTGGTTATTCAGACGTTCCGCAGACCCCCGACCCCACCGGCACCGTCCTTGAAGATCCAGACCTTCCAGTCGTCGGCGTGTGGCTCATGCCAAACAATATCATTGAGGGAATGGTCGAGGATTTTGTTGCTTGCCTTGTTCCATCTGACGACCTACTCCTTCCTCTCGCTAAGGCCGCGCTCGAAAGAATCCACCCTGCTGATCGCCCCTTTCCGCCCCAGCATTTTTCGAAGGCACTAATCCACACTTGGCGGGCATGGCAGGCGGAGCCCGGCGTAAAGATGGGTGCGGCAATCGCGCGCCGCTATCTTGACCCGGGTGCCGCAGTCGCAGCTACGTTCCTTTCTTGGCTGACGCGAATGCGCGCTACCGACTTCAAGACCACGCATGAATAGCTCGCCCCGCCCCATTGTGCCTCTAACCCTAGATACTGCTATCACTTAGCTCGGGCCCGGCGGGCATTTCCGCAGCGTGGGATCGCAAGCCGGCTGCTCCTCGCGAGAGGCGAACGTCCCGTCGAGCCTTCTTGCGGCTTCAGCCGCAGCCCGGTCTGACGCGGTGGTCGTTTACAACCATCCCCCAATGTTCCTCCCCGGACGATAGTGGGGCCCTTCTCCCCAAAGCATATTCCAGTCGGATCAGCGCTAGGCGTCTTCGTAAGAGACCCGCTCCCCAAAATAAAGTCAACTTCATCGCATAAGTGGGCACGCACGTTTGATCCTATATTCGGCAGTTGAAGGCTCCCCCCGCCGCGCCGTAATCGGGAAATGATTGATACTAAACGGGATGATCGATTTCAACCCTTGTTTGGCCCGTCACCCGGAGGGTGAACCCGCTGTTGGCCCCACTGACTTCC
>JANXMS010000475.1 GCA_025354525.1 Acidobacteriota bacterium
TCTTGATGTCGGCCATGGCGTCTTTGGCGGATTTGACGGCGTCGCCAAGGGGGCCGCTGATCTTGCCAAAGGTGTTGTCCATGATGAGATCCCACACGGGGAAGAAGGTGTTGCGGAAGTTGAGCGCCATGAGCCAAGGGAACATGCCGAGGTAGACTTCCATGGCGATCGCGTTGGCGGCGACGGCCTGTTGACGAGCGCCTTCGAGTTTGTCGACGAGTTCGCCCATGGTGAGTTCGAGGGCGACGTTCATGTGGCGGAGGACTTCGTCGTTGAGTTCGTCTTCGCCGGCCTCGAGCAGGGCGGCACCGGGCGAGAGGGCCTTGCCTTGGACCTTGACAGAAAACTCTTTGGCGCGTTGGAGGAAGCTGATTTGCTCCATGACGAGGGCGACGAGTTTATCGAGGAGGCGGGCGCGGGCGGCGCGGTACATGGCGGCTTCCTGGATGGGTTCGACGGCGGGCCGCTCCATGAGTTTGAGATAGACTTCGCGGAGGAACTCGTTGTTCATCACGGTAATTTCGGTGATGATTTTTTCGATGAAGCTGGGGAAGCTATTGAGGCCGAGGGAGGCTTTGAAGCCGCTGAGGATGAGGGCGGAGACTTCTTTGGGCGGCGCGGGGGGGGCACCGGGGACGATCGGCGCGGGCGCGATCTGCATGGCTTGGTCGAGGTAGGCGGCTCCGGGGGGCGGTTCGAGGGGGGTGCCGGCGTTGAGGAAGTCTTTAATGTCGGCAGCGACATCTTCAACCTTGTTTTTGATGTCGTCGAACTGCTTCTTGGCGTCGTCGAGGAAGCCGATGCCGGTGCCGGGTCCAGGAGCTTCTTCGGGCGCGGGAGGGGAGAGGGGCTTGGGATACCAGAGGTAAAAGATTGGGCTATCCTGCCCGAGAATGGCTTTGACGGTATAGGCGCGGACGGCTTTTTCGATGACGGGTTCGAGCTCTTTGGCGAGGCGGACGTAGAAGCCTTGATAGACATCCATGGGTTTCATGGCGAGTCCGGTCATGAAGTTGAAAACGTCCTTCACGCCGGGTGGGATGCCGGGCATCATGGGGAGTTTGTTGAGGAGGCCGCCGGCGGGATCGTTGGCGGGGGGGGCGAGGAGTTTTTCGAGGAAGGCGCGGTAGTTGGAGCGGGCTTGGTGGAGGTCGATGCCGCACTTGTGGAGGGGCTTATAGCCGAAGGTGGCGGCGTTGAGGGGGGTGATGGCGGTTTTGACGGCTTCGCCGAAGGGGTTGACGTCAGCGGCTTTGGGGGCTTTGGTGCCGCCACCGGCGCCGAGGAGGTCGGCACCCATGGAGACCATTTCGCCGAGGCCGCCTTTGGTTTTTTCGAGATCGGCCATGACGGATTGGGTGGCGGTCATGAAGCAGGAGAGCAGGAGGGCTTCGCGTTCGAGGGCGGCGCGGAACATAATTCCGTGCGTGGTTGCACCGGGAGTGACTGCTAGGTTGACGTCGTCTTTGAGGCTGGCGTGGTTGAAGTTAAACGAAGAGTCGGGATGGGCGTAACCCATGTGGATGAACTCGATGGGGGCACCGGCGTCGCGGGGGCGGAGTTCGTTGGGGGATTGGAAGCCTGGGGAGGAGTCGGTGTTGCCGCCGAGGCGTTCGCCCTGGGTGAAGGCCATGGGGGCGGGGGCCCCGGGACCGCCGGGGACGGCTCCGCCTAATGCTCCGCTGACGGCGTCAAGACCGGAACTTACTGCGTCTAACATAGGACGATCTCCGAGGGATTAAGGGTGCAGTTCGTGGATACGGCTGCGGGTTGTGGAATCGATCTTGCCGGTCTTTTCGAGGCCTTGGGCGGCCTGGAAGAGGCGGATGGCGGATTGGGCTTGGTCGTCGAGTTCTTCGCCATCGGTGCATTCGAAGCCGAGGTTGCTGAGGCGTTGGCGGACACCGGAGACGGTATCAATGGGATTCAGGTGGCCGAGTTCGACAGGAATTTCTTCGCCGGTAGAGACGAGGATGAGCTTGCCGCCTTTCGCGTTGGGAGTGATGAAGGCTTCGACGATGCCTTGACCGTCGGCTGTGCCTTCGGTGGAGACTCCATCAATGACGAGGGTGTATTTTTCGTTTTTACGGGGTTCGCCGAGCATCATGAGCTGGATGCGAATTTTGGCAGGGACACCACGGCGGACGAATTTATGGGTGCTGTCGGTGCCTTTGTGAACTTCTTTGAGGCGGATTTCGGGAACGAAGACTTCGTCGCCGGGCATTAGGATGTTGGGGGTTTTGCGAAGGGCTTTGAGGGCGGCGTTGTCGCCGTGATTCCAGAGCGTTTCCCAGAAGTGGCCGTTGTCGTGCGCCAGGCTGGGGATGCTATCGCCGCGATTGACGGTGACGGTGGGCATGCGTTATTTCTCCTTCCAGGCTTCTTGGTCGAGATCGGGGAAGGTGACGACGCAGTCGCCGGGGTCGATGCCGTCGACGCGGTATTTGCCCTTCTCGTTGGTTGTGCCCTCCGAGAATTTGCCGTCGGGGAGCGTGATTTTGACGGGTTGGTTGGGGACGTCGGCACCCGCTTCGTCGACCATGTGGACTTCGATCCAGTTTTTCTTTTCCTTGTTTTCTTCCGAGTTAGCTTTGTGGGTTTGGGCCGAGTCGGTGGCGGCGGCGGCGGCGGCACCGGCAGCACCGGCGGCGGCTGCACCGAGCCCGGCTACCTTTCCGGTGGCGGCGGCCATGGCTTTGGGTAGGCCGGTGGTGCCGGGGGTGAGGGCTTCGGGGGGGGCTTTGGGGGCGACGGGGGTGAGGGCGGAGACTGCGGTGGCGGATCCGGCGGCACCGCCGGAATTGATCAACACCATGGCGCCCTTGATGGCGACACCGGAGGGACCGACGTTGACGAAGCTGCCACCACATTTGAGAGTGACGCCGGCGGGGCTGGTGATTTCGATGGCTCCGGTGGCATCGATTTTAATGGTGCCGGTGGACTTATGGTGCATGTTGCCGGTGGACTGATGGAGCGAGTCGCCGGTAACTTTCAGGGTGTGGCCGCCGGTGATGGCGGTGGCGGATTTGCCGCCGATTTTGAGGCTGTAGTCGGTGCCGATTTCGACGGACTGGTTGACGCCGATTTTGGTATCGAAGTTGGTGTCGTAGGCGAGCTTTACGTCGCCGATAACCTTTTCGCCAAAGTCGTGGCCGATGTGGGCACGGTAGTCATTTTTGACCCGGAAATCGACGTCTTTTTCGCCGTGGATGAAGACGCACTCTTCACCTTTGAGATCCTCGAAGCGAATTTCGTTGAGGTTGTCGGCACCGGCATTGGGTGAACTGCGGGTTTTGAAGCCCGACATGGTTTTGTTATCCGGCAGGACGTGGGGCGGCATGCAGTCGGCGTTGTAGACGCAGCCGACGATGATGGGGCGGTCGGGATCTCCTTCTTCAAAGGCGACGACGACTTCCATTCCGATGCGGGGGATAAAGATGGTGCCGAACTGTTTGCCGGCCCAGAGGGTGGCGACGCGGACCCAACAGGAGCTGCTGCCATCGGCTTTGCCTTCGCGATCCCAGTGGAATTGAACTTTGACGCGACCGTACTTATCGGTGAAGATTTCTTCGCCAGCGGGGCCGGTGACGACGGCGGTTTGAGTGCCATGGATGACGGGCTTGGGGGTAAGCTGCATCGGCCGGAAGGGCAGTTCCATGGGGATGCAGCGGATGGACACTTCGAAGTGCTCATCTCCGTCTTCGTTTTCGCTGCTGTTGTAGCCGCCGCCTTGGAGGAAGGCGATGTCGGCTTCGGTAACGACGTAGGCGCCGTCGTCGCTGAAGTGGCGGATGAGATCGAACTTATGTCCAGCGACCATGCCGCCGAAATCGGTCCGGGCTTCGATGGCTAGGCCGGAGATGGCTTCCTGCTGCATGCGGATGCCGACGGTGCGTTTGTTATCTTCGTAGATTTTTTGGAGGTCGCTGGCTTGTTCGCCGCCGCTGGGGGTCATGCCGTCGAAGCGTTGGGCGTAGGCACCGGGATAGTCGTAGATTTCGAGCTTTTCGTTAGCGACGGAAAGTTTGTGTTGCGTCGAGCCGATGGCGACGGTGGGAAGAATCGTATCCTGGGCTTCGAGGTTTTTGTGGGGCATCTCGAAGCAGTGGTCCCAGAGAGTGACCTTGCCGCTGCGGAGGGTTTGCACCTTTTCCCAGTACTGGATTTTTTCGGCGCCTTCGCTGCCGCCGTCGATTTCCTGATAGGCAATTTCTTTGAGATGGGGGGTATCGGGGTGGGAGGCGGCGGTATTGGCGAGGACGAGTTTGTGGCCGTCTTTGGAGAACTTGAAGTAGTAGAAGATGCCTTCTTCTTCCATGAGCCGTGAGACGAAGGCGAAATCGGTTTCACGGTATTGGACGCAGTAGTCGCGCTTTTCGAAGGTTCCTTGGATTTCGTAAGCGGTATCGATGCCGGTGAGCACCTTTTTCAAGATGTCCGGAACGGTCATCTGTTGAAAGATGCGGCTTTGATGGATGCGCGTGAGGAGCCAGAGTTGGGGGACGATTTCGAAGCGATAGGCGGTGTAGTCGAAGCCGCGAGCGCCGCGAGCGACGCGGTTGACGATGCCGTGGAAGTAGCGAAAGCCGGAGTTGTCGAGAGTATGAGAGACGGACATCGGCTGGCCGATGAGTTTAGAGAAATCGACGTTGTTGTCGTTGCCGGTGAACGCTTCGATTTCGAACGAGAAGAGCGTGGAGATTGATTCGCGGCCGCGGATGGAGCGAATCAACAGGACATCCTCCCCGAGGGGTGTGGTGAGGACAAGCCGGCGATCTTTCTGCGTAAGTTTGGGTGCCATACTGAGTTTCCGTTCTCTCTAAATATTGCGCGAACAGGGACGAAAAGCCATCAGACCAGGACCGGGTTGCGATCCTGGCGTGATGGCTGGAGGGGGGGGTTAGGAGTAAAGGAAAGCGCCGTCTTCGCCCATTGTGACGGCGATCTTTTCTTTCTGCTCTCCGGTCGCCATCATGGCCAGAATCTGGTTGGAGATGTCGGGGAGGAGCGAGTTGGTGAGGATGTTGTCGACGTTGCGGGCGCCGCTTTCGACTTCGGTACAGCGGGCGGCAATGGCGTCGAGCACGGCTTCGTCGTAGGAGAGCGCCATGGCGTGGTTCTCTTTAAGGCGGCGTTGGATTTTGGCTAATTTCAAGCGGATGATCTGCTTGAGAGCCGCGTCGCGGACAGGGTAGTACGGAATGATCACCATACGACCGAGGAAGGCCGGTTTGAAGACCTTGTCGAGTTCCGGCTTGATGATTTTGACGATTCCGGCCGGGGTGGGGGCGGTTTCGAGATCAGCCGTAAGCTTCATGATCTGGTCGGTGGCGGCGTTGGTGGTGAGGATGATGATCGTATTTTTGAAATCGATTTCGCGACCCTCGCCATCTTCCATCTGGCCACGGTCGAAGACCTGGAAGAAGAGTTCGAGGACGTCGGGGTGGGCCTGTTCGACTTCGTCGAGCAGGACGACGGAGTAGGGCCGCCGGCGGACGGCTTCGGTGAGCACGCCGCCTTCGCCGTAGCCGACGTATCCGGGAGGCGAGCCTTTCAGGGTGGAGACGGTATGGGCTTCCTGGAACTCGCTCATGTTGATCGTGATCATGTTGCGTTCTCCGCCGTAGAGGAGGTCGGCAAGGGTGAGCGCGGTTTCGGTTTTTCCGACGCCGGAGGGGCCGACGAGCATGAAGACGCCGATGGGTTTGTTGGGGTCTTCCATCTTGGCCTTGGTGACCTTGATGCGTTGGGCGATGGTATCGAGAGCGTGGTCCTGACCGATGACGCGTTGGGTGAGTTGCGCGGTGAGGTTGAGGGTGTTTTCGATTTCGTCTTTGAGCATCTTCCCGACTGGGATGCCGGTCCAGGAGGAGATGATTTCGCTGACGGCTTGGCCATCGAGACAGACGCCCATGAGCGGGTTTTCGCCCTGGAGGCCTTTGAGTTCTGCGTCGAATTTGGCGAGTTCTTCGCGCATGGGGCCGAGTTCTTCGGCGGCGTTGGCTTCGGCGGCTTTGTCCTCGATCTGGCCGCGGAGTTCGCGCATTTTGAGGACGACGGCGGTTTCCTTTTCAAAGCGGGCTTTGATGGTGGCGAGATCGACTTTGGAGGTGGCGAGTTCCTCGGAGATGGCGGCCAGACGTTTGGTGTGGTCGGTGCCGACGGCTTGTTCGCGAGTGAGGACGCGATGTTGGACTTCGAGGTCGTCGAGGCGACGGCTGAGGTCTTCGATGGCGGCGGGCGTCGAGTTTTGGCCGAGGGCTAGCTTGGCGCAGGCGGTATCGAGGACGCTGACGGCTTTGTCTGGGAGTTGACGGCCGGCGACGTAGCGATGGGAGAGGCGGACGGCGGCTTCGAGACCTTCATCAAGGATACGGACTTGATGATGCTTTTCGAGCATGCCGACGATGCCGCGCATCATGACCAGACAGACTTCTTCGGTAGGTTCTTCGACCTTGACGACCTGGAAGCGGCGGGCGAGGGCGGGATCCTTTTCGAAGTACTTTTTGTATTCGCCCCAGGTGGTGGCGGCGACGGTGCGCATTTCGCCACGGGCTAGGGCGGGTTTGAGCAGGTTGGCGGCGTCGCCCTGGCCGGCTTGGCCACCGGCCCCGATCATGGTGTGGGCTTCGTCGATGAAGAGGATGATGGGTTTGGGGCTGGACTTGACCTCTTCGATGAGGCCTTTGAGGCGGTTTTCGAATTCGCCTTTGATGCCAGCACCGGCTTGGAGCAGGGCGAGATCGAGCGAATGGAGTTCGACGTTTTTCAGCGAGCCGGGGACGTCGCCCTGGGCGAGGCGGAGGGCGAAGCCTTCGACGACGGCGGTCTTACCGACGCCGGGTTCGCCGGTGAGGATGGGGTTGTTTTGGCGTCGGCGGAGGAGGATGTCGATGAGTTGGCGGATCTCGGCGTCGCGGCCGAGGACGGGGTCGATTTTGCCTTTACGGGCTTTTTCGGTGAGGTTTTCGGTGTAGGCGTCGAGGTTGGGCTGTTTGCCAGAGCCGGCTTTGGCGGTGCCGCCCGCACCAGAGCCGGAGGGCCCGGCGGCGGCGAGGGGGGCGACGGATTCATTGGAAGCGTCGGAGATGGCGGAGAACTCTTTCTTGAGCCCGTCGGCGTTGACTTTTTGAAGCTCCTTCGAAATGTCTCGCACCATGCGGGCGAGTTCTTCATTACTGATCAAGGCCAGCAGGCAGAGTCCGGTGCGGATTTGACCGTCGCCGAATTCGATGGATCCGATGGTCCACGCTTCGGTGAACATCTTGAGGAGGGACGGCGAGATGGACGGGGTCCGGGCGTTGCCGGTTTTGATCTTGTCGAGGCTTCGGTCGAGTTCCTGCGTGAGGCGCGAGGAATCGACACCGAAGTGCCGGAGGATGTGGGCGGCATCACTATCGGTGGCATCGAGAAGCTTCCGGAGGAAGTGTTCGATCTCGATGTCGTAGTGGGTCCGGGAGAGGGCCAGTCCGGCGGCGCCTTCGAGCGCGGCGCGGGTGGTCTGGTTCAGTTTGCCGATTAGGCTTTTTAGATTTACGCTCATTTGCTCACCTAGAAACGGAGTATGGCATCGGCCGCATCGATATGGCGCGGCACTGTTTTGACCCAGGAGGTCCATCCGAGTTGGATTTGCTCCAGGGTAAATTCTTCTTCCTCGCGGACGGGAGGGGGACGAACGCCGACGAGGCATTCGGGCACCTGATCCTTGGCGAGAATTAATTTTACTTCAAAGTCGATAGTGGGCCCGCCGAAGAGGCGACCAAGCGCCTTGA
Organism: Acidobacteriota bacterium; assembly: GCA_025354525.1. GTDB lineage: Bacteria > Acidobacteriota > Terriglobia > Bryobacterales > Bryobacteraceae. The sequence continues at coordinate 7,773 of JANXMS010000475.1, forward strand.
GTGGTGCGTGGGCGACACCGTCTGGTAGGAAATCGCAATATTGGCGCAACGACAAGGGGCCCAGGATGATGCGGACGGCGGACTGTTGGTCGTAGACTTCGTCGCCGACGACGGCGCCGAAGCCTAGTTGTTCAGAAATTGTGACGTCTTGGGCGTCGAGACAGCACTGGGTCTCTTCAATGAGGGGATACCAGGCACCGATAAATTGTTCTATTTCGCAGGGTACGTTGAAGTAATCGGCGATGAGATTGCGCATGGCCGAGGCGGAACGGGCGCTTTGGCTGAGGAGGCCGGTGTAGTAGATGAGGGAATCGTCGGGGAGGGGTTGGCGGTTTGCAAGAGCGGCAGTGCCGAGGCCGATGAGGTCGAGGAGATGATGGGAGAAGCGGTCGCGGTCGCCGCGTTCGTAGGCGATGGGGAAGCGGTATTTTTCCCAGGCTTGATAGAACAGCGAGACGATGCGGTGGTTAAAAATGTCGAGAAAGGCGGCGGCGGAGAGGTCTCGGCTGCGGAGGCGTTCGCGGATGAGTTCGGTGTAGTAGAGGGGGAGGACGCCCTGGGG
>JANXMS010000565.1 GCA_025354525.1 Acidobacteriota bacterium
GGGAACGACGGCACCCGAAGGGTCCTCAATGGTTCCGACTATGGAGCCATAGAGGACTTGGGAGAAGGCCGGCTGGTGCAGGGCCAGAAGCATCGCCAAGGCGATGGGAAGGGAAAGACGGTTCATGGGAGATCTCCTGAAGGGGGTCGTCGGGGACCGAATGTTCCTTAGAGTAAACCACAACTAATCGACGGTTGACATCGAATTTCACGGCGCTGTAGAGTTTGGGGGTGAAGTTTCTTTTATTGGTAGTCGCGGGTGGGGTGGTCTGGGCGGCTCCGGACGAGTTTTTGGCAAAGATTAGGCCAGTTTTAAAGGAAAATTGCGCTGGTTGTCACAATCCGGCGAACCCTCGGAATCGGATTGATTTCTTGAAGTCGGAATCGCCGACGGATGTGGAGACGCGGCGGACGTTGTGGCGGGATGTGGCGACGCAGCTGCGAAATCGGACGATGCCGCCGGGGGCGGCGAAGATTTCGGAAGCTGATCGGATGTTGGTGGCGAATTGGATTGATGATCGGCTGCGGACGACGGGTTGCGGGACGGGGGACTATGCGGGTTTTGTAGCGTCTCGGCGGCTGAACCGGCGGGAGTGGAAGAACACGATTCGGGATTTGTTTGGGTTGGATGTGGTGGCCCCGGACTTGTTTCCGGCGGATGAGGCGGGCGGGGCGGGATTTGATACGAACGGGGAGACGCTGTACGTGCCGCCGATGATGATGGAGCGGTATATGGAAGCGGCTACGCATGTGCTGGATCGGATGGTGGTGACGCCTCCGTTTAACCGGTTGGTGCTGTCGCATGAGATGACGCCGGTGACGGCGGCACCGACGGGGATAAAGCCGTCCCGGTTTCTGAATCCGGGGGAGGAGTTGACGACCACGTTTTCGGTGTTCGCGGAGGGATCGTATTCGCTGCGGGTGTCGGTGGAGCGGCCGAAGTTGACGCCGTTTACGATGAAGGTTTTGGTGGATGGGGTGGCGGCGGGATCGGTGGCGTACGCGCGGGATTCGGGGGGGGGGGCGACGGCACGGGCGGTGACGGCGACTTTGGGGCGCGGGGCGCATACGGTGTCGGTAGTGAACGGGGGGGAGCGGATTGAATTTTATAGTTTGACGGTGGACCAGCGGCCGACGGAGGTGACGTCGGAGAAGCGGGCGCTGCATTTTCGGCTGTTAGGGCTGGAGGTGGGTCAATCGCCGGTGGATAAGCGAATGGCGGCGCGGCGGATTTTGGTGCGGGTGTTGCCGCGGGCGTATCGGGGGCGGGTGGCGGCGGAGGACATTGACCGGCTGTTGAGTTTGTACGACCGGGGGGATAAGCGGGGGGAGCCGTTTGAAGAGAACGTGAAGCTGGCGTTGAAGGCGGTGCTGGTTTCGCCGCGGTTCTTGTTCAAGGTGGAAGGGAACGACCCGCGGCCGGGAATCCGGCCGGTGGGGCAGTATGAGATGGCTTCACGGTTGAGTTATTTTTTGTGGTCGACGATGCCGGATGAGGAGTTACTGCGTTTGGCGGGTGAGAGTAAGTTGCAGGATCCGCAGGTGTTGGGGGCGCAGGTGGAGCGGATGCTGGATGATCCGCGGTCGCGGGTATTGGCGGGCGGTTTTATGGGCCAATGGCTGGGGACGCAGGAGATCGGCGGGCGCGCGGTGCCGTTGCTGACTGAGTTACAACACTTCTATACGCCGGAAGGGGCGGCGGATTTGCGGGAGCAGCCGGAGCTGTTCTTCCACCATATCATGACGGGGAATAAGTCGGTGTTGGACTTACTGACGGCGAATTACACGTTTTTGACGGAGCGGTTAGTGAAGTATTACGAGTTGGAAGGGAAGGTGAAGCTGCCGCCGGGGCCGGGGTTTCATTTGGTGCAATGGCCGGACGACCGGCGGGCGGGGGTGTTGGGTTTGGCTTCGGTGTTGGCGATGACTTCGCATTACAAGCAGGCGAGCCCGGTGTTGCGGGGGGCTTGGGTGCTGGAAACCTTGTTGGGAACGCCGGTGCCGCCGCCGCCGGCGGATGTTCCGGCGCTGGAGGCCGCGAAGGGGGCGGCGAAGAAGATGACGGTGCGGGCGATGTTGGCCAAGCATCGGGAGAGCACTTCGTGCGCGGCTTGCCATAACTTGATGGACCCGATTGGATTGGGTTTGGAGAATTTTGATTGGATGGGGCGGTGGCGGGATAAGGATGATGATGGGTCGGCGGTGGATGCGACGGGTGCGTTGCCGAGTGGGGAGAAGTTTAATGGGCCGGTGGAATTGCGGGCGGTGTTGCTGAACCGGAAGGAGGAGTTCACGCGGCAGTTTACGTCGAAATTGTTAGGCTATGCGCTGGGCCGGGGGTTGCAGGATGGGGACCAGTGCACGGTGCAGAGGCTGATGGATACGATGGCGAAGAACGGGTACCAAACGCGGACGTTGATTCGCGATATTGTTATAAGCACACCGTTTCGGAATACCCAGGCCGATGCGGCGGTGATGGAGAGCCATGCGCCCGTGAAGAAGGCTCCCAAACGCTTGTTGGGTACGAAGTAGGTTACGAGGTTACCATGCAGACACGTCGGAACATTTTGCGGGGATTGGGCGTTGCGCTGGCGACGCCGTGGTTGGAATCGGGGGTGATGGGGGCGGCGGCCGGGGTTGACCGGTTGGCGGCACCGCCGTTGCGCATGGCGTGTATCTTCATGCCGAACGGGGTATGGCCGGAGAGTTGGACGCCGGCGGGGGATGGAGAGGGATTTGCGATTACTTCGCACTTGAAGCCGCTGGAGGGTTTGCAGAGCGAGTTCATGCTGCTGGAGAACCTGTGGAACAAGAACACGGTGGGGCGGAATGGGCATTGGCCGAAGGTACCGGCGTGGCTGTCGGGCGGGTTTGTGGAGCGGACGACGGGCGGGGATCTGGATTCTGGCGGGACGACGTTGGATCAGATTGTGTCGCAGCGGATTGGCCACCAGACGCCGCTGCCATCGCTGGAGTTAGGGATCGACGCGCCGCGCACGGGCATAGATACGGCAGGCGGCGGATTTCCGCGGGCGCTGGGTTCGTTTTTGTCGTGGGCGGATCCGAAGACGCCGGTGCCGAAAGAGATTGTGCCGCAGTTGGCGTTTGACCGGTTGTTCCGGAATAAGCGGCAGCCGGTTGTATCGGGTGTGAATCCGCAGTCGCCGGAGATGCTGGGTTCGTTGCAGCGGGATGAGACGTCGGTGTTGGACCTAGTGCGGGAGCAGGCGCGGGCGCTGCGGGCGAACGGAAGCCGGGGCGACCAGGCTCGGCTGGACGAATATTTTGAGTCGGTGCGGAGTGTGGAACGGCGGTTGGAAGCTTCGATGAAGCCGCAGAAGCGTTGGATTAATGAGGGAAGGTTCCCGTTGGATCGGCCGGTGGCGGGGACGCCGGAGTCGCATCTGGAGCATGTTCGCTTGATGCTGGACATTATGGTGCTCGCGTTCTGGACGGATTCGACGCGGGTGGCTACGATGATGCTGGGCGATGCGCAGTCTTCGAAAGATTATTCGTTTTTGCCGGGGGTGAAGGGGAATTTCCATGGGTTATCGCATCATCGGGACATTCCGGAGACGCGGGCGCAGTACGAAGCGATCATCAACTGGAACGTGACTCAGGTTGGATATTTGCTGACGAAGATGAAAGATTTGAAAGAGGGCGAGGGGACGCTGCTGGACCATTCGATGGTGCTGTTTGGTTCTTCGCTGAAGTGCGGGAACCGGCACTTGGAAGAGAATCTGCCGTTGTTATTGGCCGGGCGGGGCAATGGCACTCTGCGGCCAGGGCGTCGGCTTCGGTTTGAGAAGAAGACGCCGTTTTGCAACTTGCATCTGGCGCTGATGGAGCGAATGGGCGTGAAGGAAGCGTCGTTTGGCGATAGCACTGGGGTGCTGCAGGGGCTGGGATAGCTCCCGCCTTCGGCGAGACCCATTAATGCCCAGAACGTTTGACGACGATTCGAGTTAGCCGCATCGTCGAAGGTGTCGGTGAGGACGGCTAGTTTTTCCGGTCGCCGGAGGTGCGACGCTAGGGCGGGGCCGCCCACCTTAGATCAGCGGGCGATCACCCAACCGGAATTGATCTCACTGACACCGTGCGCCGCCGAGTAGAATACTTTCGCTACCTCCTCGCTGTTTGGTGTGGGTGAAGACGAGAAAGCGAACCGACGGCGTTCGGCTTTTGGAGGTGCCGGGTTAGATGGTCTCGCGAATCGATCAGGGGATCTGGGAGCGTGCGGTGCTTTTATTTGGGATTGAGCGGGGAAGCGAGAGAATCGAGTGGGAATGTGGAAATCGGGCTTTAGGTCGATTTCCATACTTACGTCAAACAGCGAAGAGCCCCAAATTTGCCCAATCGGTGCATCACGTTACTCGCCTGACTTTCGTCGCTAACCGCCAGAAACAGCGAAAATCGGCACTGCGGCGTGTACAGACCTACCCTCTATCATTTGCCCCGATTTTCTGGCACCTAAATTATGCACAAGGCACCTGCCGGTCGGCCTGAGCTGGCTGCGGTTTTCTGTTGAGGTAGCGTTGGCGAGCCCGCCAATATTGGGGTAAAACGGTGGGAGGCCGTGCGTGACTTTTTGAGGCGTGGCCAAGAAAGG
>JANXMS010000614.1 GCA_025354525.1 Acidobacteriota bacterium
TTCCACCGCCACCTTAGCTTTCAAAGCCGGCGAGTGAGTCTTGCGTGTTCGAGGCATTGATTCTCCTTCATTTTCAATGCCCTCCTACACTTAAGCAATAACCATTTTTGTGTCTAGTTTTTGGGGTCCACCACAGTTTCAGTCAACCCGCCTCAACCCAACCCTGGGTCGTTCCGGAGTTGGAACGCTGGGCGTCCAGCGGCAACGACGCCTACGAAGCTATGGGAGCCAATATCGAGTGTGACCATCGAGTCCCCACTGCCCGCTTCGCGCAACTGGCAAGTATCCCTGTCGCTGGGCCGCTTTACGCTGACAGGCGCCTCCAAGTAGGGGTTACTGACTACGCATCGAAGTTCAACTACAACACAGCCACGCCGGCTTTTCTTTCCAGCCTTAATGACGTCAATATCCGCCTGAAGATGACCGGCGCCGTACCCCTCGTGTCCGTCTTTCAATTCAAGAAGCGCCAGAGTAGTACCATCGCCCAGGCGCTGAACCCTGGCCTCGTTGGATCGACTGAATTTTCGCAGCTTTGTCAGGAACTAAAACGCTTGTTTCCCGATGATCGCCCCACTGGTTTGGGTTCGACTCTGAACAAGTCGGCCATCGACTTCTTAGATCGATTTTTCACCCTGCAGTGGAGTGGAGGTCGCAATCAGTACCATGGTGTTTGGGCTGGTCGCTGGCGAGAATTCGAAGCGCTCGCTGAGACTAACGCCGCCACCTGGATGTCCGCGATGGGGGTCCGGATCCCTGCCGAGCCGTCGCTGTGCCTTCTGCTTCGTTACGATGCATCCGAAGTCTACCCACTCGTCAGGCCAACGATTCTGGAGGCGGGTTGGTACCCGGAACATTTCCCCTCCCCACAATCCGCCTCGTGGTGCGTCGGCAAGCCCTGTCCGCCGACTGGTGGCCATCCCATGGGTCTCGACGACGGTACCCCCGCTCTAGCCCTGCGGGCGGAGTACGTCCACCGCGACCGAGAGCGAAAGTCCAGTTGGGTCTACGCCTGGGCCTGGGTCCAGCCAGCTTCTACCCCGTCCATAACCCTGCCGTCAGCGCGGCGCCGCCATTGGGAACTACTCAAGGGCCACTATGATAGAATTGAGGATTGGCTATCGGAGCCCTAGCCCTAAATGAACTTCTCTCCGAATTTGTCCGCGGTCGAACTAGTAAGGGACTGGTGTCTGCCCCCTTCAGACGCCCGTGACCATCTTGCGGAGTTGACCTTGGCGCTCGAAGGCCTGTTGTTTTCGCTTCCTGGAGACAGCGAACCCTATGAACTCTTGGCTGATGCGGCACTCCGCCAATCCGATGGACAACCCTCCGTCTCCGTTCTTGCCGACCAGCTATTAGGTCGATGGTTGACCGGCGGTTGGATTACCGCGCTCCCGGATCGCGCCCAGTTCAATCTCTTGCATCTTTGCGCCAATCTTGAGGTTGGCTCCCTCCTCGTCGACAAGGTTTGGTCCCTCTTCGACCGCCGCGCGTCCCTCGTCACAGGTACTTACCTAGGCACCCCGCTCCAGTCCGCCCTGCTCGCCGCGATGATACGGAATCAACCGGAAAACTCGATCAAAGCCCGCCAACTCTGGCTGGATCTACTCCAAGACCAGGGGCCCGCGGATCTACCGGCTACCCTCGCCGACGGTTTTTTCGGTTTCGTTCGCATGCCTGTTCTCGCAAAAGACGATTACCGAATTGCCGAGGCGGATTTAGCGAACGCTGCGACCTTTATCTGGCAGCGCGCGGAACGGGACGGTCGCCCAGATCTATTTGATCGGCTCCTTGAGTTCATACCCTTAACACTCCCCGGTCTTAACCTTCCTCGCATCAAAGACATGGCCATGAATTTTGGCGTGATTAGTCGCTTTGAACAAGAAGTAACCGAAACCGTCCCCGCCGAGCTCCACCAACTTATTGATACCATCGCCCGCGAAGTTCGCACGAAGGTTACCACGGCAAAGGACCGCTTCAGCGAAGGTGCAATACTCACCATGTTGCGGGTCGAAGTGCGGACGACGCCTAGATATTTCTCAGAAGAAGTGAAGCGGGTTATCATGGGCTACACCACCGTCGAGAACGCACCCGAAGGATCGCTGCTTGGCGAAGAGCGCAAAAGCTTCGTGGCCTAGGTTGGTTTGGCTAGGCTTGCGGCCAGCCATTCGAGCAACATGAAGTCCGGGGACTGCTTGTTGATGAACCCAGGCCTCTCCATCTCGTCAGGCCAAGCGATTCGGTCTTCATCGTTGACTGAGTAAATGACTACTGGAACGGTTCGGAATGTGCTCGAGAGTTTCAAGTCCGCAAAAATTCTCATCCCGGCTTCGTAAACATCACCCCGACGATCACGATGTTCATTTCCAGCACCCAAGGAAATCCCGTCCTCCCATGGAAGAATTAGGTCGAGTATAATAGCGGAGCACTTGCTTTTCGACAATTGTGGCAGCCGGAGAAGAAACTCTCGTTCAGATGTAATCCGGAGAATCCCAACACTGGCACCGAATCGTTTTTTTACGATTCTTCCGACCCAATCTGCCGCAAACGGATCGTCTTCAATCAAAAGTATTGTCTTGTTTTGTGCCATACGCAGGGTTAGGCCAAGGGAAATGTTACCGCAATTCGAGTGTCTTCAAGGGGATCGGTCTCCGAAATGATCAGAGTTCCACCGTGCGCTTCTACGATCAACTTAACCAAGTATAAGCCACTGCCAAGGCCCTCCGCCGTAAACCGCTGCGCCGCTTCGGAACGGTAGCCCCGGGTTCCAATCTTGGCCAATTCCGCCCGACCGATCATTACGGCCGCCTTGTTCTTCACCGTGATTCGCAAATGCCGGTTCTCGTCGACATGTCCGTCAATCTCGATCAGCGAGCCGGGTTGTCCATACTTCCCAGCATTATCGATTAAATTGTTCGCCACCTGTTCGAATTTGGCGATGTCCAACTGCAATTGCTGGCGCATCGGCTCGAAAGACTCTGCGTTAACCTTGACGGCGATGTTTTTATGTTGCCACATTACCCGATTGTCTACCGCTGCCTCGACAAGCATCTTCGTCAATTCCCGCACTGGACAATTGGCCTTTTTCAGTACAACCGCACTCCCCTTCGCTAGTTCCTCGTACAGTCGAATGTTGCTGAGTACGCGACGCGCTTTGCCAAGAAGTCCACCAGCGGCATTCAGATCCACTTGGCGGGAGTCCGAATTCGGCACCGGATACATTCGATCATCTTCAAGGACGGATCGAATCCGTTTGTACGCCTGGACAATCGGGCCGCGGATCTGGTGCTCCAAATCTTGGTAAACCTGTGCTTGGCCGCTCAGCAGTTCCGTCAACTGGTGGTACAACGCCATCACCATGGCCACTACCTGCACCATCACCTTAGCCTGTTCCACATCGCGGAATCGGCTCCAAGTCCGAATTCCCACTACCCCGATTGCTTCCCGGTCCGCCATTACCGGGGCAAACAGCACCTGTTTAGTCGCCGGGATCAAGTTCGCGTAAGGGATTGACGGATTGCTCGTGTCCTCGACGAAAACTAACTGCTTCGTATCGTAAACGTGCGCCCAAGCATTGTTCGTCGGAGGTAGTAAGGGTAGCTGGAATCCCTCCTTGCTTGCGACGGCTCGATCCCACTCCTTGCCAATCCACGCCACAGGCTCAATTTGCCGTCGTCCTACATCGGCCATCGCAAACTCAATCGCATCGATATCCGAGTTAGAAGCACGGATCACCCCGAGTGCCGCTTTGTAGAAACTCTTCTGTGCGACCTCCTTCAGACGCCGTGTCTTCGTTTTCGGCGTCAGGTCGCCGCTGTGCGGATTGAGCACATTAAGATCTTCAACGAACTTCCGCCACGTTTCGCCACTCTGCCTCACCTCGCGAAGCCGCATCCAACGGGCCCAGAAGCTCGCCACCCGGCTCGCCAGAATTTCGAGCAGCTTTATCTCCCGCTCGGCGATAAAGTAAGGCGCATTCGCACACGCCGAACATCGCAACACTCCAATCACCTTCTTATCCGCGAGCAGCGGGACCGCCGCAAAGCAGTTCGGCGGCACCGCATCGTCGTCGGCCAGCCCGTATAACCCCCTCAGCTTCTCCGCCAGACCGATCAGTGGAGACCAATTCGTCTCGGTAACGATGGACGGTGGCGGCGAAAACATGTCCAGGACGAACAAGGCTTTCCCCTTCCGGATTACCCACGCCGTCGCGCCGGACTCCGAACCAGAATAAGTCGGTTTACGCAATAACTCTCTACATGTCGTCGCGCTGAGCTCCCACTCATCCCGATTCACAAGTCGATCTTCCAGCAGGATTGTAGTCTCTAAACAGCCAAACGATTCGCGAATAAGGCGGCAAACTCCCGCCAACTGCGTATTCACTTCCGCCCGATCAGCGGCCGTGTCGATCACGATCGATGTCACATCGTTCACCAGTTGATAAGACACCCGGTCCCGAACCGCGAAGTAAAGCGAAGCCACATGTTCTGCCAGGAACACCAAAGCCTCTCGGGTCTCTCCAGAGAACGGCCCTTTACCCCTTCGATAAAGCGTCAGTGCTCCAGAAGAACCATCGGGGAAACTAACCCGGACCGCTAAAAGCGATCCAGGATTCGCCCGTCGAGCGAACGCGGATTCATGGTCGATCAGCTCACTGCGTTCCGCATCCTCGATTTCGCAACTGCCCCGCAAAACCGCCTGCCCCGTAGCCATCCGCAACGGTAAATCGTGATAAGCGCAGCGATAGCTTTGATCCTCGAATCCGTGCGCCAGCACGAATAGGTGGCCAGCCTCGGGATCCGCTATCGAGTCCGCCAGTAAAGACGTCCCCGCTACGCGACCGTCCGCGCTGCGCAGTTGCCATAGCGTCGCCCCAAATCCTCCGAGGCCAGTCGCCAAATGAACGAGCAGCTTGCTCAGAACCTCTAGCTTCGGCTCACCGAGCGCCAGTCGAACTAAGTCGCCAAGCAGCGATTGTCTACCTTCCATCTTTCCCTAGCATAGCCGAACAAACGATGCCTCTTGAGCGGCGGCCAACGCCAGCGGGCACCGACTCGACACCTTCGATGCCGCAAAACCTCATTGTTCCCTCACTCTGGCAGTAACTGCAACCGAATCAATAACTTCCAGCTCGGCTTTTTGCTTTTCCCTCTCCGCCAAATTCCGTTCACAAGGTGTGAAAATAAAAATAAGTCCCTATCCCTTCATGCACCTACAAGGAATTCCAGCCCCCCCTCCGAGCCGTTTTCGCCGCCTCACCTGCTAGCCTCAAATCAAAGCTCAGTCGAGACTCTGCGAACGCCCTACCCCACCCGGTAGGGCGTTCGCCGTTTCACCCCCAGCTTTCTAAGGAGAACACGATGGAAACGTCACCTACCGACGCCGAGAAAAAGGCGAACCGCGCCGAAATCAACCGCGCCAATGCCCAAAAAAGCACCGGCCCCAAAACCGAAGCAGGCAAAGCCAGCTCCCGGCGCAACGGCCTCAAAAGCGGCCGACATTCCCAGTTCATCGACTATTCGAACTCCACGAATC
>JANXMS010000029.1 GCA_025354525.1 Acidobacteriota bacterium
GAATCCGACGTTGGACAGCATAACAACCCAATAATCGGCTCCGATAACCAACCTCAACTGCAAACAGAGAATCGCACCGACGCAAATGCTTTGCTTTCAACGCCCCTAATCACGGTTTTTGGCTAATTTGGACAACAGTGACATCGACGACCAACTCTCCCGGTCGGCTGTAGAGTGCCTGGGAAAAGGAATTGAAAAGGGAAATCGCCTGCTCCCGTTCTGCCCTGCGCTCCTCGTAGAATGCCCGCGCTAGGATTTGAAGTTGTTCCCGCTCGATCCGGCTCTGCGATTTGATCGCATCAATCTTCTTCAGATTGGCGATCCGATCGTTCACGGCTGCCAGCTTGCCGGTCTCAACGCTTTGAAGCCGTTGCAGCTCGGCGTATTCAGCCAGCGCACCGTGACTATTGAGCACTTCCAGAAGTGCGGCTCGTTTGTCAGCGACGTGTCACCGTCAACCACGATCCATTCCCCACCACGCTCGACCCCGCCCTATTTCTTGATACCCTAGCTAACACATGGGTCGGCCAGAGCTCGAAGCAAACTTACTCACCCAGTGCGACCGGCTCCGGTCCCACTTAGGTGCCCCAGGCGGTCCCGGGCTAACTGCCGCAACCCCGCTTGCCGCCCAACTCAGCCAATATTTGTTCCTGTCCCACGGAACAATGCCACGCAAGTTCGCCCGCATCTGCCAAGACAGTCAACTCTATTCCCGTGTCGCGTTCAATCAACATACAAACCAGTCCCTCCCCCTGGACGATACCGACGTCAAAATGGGCACTTGTGATTCCGTGTTTTTCTATGCCGCCCCCTTTCGATACCCGCACACCAAGTGCGGCTTTCTCTTCGCCGCTACGCTCGAAGACGAAAGGTCCCACGACGGCACCGCCTCCCCCTTTGATTCCGGGGGCCTCGTCCATCACATAGGCTTCCCACCCGAGTTCGCTTCGCCCGCGGATTTCCTCCGCCAACACGAATTCCCGGTCCCCGATCATCGCAACTATCTCAGTCTCTCCATGGATAATTTGTTCGATCAACCCGAGGGCTATATCGAAGGAAGAGCGCCTACGGAGCCCGGTTGCCTTGGTCTCTCCGGCGGCGATGAACGAATGTGGACTCACGAAGTGCGGCTGCCCAAGCGCGTCGCCCTCCGCGGACGCCATCTGCAAGCGGTGTTCGCCCATCGCGCCCTGCCCGCCGCGAATCCCGACATCGAAGCACTGTTCCAATGGTGCGCAGACGAGGACGTAAACCGGATTGCCTTCAATGGGCCCGACGACGGCGACTTCGAGACGCTGAAGCGCGAATGTATCTCCTACTTGAGAAGGAAGTTATACTGAAGTGCAATGAAGCCAACCGCCTGGAGTCTCGCTGACCTGGAGATCATTGGCTATGCCGATGATCGCGATCAAACCATGCTCCCGGCTATCGTGCCTCCCGTTTTTCGTTCGATCAGCAATCCGGACATCGTTCTCGTGCCGCCCTTCGCAATCCGTTTCGACGTTGTTGAGCGTGCCACGCAACTCCCGTTCACGGAGGCGGAGTCCCTGCGAGATCGCCAGGAACTAACCTTCTTTCCGGGCTCACCTCTCGCCGCTCAGCCTGACCATCAATTGTGGCTCCGTCGAAACGGCCAAATCGTCTACCAGCCCGCTCTCGAAGCCCGCCGCGAACTGGATCAACTCGGCAAGCTCGCCACCGAGCGTGCGAAAGCCGCGCTTGCCGCCGGAGATATGGCTACCGCGCAAGATGCCGCTTCGGAAGCAATTTTGTCTAATGATCGATGCGTTACGGCATTTGTCATAAAAGCGGCCATCCGCTGCAAACTCGGCAAGCCAGCCGCGGCGAATCTGATGGCCGAATTAGCAAGTCATCTTCTCGATGCGAACGACTTTCATACCTTGGTCGAACGCTATTGCTCCGAGATGCCCTCCCTCAGCGCACCCCCGGGCCAGAACCGCCCATCCGCTTCCCCGATGTTCAGAATAGCGACAATTCCAGTAGTTGCCGAACTGAAATACGTCTAATTCTACAGCCATGACCGCTCCTACGTTTCCCCGAATCCTCACGTTCTACAGCTACAAAGGCGGCGTCGGGCGGAGCATGGCGCTCATGAATGTCGCCTACCAGTTGGCCAGTTGGGGACGACACGTGCTGATGGTCGACATGGATCTGGAGGCACCGGGCATTAGTGGGTTTTTGGAAAGAAACGGGGAGCTAGACCCTCCGCTGATCGGTGCAAAGGACGTCCTCACGTTACTCGGGGAAGTAAAGCGACTTTCCACCTCTCCCGAATCCCGCGCGGTCTTAGCCGAACAACTCCCCCCGCTATCGAATTTCCTGCGTTCGGTAAAGCGAGAGAAGTTGGCCACCCTGCAGCCAGAACTCGGAAGTCTTGGTCGTTTGGATCTCCTTGGCCCACGCCTGGATCGCAAATACGAGGATCGTTTCGCCGGCCTCGGCCTCGGGGGCACCCCGCAAACAGAACTGGTCGCGATGAGCCGCATTCTCCATTTCTATTGCAAAGCCCAGCGCTTTCTGTTCGTGCCGGAATGGCTGAAGGATCTCGAAGCCCCGCGCCCAACGCCTTATGATTATGTTCTCGTTGACAGCCGGACGGGGATCACCGAAATTGGTGGTCTCTGTGTTGGTCCGCTCGCCGATTCGCTCGTCGTGGTCACGGGACTAAACGATCAGAACGTAGAAGGCACCCGCAAGTTCCTGGAGCTTACCGGAATCCACCCCCTCCCGAAGTCCGAAGTCGACCCTAACCCTAGCGACGAAGAATACGCTTCCACGGTCCTCGGTCCCAAGCCCACTATCCTGGTCGCCAGCCCGGCCCCCAATGGGGAGTTGGAGTATCGAGAGAAGCGGCTCACGGAACTGGAGAGCGCTTTAGGCTCGAGACCACTCCGCCTCTCGTATCATCCCCAATTGGCCCTCATGGAAACCCTGTTCGTCCGCGACTATCGGGACGAATACCTCGCCATGGAGTACTTGACCCTGACGAAACGAATCCTCACGGTGGCCGGAGATTCGTCGAATGTAATTGGACATCGAATGAAGGATCTCGGTAAGGCGACGACCTCGGCCGCTGACGTGATTCAGCTTTTGATCAGGCATGCTCCCCAGAATCCTGAGATGGCGTCTTCACTTTTGGCTGCTATGTCAAATCGCCAAGAACCGTTTTCACAAACTGACGTCGGCGACGACGTTCAAGTTCATGCGTTCCTCGCCCAATCAAAGCCTCTTCGGAAAGAGGCAATAGCAAATTTGGCCAATGCACTGAGGGAGCGTGCCAAGACGAAGTCCGGCGAAGCAGCCGATCAGCTTTACGCCCACGCCAGCGAGAAGCACAAGGAAGCGGTCCGCCTCCAGCCCGATCTCGCCTCGGCCTGGTCCGACTGGGGAGCCGCGCTAAGCGATCAAGCCAAGACGAAGATCGGCGAAGTAGCCGGTCAGCTCTACGCCTTCTCCAACGAGAAGCACCAAGAAGCGGTTGGCCTCCAGCCCGACCGCGCTCCGTCCTGGTCCAACTGGGGGATCATGCTAAGTGAACAAGCCAAAACCAAGACCGGCCCCGAGGCGGAGCTTCTCCGCTCCCTCTCAAGCTTGAAGTACCAGGAAGCGCTCCGTCTTCAGCCCAATGACGCTTCGGCCTGGAGCCACTTCGCCGCCAACCTCATGCTCTCCGCTAGAGTCGCTCCCCCCGACCAAGCCACCACCCTGCTCGACCAAGCCCGAAAAAACCTCCTCCAGGCCCTGAGCATCGACCCCAAATCCGCCCAACTCAATCTGGCCTGTCTTGAAGCGATCGAACACAACGTCGACGAAGCGATCCGCTGGCTGAAAGAAGCCAAGAAAAGCGGTACCCTCAAAAGCAAAAGCCAACTCACCGAAGAACCAGACTTCGACCCACTCCGCTTGAATCCGAAATTCCTCAACTTCATCGCTGATCTCCCGGACCGGTAAAACCTGCTCCAACCCAACCAGCCAAACCGAAATCCGAGTATCGACCCTCCATTACTCACCGCAGCCTCAGGTGTAGCGACCCCCGAACAGCGACTAGCCGAAGTGTGCCAAACGTACGCGGTGCGCGAACGGGCCACCTTTGGCTCAGCCGCTCGGGAAGACTGGTGGCAGCATTCCGGCGTCGATGTCATGGTCAAATTCTTGCCGGGCGGCCATCTGGGCCTGGCGTACTGCAACCTATAGCAAGTCGTGACTTAACAGAGGGCAAATCCGCGACGTCTGAAGAGATCCGGAGCAATGTCGGGAGAGAGGAAGGGGGATAGAGCCTCGGCGAGATCGACGACAAGCGAATGCATTGACGGGGCCCTGAGCTGGGA
>JANXMS010000033.1 GCA_025354525.1 Acidobacteriota bacterium
TCCCAGCTCAGGGCCCCGTCAATGCATTCGCTTGTCGTCGATCTCGCCGAGGCTCTATCCCCCTTCCTCTCTCCCGACATTGCTCCGGATCTCTTCAGACGTCGCGGATTTGCCCTCTGTTAAGTCACGACTTGCTATAGGGGTGATGAAAAAAACTACGGCCCGCGACCCTGGTGGGGGTGGCGGGCCGTAAAGGTTGGGTTCGTTTTCGAGTTTAGAACTCGAATTTGAGCGCTAGCTGGAGGCTGCGGTTTTCTCCGACGGTGGAAGTGATGCGGCCGGCGGTGGGCGACCCGATGGAGGCGTTCGGGAAGCCAAAGTATGGCGTGTTGAAAAGGTTATAGGCCTCGAAGCGGAACTGAACGTTGAAACGCTCACCCGCACCGAAGCGGTTGTTCTTTACAAACGACGTGTCGAAGTTCACGTTGCCCGGCGAGTAGAGAATGCCGCGGCCTACGTTGCCATAAGTGAACGCCGGAGGAGCCGCGAAACAACCTGGGTCAAACCAACGATCGGCGACCGGCTTGTCGAGCTTGCCGGAACAGGCCAAGCGATTGGGCCAGCTGGGTGCTCCATTGTTCACACCAGCCGCGAGGCCGGGGGTAAACGGACGGCCTGTCGTGAGCGTTGTGATGCCGCTCATCTGCCATCCGCCGATCACCTTGTTCACAACCTTGTTCCCCGCATCCATCTTCTTGCCTTTGCCGAAGGGCAGATCGTAGACGTAACTGAAAACGGCGCGGTGGCGAACGTCAAAGCCCGAAGGACCACGGTTGCAATCGAGACAGGTGACGGTTTGGGGGCCGCCGGACGCGCCGCCGCCGGAACCGACTGAACCGGTGTAGTCGAGCGACTTGCCCCAGGTGTAGGCGGCAAGGAACTGGAGTCCGTTCTCGTAACGCTTGGTAGCCTTCAACTGCATGCTGTGGTAAGAACTGCGGGAGCGGTATTCGACAAAGAATATATTGTTGACGTTGTTCAGCGGCTGGAGGAGGCGGCGGGGTGCCAGGGCACCGGGACCGGGTTGGACCTCATTTGGGTTATAGGCCTGGGCGAGGTTCATGCCGGTGGAGCCGGCGTAATCGATTTCGACCATGAGCGACGGCGCGAGTTGGCGCTGGAGGTTGGCGGTCCAGGTCTGCATGTAGGGCGTCCGGTTGAGGAATGAATGGCCGTTGATGCGGGGCGCCGGATTGAGGGCGTTGAGTTCGGCCGTGGTGCGGGGCTGGACGGCGACGGGCAGGGGGAACGGGTTGTCGATAGTGGCTACGCCCTGCATGCCGACGGGGAAGTCCGGATAGACAAGCGACTGGGTGAAGAACGTGGGAATGTTGAGGCCGATCTGGCCGTTGGCGGTAACGGGGTCCGGAAAGTAGACCAAGCTGTAGCCGCCGCGAATGATGGTTTTGCTATTTCCGGTGAGGTCGTAGGCGAGGCCGATGCGGGGGCCGAAGTTCTTCCAGTTGGTTTGCTTACCAGCGGAGCGGGAGACGCCGTTTTGACCGGCGTAGATGACCTTCAGGGTACCGAGATCGAAGTTGGGAAGGCGGTCGTACTTCTCCGTTTCGGGCATGAAGACCTCATGGCGGACGCCAAGGTTTAGGGTGAGACGGCGGCTGAGTTTGATGTCGTCCTGGATGTAGAGCGAGTTCTCCCAGATGCGGAGATAGAAGGGTTCAAAGAGGCCGGAGCGGTTGCCGCTGTTCATGAAGCCGGTGAGCAGAGTGGCGGGGCCGAAGCCGGAGTTGGAGGGGCTCGACGGGTTCGAGGTGAAGGCGCGGTTGAAGTTCATGTTGCCGCGGACTGCTTCGTTGACGAAGGGTTGGGCGTCACGGCGGACGATATGCCAGCCGAACTTGAGAGTGTGTTTGCCGACGGTCCAGTTCCAGGCGCTATCGATTTGGTAGTGGGTCTGGAGGGGGTTAACCGGGAGGAAGGCGGGGCCGCCGGAGATGCCGGTGATGTCGGCGATGTTGATTGTCGGGATGCCGGAGGACTGGCGATTCAGGTTGATGTTACGGATGCCGAGGGAGGTGGCGGCGTTGATGCCGATGTCCTGCTGGGTGGTGATGGGGTTGGTGCGGGCGAAGCCGGCGCGGAACTCGTGCAGCAGGTTGGGCTTCAGGATGCGGGTCCAGTTAAAGGCCGCGCCTTGGGTGGTAAGGATCGTGTCCTGGAGGCCGGCGACGTAGGGTCCGAGCGTAAAGCGAGAGGCGGCGTCGGCGGGGGTGGGGAGGCAGCAGTTGGACTGACCCTGAGGAGCGGTGAGGTTGTAGTTGTTATAGGTGTAGCGGAAGAAGATATTGTCTTTTGCGCTGGCGACATGATCGAAGCGACCAGTGTAGACGTTGTCGCGAACCTGACGGTTGGGAACCGAGGTGAAGTTGTCGAAGAGGCCGTTGACGCGGCCGGGGGCGTTGGGCAAGGGGTAGATGCTCAGGACGTTGCGACCGACAGGATTGATCGCCGAAGCGGGCATGATGTTGCCGGGGTAGGGGTCACGAGCGGGGGTATTGGAACCGGGGACGGCGCGGGTGGAGCGGGGATCGAAGATCGTGAGGTTAGGGCCGCCGGCGGCGATCAACTGGCTGAAGTCGCCGTTGCGCATGGGGGCTGTGGGGACGGTGTTGACGGTGGCGATGCCGCGACCGGTGCGGAGGGCGGCGTAGTCAAAGAAGAAGAACGTCTTGTTTTTGCCGTTGTAAATTTTCGGGATGAGGAGGGGTCCGCCGACGGCGATGCCGTACTGATTTTGACGGAAGACCGGCTTGCGTTGGTTGGCGGGGGCGAAGACGTTACGGGCGTCGAGAACGTGATTGCGATGGAACTCGAAGACGTTGCCGTGGAAATCGTTGGTGCCGGATTGGGTGGAGATGGAGACGACGCCGGCGCCGCGGCCGAACTCGGCGGAGAAGACGCCAGTGAGGGTTTTGAACTCGCGGACGGATTCGACGCTGGGGGCGACGATGACGGTATTAAACGTGTACTCGTTATTGTCGATACCGTCGACGAGCCAGGCGTTGGTGTTAGCGCGGCTGCCGAGGGCGTTGAAATTCGACGGACCACGGGGATTGAAGGTGGAGGCTCCGGAGAGGTTTTCGCCGGCTTGGCCGGGGGTGACGCCGGGGTTCAGGTAGACGAGTTGGGCGAAGTTACGACCGTTGAGGGGGAGTTCGCGAACGGCGCGAGTGCCGATGACTTCGCCGAGTTCGGCGGAATCGGAACGGACCAGGGGAGCGGAGGCGGTGACCTCGACGGTCTCCGAGACGTTGCCGATGGAGAGTTGGAAGTCGGCGCGAGCCTTTTGGTCAACTTGGAGGAGGAGGTTAGTTTGGACGCCCTTCTTAAAGCCCTGCTTCTCGACGGCGATGGTGTAAGTGCCGGGGACGAGGAAAGGGACATTGAACGAGCCGGAGTCGTCGCTTTGGGCGCGGCTGGTGGTGTTTTTGTTGACTTCGGTAATGGTGATAGTGGCGGCAGAGACGGCGGCACCGGAGGAATCGGTGACGGAGCCGAGGATGGTGCCGGTGGTGACTTGGCTGAAGGCCGCGGAGGCGACGAGCAATAGAATGGGTAACAGGCGCGAGACTACTTGGTGCATGAATAAACTCCCTTAGGCACATGATGCTATCAGATCAACTATTTGGAGGCAAGGGTTAATGAAAGGTACATCACAGGAATAACGCAGAGCAAGTACAGGGCTGGCCAAGCCTTGATCGGATTCAAGCTATTAATTGGGGAACTATCTGGTTTTCTTTCCGGGATAAGCGCAGGGCGGGGTGCCGACGAGAACAGGCATTCGGCTGTGGGAGACTAGGTCGCGATGGAGGATGCCGGGGTCGACGGCGGGGTCCGCGGGAACGGTCTGGATGTGTCCGCAGGCGCGAGGCTGAGATGTGGGACGGTTGACGGCAAGGGTCTGCCGGGGTGCTTTCCCGAGAGGTCGGACGAGCGTCACAGGAGGAGCCCGGGGAGAAAGGCGCACGCGAGAAGCAGGGTACGCGTCGCCTTATTATGAGGTGGTGGACCTACTTGTCAATAGCTTTCCGACGCAGCAGGCGTTTTCTGATTGGTTGGAGGAGAACGGTAGCTCGTCCGCGGGAATCTGGCTTCGTTTCGCAAAAAAAGGCTCCGGAATCGTCAGCGTTTCGTACCCGGAATCCGTCGATGTCGCGCTCTGCTATGGCTGGATTGACGGCCAAGTGAAAGGTGAATCGGAGACTACATATCGCCAGCGCTACACGCCGCGGGGGAAGCGGAGCATCTGGTCGAAGATCAATCGGGAAAAGGTCGCCGCGCTGATCGCAACAGGAAAAATGCGGCCGGCGGGGATGGCCGAGGTGGAACGAGCCAAGGGCGATGGGCGGTGGGAGGCGGCTTACGATTCGCCGAAGACAGCAGCACCGCCCCCGGAATTGGTGGCCGCGTTGGCGGCTAGCCCGAAGGCGGCAGCGGCCTACGCGGCGCTCAGCAGTCAGAATCGGTATTCGATCCTATTCCGACTGCAGACGGCGAAGAAGGCGGAGACCCGCGCGCGGCGAATAACCGCCTTCGTCGCGATGCTTGAAAGCTAGTAGCCGCTACGCTTGTCGACGACGTTGTGGAGCGGTTCGCCCTTCGAGAAACGGTGGAAGTTCTCGACGAAGAGTTCGATGGCTTCCTCTGTCCAGGTGGCGGTGTGGTCGGCGCAGTGGGGCGAGAGGAGCACATTCTCCATGGTCCAGAAGGGGTGGTCGGCGGGGAGGGGCTCGACATCAAAGACGTCGAGGGCGGCACCGCGGATCTTTCCGGAAGCCAGTGCTTCGACTAGGGCGGCTTCGTCGACGACGGGGCCGCGGCCGAGGTTGATGAGCACGGCGGAGGGCTTCATGGCGGCGAGTTCGGCGGGGCCGATGAGGCCGCGGGTTTCGTCGGTGAGCGGGGCGGCGAGTAGGACGTAGTCGCAGTCGGCGAGCATGGCGGCGCGGTCGGCGATGGCGAAGCTTTTCGAGACAATCGGATCGTCGTTCGAGAGTTCGGGGCGGCGGCGGATGGCGTGGATCTTCATGCCGAGGGCCTGGGCCCGAACGGAGGCTGCGCGACCGATTTCGCCGTAGCCGACAACTCCGAGCGTTTTGCCCGAGACCATTTCAACGTCGAACTGCTCCCAGCGGGCCGCTTGCTGGTTGCGCACCATGCGGCGAAGATCCTTGGCGAAGTGAAAGATAGAAGCGATGGCGAACTCGCCGAGCGATTCCTTGAAGACGCCGCGGGCGTTGGTCATGGGAATCGAACTTTCGACGAGCGCGGGGAAGAGGGTGGACTCGAGGCCGGCGGACATGGAATGGATCCAGCGGGCGTTGGCTGCGAGGGGCCAGGCGGTTTCGAGTTTCATGCCGGCGTTCATGCAGTACAGAACGACGTCAGCACGGTCGCCGAGCGGGGCGAAGGCCTCGAGAGTGTTGCCGATGACCACTTTGGTGTCGGCGGGGAGATGGTCCAGGACCTTCAAGTAGGGGGCGGCTGGGTTGGAAACGACCAGCAGGGTCAGTGGGGACATGTTCTAACACCGTATCATGCCGGTTGCGGCATCTAGTAATTGTGGCGGAAACTAAAGCAGTGCCAGAATTTTGTAATTGCGGCGCGCAGTTGCCCTCGGACGCGCGGTTTTGCCATAAGTGCGGTAAGCCTTTGTTTGAAGAGGTTCCGGTGGAAGAGGCTGTGGAGATAGCGCCAGCCCCGCCGCCTCCGCCGGTGGTCGAAGCCGTGTTGCCGATTGACTTCCACAACGGGAAGGCGATCCGGGCGGCCCTGTTTACGGCTTCGTTGATTTTCTTTTTCTCGACCGTGCCGCTGCCGTTTGCGGCGGCGCTGCTGTGGCGGGTGGTGATCCTGGTGGCGGGTGGTTTTCTTTCGGTCGTCTTCTATCGGCGATGGACGGGGCAGCCGATGACCGTGAAGAGCGGGGCGCGGATTGGCTGGATCACGGGCGTGTTTGCGTTTGTGCTGACGCTGGTGGTGTTGACGATGGCGATGGTGGCGATTTCGTCGAACGGCGATTTGATCAGCGCGTGGACCGAACAGATGCGGTTGCAGGGCGGCAATGACCCGGGTATCGAGCAGGCGGTAGAGGTGATGAAGCAGCCGACCAGCTTTGCGTTGCTGATTTTGCTGGTGATCGCGATTCTGTTCGGGGTTACGACAAT